>JAUCGE010000364.1 GCA_030377965.1 Desulfobacterales bacterium HSG16
TTCTCCATAATCACCGACCATTATATTAGCAGGCTTCAAATCACGATGTACCACCTGCTTGCGGTGTGCGTATGTTATACCATCACATGCCTTTATGAAATGTTCGAGCCTTGATCTCATGCTGATTTCGGCAGGCACTTTCGCTTTGGGATTTTCCAGATACATGGATCTGGCAGCGGATGTAATTTCATGAAGATCCTTGCCTTTGATCAACTTCATGACAAAGGAAACGTTTTTTTCATCTTCATCAGGCTGCTTGACAGTGTACAAAGGTACGATGTTGGGATGATCCAGCTGGGCGGTAATCTGGGCTTCCCTGAGAAAGTACATGAGAGTTGCGGGTGTAGCACAGTCTTCACGCAGTACCTTGATAGCAACTTTTCTCAAAAGCTGGGTATCCTTGGCAAGAAGCACTTCGCCCATGCCTCCTTTACCGATACTTCCAAGATCCACATACCGTTCTTTGACTTCCTCGGTCGGGGAGAACACATCTTTTGAAAAATCGACTATGGTGATAGTGCTTTCACCTGAAAAACCCTGATCTGGATTGAATTCAGGCTTTTTTATTTCAGGCAGATTTTTTCTTGCAGCAACGACTGGCGGTTTTTTCGTTGGTACAGGAGGAGGAGGGCTTGCCTGTAAGGGCTGCTGCTGCCCGCTGTCCTGTAACAAAGGCTCCGGTTTGGGCGGCATGATTTTGAAAACATGCTTGCAGTTGGCACACCGGACCTTGATCCCCTCTTTTTTTATCAGACTGTCGTTTACGTTGAATGCAGTCTTGCAATTGTCACATGTTGCGATCATGATACCATCCTTTTTGGCTTTCTGCTTTCTGCTTAAGGAATGTCTGGCATACAGCGAAGTTTTTATTGCATCCCGTCCCTGATCGAATACTTAACGATTATTATGGGTGACTATAACATATCAGCGTGAGTTTTGCATCCTTTTTATCGAATAAAAGTGCATATATCCCAATTTTTTACAATAATTTCAGATTCCAGTTCCACATTCCGGGGCGATTTTTC
This sequence comes from Desulfobacterales bacterium HSG16, assembly GCA_030377965.1. Lineage (GTDB taxonomy): Bacteria > Desulfobacterota > Desulfobacteria > Desulfobacterales > HSG16 > JAUCGE01. Next base: position 1,026 of record JAUCGE010000364.1, read on the forward strand.
ATATGTACAGAATTGGGAATATCTTCGTTCATATGAACGAAAACACTGTATCCTGCATTTTGCAGGCGTTTTTTTTCAGATTCCAGATCCAGCCTCCAGTTTGGAAACACCCAGGTATTTTTTTCGTGAGAAACTGCCCATGCATCTTCTTTTTTCGGACTTGAAAAAGGCTTTCCAAAATCCAGGCGATTTGAAACAGTTCGTGAGATACAAAGCGGCCAGAGACCAGAAAGAACAATGCCCAGGGACAGGGAAGATGAAATCTGCTCTGGCAGATTCAAAAAATCGTCACGGGCAAGTTCAGGGCTGACAACAGCACCCGTAAACCCAAAAGATGCCAGCATGTCTGCCGCCAGGCCATTGGCAATATTGCAGAAAGGCCCTGCCCAGAGTTCGAAATTTTTCCTGCCTTCAAAAAAACATGTCTGCCAGGGCGCGTTACAGACGAATGTACGCCCGCCTTTACCGATAATTATTTTGACAAGGTTTGTAAATGTCTCTTCATCCTTGGGCCAGATCACCGGCGGAAGCCACCACCAGGTATCGGATACGCCTTTTTTGGGAATTTTGTTAACAGAATCTTCACAGACCCAGAGTCCGGCCTTTCCTTTTGATGGTCTTTTGTAATGCCTGCTTACTAAAACATCAAGTGTTTTAACACCTTTTTGCTTACGAGATTTTGAAAATCCAGGAGTAAAAGATGAGGACAGAACGCTCTCTGGCATAGCTGGCAGCCTGTTTTCCAGATCACGGATCATTTTTGACAGTGCAGGTTCCCGTCGGTCGCAGAGAAAAACAGGAGTATCGGAAGCCGGAAATTTTTTCTTTGAAAGATTGAGATAAAACCGCCCTTTGCCCGGCACATATTTTTTCAAACGAAGAATCTCATGGCCTGCAATATCTTCATTGCCGATCCTGAGTACATCTTCTGCAAAAAGCGGCTCTCTTGGTTCGATATACGGTTTTTTTCTTGATCCTTTTATTTGTGCAATCAGTCTGCCTGACGCGCTTTTTGTATCATCGGGAATGGGGTTATACTGACGCTGGGGCAGAAAATTATAATGTGTTTTTTCCCGTCCGAGAGCAAGGTCAAGCATCTGCATAGCAGCTTTTTTCATTTTGGGATCTGATCCCTCGT
>JAUCGE010000074.1 GCA_030377965.1 Desulfobacterales bacterium HSG16
CATATGGTGGGAAGGGACTTGGGGAGATTACAGCCTACTCCTGCGCTGCAATATAAAATGTAATGGCTATTTTTTTCAATAAACCTGAATTGTGTTGTCAAGCTTTAAAAACTTGATAGTCGAGTTTAAGGAAATCATGATATTTTCTTTTGTCAGTATCAATAATAAGATTAGTATTTTCTTTTTCTTCCATTTTCTCAATGAAGTTTTCTAATTTCTGCAAGTTAGCCTCATCGATTGAATCCTCATCTATTCTGCTGTTGATAAAGGAAAAAACAACGGCTCTTCCGTTTGTATCACGGGGAAGTTTAATATTTTCAAATCGATAGCTATATAAAGCAACATCAAAAAACGGCAATTTTGAGTTTTTTAATGACGGACTTCGTGCAAAGGTTTCTTTGTCGTTTGTCCAAACCTGATAGTATTTGCGACCACCGAAAACATCGTTGTCATCAAAAACGGTACCCTGAAACTCATTATCTATTTCCGGCTCTTCAAAATCAAACATCTCTGATATGTTATTTACCCAGCTGATCAGCTCGTTATCAAGCTGATCTGTCAAAGCAACCGCAACAATCTTATAAAAAGCGCCCCCCAATACAGCGTAAATAATAAAAAATCCAATGAGCAGCCGGGATGTAAGCTTTCCTTTAATTGAGTTTATTTTATCCATCCTTTAATGATATATCCCATGCCTCGTTTTGTTTCAATGATGGAGGTCGTGCCTGGTATGTCTATTTTTTTACGTATAGAACTGATCGCCGAATTTACAACATTGCTCATTATTTCAATTTCATCATTATAGATATGTTCTTCGATTTCAGTTCGTGAAACAACCCGGTTTTGATTCAAGGCAAGATATTCAAGGATCGCGTATTCCCGAGGGGTAAGAATAATAACATCACCCGTCCGACTTATTGTCCGACTTGCTGTATCAATCACAAGTCTACCAATGTTTATAAAAGGATTTTTAATATTGTGTGATCTCCTTCCCAAAACCTGAACTCTTGCGATCAGTTCCTCCATTGCAAAGGGTTTAACAAGATAATCATCAGCCCCTTTCTGCAATCCGTTTACTCGATCTTCAATCGTATCTTTAGCAGTTAGGACAAGGATGTGGAGTACACTTCCGTTTTTTCTCAATTTTGTTAAAATACTCAGACCATCAAGTTTGGGAAGCATCAAGTCTAATATCAAAACATCATAGTTTATACTTTCAGCAAGGTAGAGTCCTTCTTCACCGTCACCGGTTAAATCGACAGCATATCCTGCCTTCCGCAAAGCTTTACCGATATAAGTGGATAGTTTTTCTGAGTCTTCAACAAGAAGAATACGCAAAATGAAAATTCCTTTATTTTTAAGGTGGATTCAAGTTCCTCTGTGGTTGAAACCTTGAAGCTCAATACGTAATGGCTGAACCAGTCTATAACTGCCGCCAGATAAACAAACCCATGCTTCATACGGATAGATTTCCCAATTTTCTCTGCGTCGTTCAATCTGCTTGATCTTTTTTTGAGCGCCACGAAACGAAGGCCCTGTGCCTGCCCTTGTATGGGGGCAACCACAAGGGATTGCCCCTACGAAAATATTAAAAGATTATTGGTCGGGTACTTACTATCTATTGTTTTGTCGGTTTTAACTCAACTCGTCTGTTAATAGCCCTGCCCTGGGCGTTGGCATTACTGGTGGCAGGCATTGTAAGCCCGTATCCTACGGAGGTCAGCCGTTCCGGGCCGATTCCATTTTCGATCAAATAATTCATTACGGCCTTCGCCCTGCGGTTGGAAAGTTCCATATTGTCAGCCGGAGATCCTACATTATCCGTATGCCCCTGAATTTCCACATGCAGATCTGCATTTTGGTTCAAAGCTCTCAAAACTTCGTTCATCGCCGGATAAAATTGAGGTTTTATGTTATGTTTACCAGTATCGAAAGTGACACCAGCCAGTACCCAGCATCCTAATGAATTGACAGTCACTCCGACCGGGCTTTCAGGGCATTTATCTATAGTGTCAATGACCCCGTCACCATCGCTGTCATGATCTCCATCATTGTACACCTCATCTTCATCCTTATCAGCAGGGCAGCCGTTTTTATCCACCTTTACACCAGCAGGTGTTTCCGGACACTGATCGCTGGAATCGAAAACTCCGTCTTTATCGCTGTCTTTTTCTGCCGGTTGGACAATGGTAACAGGCTGTTTCTGAACAGGTTCGGGGCGTGAGCAGAGTATTTTAGAAAATTCGGACATCTGTGCCTCATTTTCCAGTAAATCCTTTCCCTGAAAAGCTTTGCCGTTTCCAATATCGGCCATACTGCTCAATAAATCTTTTCCCGGACGCGGCTTTTCTCCATCGGATTCAACGCCTATGAATACCGTATGTACCAACAATTTCTCTCCGTACTTCTCAGCGAGCCTTCGAATTTCCATCAACGGATCTGTTACAGGATCATCTGGGTCAGTGTTCTGACTGTTGTTTTTTTCGTCCTTGCGGATATCATAAAAACTCTCATTTCCATCTGAAATAATTACTATTTTTATATTACCTTTCAGTGAATCCAGTTCTTGCTTATCCAATTGTCGAATAGCATCCGCCAGAGGAGTCCTTCGATTGAAAAGGGGGTATTCCGTGGCAAAATCTTTTTCCAGCCGACGAATGGCCAGGTCAGGAGTAAACTCGTCCATCTTCAAAAAAGGAACATACAATTCAGCAGATCCTGGAATGTGGCGCATTCTGTATATTCCAATTTGGCAGTCATTTAGTTCCTGTGTTCCGGCCAACTCGATAAGAAGCTGCTTTGCTGCACTGATGCCGGAAATGGATTTGTCGTTTACGGTTATTTTTTCTTTCATTGAACCTGACGCATCCACAAAAAGCAGGACTGGCTGTGCTGGATTATCAGCAGGGTTGGAAGCAGAATCAGCGTCTGTAGCTCCGGCAGGCTGACTGGATATCATCAGGAGCAATCCCAAAAGCAGGCAAAGTGTTGTCATTCTCTTTTTCATTTCATTCTCCTTTTTTCATTACTTTTGATATTTTGAATTTAATTTTCAAAACAACAATTTGATTGATTCAAAATCATTTATCGTTTTTTCCCGTTCCAACATTGTAAATACCAATGCGGTTGGGAAAAGAGAAAATATTTTTCATATGTTGACAACGCAGCCTTCCGGTTTCAACTGAAAACAATATGGAATGGACAGTTTATAATATTCAAAACTCATTATCAAGCTATTATCCGGTTGATGGCTGCAGGTCAAGAGTATTTCCTAATTGGTGAAGTATGTAAATTATTTATCGAAATATCATTGACAGTCATTCAATTTTATATGGTACGGGAGATGATTTGAATTCACAGGCTGAATTGAAATAAACAGCCATGATTACCCAAAAAACCGTAAATCAAGCGGAATTCCGTGATTTTTTCTTGACAAAAGTACTCTATATGGGTACACAAGGCCGGAATTATCTTTGCTGGGGGAGCTTTTGTTTTCGCTAATAAAAGTTGGAAGTTGGAGTTTTATAAATCATTAACAACAGTCATACGGAGTTTGCATGAGCACACAAGATGACAAGGCAGAGGCAGTTTCAGGCGAGGCTGTTGAAAGCTGCAAGACGTGCAAGGATGACGGGTCGGGAGGAGTGGTTTTTCTCTTTTTCATCATCGGACTGATGATAAGCCTGGTATTTGGCTGGGTCGTTTTCCCCAAAATCCTTTATTCTGGAAAGAAGCAACCATTTGATTTCAACCATGTCGTTCACAATGAAGTGGTTGATGACGGATGTGAGAGTTGTCATTTTTTTCGGGATGATGGTACTTACGCAGGTGTGCCAAAACTGGCCCAATGCGTGGATTGTCATGAGGAAGTCCAGGGAGAAACCGAAGATGAGGCCATTTTTGTCAGGGATTATGTATCGAAAAACAGGGAAGTACCCTGGTTGATCTATTCGAAACAGCCCGATTGCGTTTTCTTTTCCCATGTAGCCCATGTAAAGACGGCTGGCATGGATTGTGTTACCTGTCACGGGGATATCGGTGAATCCACATCGTTGAAGGTGTATGAAAAGAACATTATCACTGGATACAGCCGGGATATCTGGGGCAAGAACATGATAGGGTTGAAAAAGAACACCTATGACCGGATGAAAATGGATGATTGTGCGGAATGTCATGTGAAAGAGGGCGTTAAACAGAGCAGCGTGCAGACCAAAAAAGGCGCTTGTTTTGTATGCCACAAGTAACGACATATCCGAAATCGCGAATGATCAATATCTCAAATATTTGTTCTCTTTCATTAAGTTTTAAGAGGTATTATCTATGAAAATAGACAGAAGAAGTTTCTTGTCACTGGGAATCGGTGCAGGAGCGGGGATAGCTCTTACACCACTGCCCTGGAAGCTGGCAGACGACAGTTCCATCTGGACACAGATGTGGCCATGGACACCTGTGCCAGCACGAGGAGAGGCCACTTATGTGAACTCAGCCTGCTCCCTGTGTCCTGGCAGCTGCGGAATCTCAGTACGCAAAATAGATGAGCGGGCCGTCAAGATCGAAGGCATGGAAGGACATCCCGTAAATGACGGAGGTGTCTGTCCGATTGGCATTGCCGGGCTTCAGTTGCTGTACGGACAGACCCGTGTGAAAACTCCTTTGAAGCGAGTTGGCAAAAGGGGAGAAGGTAAATGGCAGAAAATCTCATGGGATGAAGCCATATCCGAAGTGAGTTCTAATCTGGCAGAGTTGAGAAAAAGTGGAAACCCCCAAAGTCTGGCATGTATATCGGGTTCTGGTCGTTATGGCACAGTATCCGGTCTTTTCCAGCGATTTATGACAGCCTTCGGCTCTCCCAATTTCATGTCTGTCCCAAGTTTTGTTGATGGCTATTCAATGGCTTTGAAACAAATGCATGGCATTGATTCAATTCCTGGATTTGATTTTGAAAATTCCGATTTTATACTGAGTTTCGGAAGTGGTATAATTGACGGATGGGGTGCTCCTGTCCGAATGTTTAAAGCCAATGCAAATATGAAAGGCAAAATCGTACAGATAGAACCGAGATTGTCCAACACTGCTGCAAAGGCTGATAAATGGATTCCGATAAAACCCGGAACAGAAGCAGCTCTTGCACTGGGACTGGCCCATGTGATCATCAAAAAATCCCTTTATAACAAGGACTTTATAAGCAAACATTCCTTTGGGTTCGATGACATGACCGGAACAGACGGGAAAAAGGTTAAAGGCTTTAAATCCCTTGTGATGGAAAAATATACCCCCGCATCAGTAGCGAGAATCACCGATACAAGTGCGGAGATGATAGAAGAACTGGCAGTGTCTTTTGCCAAAGCTTCCAGCCCTCTTGCCGTCTGTGGCAGGGGCAAGGGTACTGCTCAGGGCAGTCTGGACGAATACATAGCCGTTCATGCGTTAAACGCTCTGCTCGGACGTGTCAATACCAAAGGGGGTGTATGGGCGGTAGAACAGCCGAATTATATCTCATGGCCTTATCCTGACATGGATAAAATCGCTGAAAAAGGTTTTGCGTCAGCCCGTATTGATGGTGCAGGAACTGATGAATTTCCCCTTGCCGGGCAACTGGCTCACAGGTTTGTAAACGCAGTAGCAGATGCAGGCAGAAAGGAAATTCCTGTCGAAGCTCTTTTGATTGAAGGAGCAAATCCTCTGCATCAGTTTTCAGACACAAAAGCTGTTAAGAAAGCATTTTCAAAAATCAAGTTTATTGCGAGCTTTTCATCTTATATGGATGACAGCGCACAATTTGCAGATATCATTCTACCAAACCATTGTTATCTTGAAAGGTATGAAGATATTCCGGCTCCTGCAGGGCTGCAAAAACCTGTTATCGGGATTTCAAGGCCGGTTGTCGCACCGAAATACAATACCCTTCATTCCGGGGATGCCATAATCCGAATAGCCAAAGCTCTTGGCGATAAGATTGAAAGCTCATTTTCCTGGGACAGCTATGAAGCCTGCCTGCAGGCAACCTTCAGGGAAGCCTGGAGCAAGCTGGACTCTGTCGGATTTCTCATCAATCAGAAATATGGAGCTCCCGGTTGGGATCAGTTTGAGACAGAATCGAAATTATTCGAGTTTATCTCATCGGCAGATGGTGCGAAGACAGGCAGAGATAAAGATGAAATAGTCAATATTGCAGATATCGAAGGTAAAGGCGACAAGAAATATAACCTGACGTTAATTTCTTACGATTCCATAAGACTCGCCAGCGGTTCTGTAGGTAATACTCCCTTCATGATAAAAGCCGTTGCCGATACCATATTGAAAGAGAATGACATCTTTGTTGAAATCAACCCCAAAACAGCAAAAGATGCGGGCGTAAAAGAAGGTGCAAAAGCTGTTTTGACCACTCCCAAAGGCAGCGCAAACGTTCGGGTGCATCTCTTTGAGGGAATAGTTCCCGGTGTTATTGCCATGCCGAGAGGACTGGGGCATACAGGCGATGATAAGTACCTGTCCGGAAAGGGCGTCAATGTGCATGACCTGATCGGTCCGGTAGAGGATCCTGCTTCCGGACTGGATGCAGCATGGGGAATCAGAGCGAAGCTCGCCAAAGCCTAAATGAGGATATGAGGTTCTGATGAAAAAAGAACACAAACATGTAAAATCCAACAAAAAGTATGGAATGGTCATAGACCTGGATAAGTGTACCGGGTGCGGTGCCTGTATGGTGTCTTGTATGGCTGAAAATAATGTCCCTTTCAAGGCGGATGAATCCAACAAACTCGACAGCATTACCTGGATGCGTGTGTACAAGCTTACCAATGACAAGCCATATCCAGATACTGAAATCTGCTATCTGCCGAGACCGTGCCAGCATTGCGAGGGGCAACATGAAGGGCATTCTCCATGTGTTTCGGTATGCCCGGCTACTGCTACAGATTACAGCATGGAAACAGGCATCGTCAGCCAGATTTATACCAGATGTTTCGGATGCAGATACTGCATGGCAGCCTGTCCTTACCATGCCAGGTATTTTAACTGGTGGGACCCGGTCTGGCCCGAAGGCATGGAAGAATCGTTGAATCCTGATGTTTCCGTACGCATGAGAGGAATCGTGGAAAAGTGCAGTTTCTGTTTCCACCGTTATCAGAGAGCTATGGAAAAAGCTCATTTTGAAGATCGCCATGAACTTGAAGAAAACGAATACCAGACAGCGTGTACTCAGGCATGTCCGTCAGGTGCGATTACCTTTGGTGATTTGAATAACGAGAGCCATGCTGTATATAAACTGAAGAAAAACCCCAATGCTTTCCGCCTTCTGGAAAGGCTTGGCACAAACCCGAAGATATATTATGTTTCCAGCAGAGAATGGGTAAGGCTGGCCGGTGACAATTATCGTCCCGATGAGAAAATGACGGCAAAGCATAAACCGGCAAAACATGCGCCGGCAAAACAACATTAGGCAATAACCGTCCATAATGGCAACCAATAACTGCACATAATGAGGAGTATAGCATTTATGGATTCTGCATTGATACCCAAAGGCGTTAAACGCTGTTCCATTGGACAGTTCGCCCTGTTTATGGGGTTTTTCGGCGCTATTGCGCTGTGGGGCGTTTATGCCATGTTGCTCTGCTGGCTCAAGGGCCTGAACCAGACCAACATGAACGACTATTACGGATTCGCACTGTGGATTTGGGCCGATCTGGCTGTAATCGCACTGGGCGGAGGCGCGTTCTTTTCCGGATTCCTTAAATATATAGTCGGAAAAGACGAATTGAAAAACATCATCAACTATGCGGTTCTGATCGGTTTTATCTGTTATAGTTCCGCTCTTCTTATCCTGGCCATCGACATCGGGCAACCCTTGCGCGGCTGGTTTATTTTCTGGCATGCCAATGTTCATTCCATGCTGACGGAAGTGGCTTTCTGCCTGTCCTGTTACTTTGGCGTGCTGACTATCGAATATATTCCGTTGATCCTTGAAAACCGTCAGGCTGACAAGGTTCCTTTCTTCCATAAATTGAGCCATAACATGCATGAAAATATGGCCATTTTTGCAGCTACTGGCGCATTCCTCTCCTTTTTCCATCAAGGATCTCTCGGTGGCGTGTCAGGCGTGCTTTTCGGTCGTCCTTTTGGCTACAGGGAAGGGCTTTTCATCTGGCCCTGGACCTTTTTTCTGTACACATGGTCAGCAGCAGCCTATGGCCCCTGTTTCACAGTGCTGGTAACTAAAATTACGGAAAAAGTGACAGGAAAGAAACTGGTCAAAGACAATGTAATCGAACTTCTGCTCAAGATTTCCGGCTGGATGCTTTTTACCTACATCATAGCGAAAATTATCGATACCTGGTATTGGGCAAGTGTCACCGCCCCAGCAGCCGGATTCAGTCTTATCGATTTTTATTCCAACAACCCGTTTTATGGAATCTGGATTCTGCTGCTCGAAATCGTCATTGGCGGCATAGTGCCTGCCCTGATCCTGATTACCGAAAAAGGACGCAAGAACAAGTTCGCTATGGCCCTGGCAATTATTCTGGCAGTTATTGGCGTATGTATCAACCGCTGGGTCATGGTTCTTCAGGTAATGGCTGTTCCGGTCATGACCTTCGATTCATGGGTCATGTATTTTCCGAGCTGGCAGGAAATAGCAACAACAATTCTGCCGGTAGCTTACGGTGTACTCCTGATCGGGATTTCTTATCGGTATCTTCCAATTTTTCCCCAGGAAATCGAATTGAATCCGATAGAAGAAGATACTGTGGCTGACAAAGATGCCGAGGGCGATGTTGTCGTTGGCGAAAACCTGGTCGAGGCAACAGAGGAGGGATAGGATATGTTTCCGTTTAGCTTTGAATGGATCTGGGACGGTTCCCATCTGGTATTCATGGGCGGTCTGTGGTATGCGGTCAGTATTCTTGGTGCAGGCATGACCTATTGCATTGGCAAGGCAGCTTATGACACGCTCAAGCAAGATGGCGGCCACGACGATCACCACTGATTTTTATAGTTTTACGTTGTTATAACAAAAGCGTTTCTCTGAACATTTTCAGGGAAACGCTTTTTTAATGCAAAAAAGATGAAAGACTGGATCAAAAATGGATAAAATTGTGGTTCGAAAAAGCGGGCCTCTTCAAGGGGAAGTGAAAATAAGCGGAGCCAAAAACGCTGCTCTGCCGATTCTTGTGACTTCCCTGCTGGTGAATGGTGAAAACACATATCACAATGTTCCGGGATTGCAGGATGTAGAAAGCGTCAAACAATTGCTGACCACTCTGGGAGCAAGGGTTCATACTGACGGGCATACGGTGAAAATTGACGGGAGTGGAATAAATCAGACAAAAGCCCCTTATGATATTGTCCGTAAGATGCGTGCATCCATCCTGGTGCTGGGTCCTTTACTGGCAAGAATGGGAAAAGCGAAAGTCTCTCTGCCCGGAGGATGTGCCATAGGAGCACGTCCGATAAATCTTCATTTAAAAGGGCTGGCCAGGCTTGGCGCTTCCATCGAACTCAAGCATGGTAATGTAGAAGCTGAGGTGTCCCAGCTCATCGGTAATGACATCTATTTTGATGTACCCACGGTCACAGGAACTGAAAATCTTATGATGACCGCTGTTCTTGCAAAGGGAGAAACCATATTAAGAAATGCCGCGCGAGAGCCTGAAATCATAGCTCTTGCCGATGCATTGAATAAAATGGGTGCAAAAATTGAGGGCGCTGGTTCTTCGGTTATCAGCATAAAGGGAGTTTCTGCCCTTTCTCCTGCCGAGATCACGATCATTCCCGACAGAATTGAGGCAGGCACTTTCATGGTTGCTTCAGCTTTGACCCGTGGTGATATAAAAATCGTTGACTGTGAACCTGACCATATGCGCGGAATCATACACAAGCTCGGTCTTACTGGAGCAAACATTCAAATAGAAGGCCGTACCATTCGAGTCAAAGGACCTGATGTCATATCAAGTGTGGATGTCAAGACTCTTCCATATCCGGGATTTCCCACAGACATGCAGGCGCAGTTTATGGTTCTCATGAGCGTGGCAAAAGGATATTGTGTCATAAGCGAAACAATTTTCGAAAATCGTTTCATTCACGTAAGCGAACTCAGACGCCTTGGGGCCGATATTACCGTTTCCGGAAACAGTGCTATGATAAAAGGCTCACAGGCTCTTTCCGGCGCTCAGGTCATGGCTACGGATCTGCGTGCCAGTGCTTCACTGATTCTGGCAGGACTGGTGGCAGAAGGCAGTACGGAGATCAACCGGGTTTACCACCTTGACCGGGGATATGAAGGTATTGAAAAGAAATTTGGCCAATTGGGAGCAGATATCCAAAGACTGCGGGAATAGACGATATTTTCGACCTTTTATTCCACTGCTTGGAGCCTTTATCGCGGGAATAGTTTTCGGAGATCAATTTTCCGGGCATCACGCGATAGGGATCTGCCTTGTCCTGATGTGCCTGGCTTCAATCCTTGCTGCCGTTATTCTCCGTAAAAATGCAAAATTTTTTCCCATAGTTCTTTTTTTTTCCATCGGATATCTTTCCATTCAATATTATTCAGCTCCGACACTTCCTGACAGCCACATAAATAATTTTGCGGCAGACCGACGTACCCGAACAATATCAGGCAGGATTTTAAGTGAGCCTGAATATGAAAATTTGCGTGTAAAGTGTATTATAAAAGTTTTTTCAATTTCTGACAAAAAAAGGACTTTTCCTGCAACCGGTCTTCTTAGGGTAAGCATACATAAAGGAAAAACCGATATCGGTTTACCCGACATTCAAATCCATGACAATATTGTCCTTAACAGCAGAATTCGTAAAACCAGAAATTTTTCCAATCCTGGTGGATTCGACTATGAACGATACATGGCTTTCAAGAAAATTTTTAATACAGCCTATGTAAGATCAGATAAAGTACGAATACTGAAAAAAAGGCTCGATAACAACAACCTGTTATCAGTCCCGAATTTCCGCAGGGCTTTTTCAAAACATATAGATGAATATGCACAAGGTTTTTCAAATTCCGTATTGAAAGCTCTGATAATAGGGTACAAAAAGTCGATAATTCTGGATACAAGGGAATTATTCGCTAAAGCTGGTGTGAGCCATCTGCTTGCTATTTCAGGGCTTCATATAGGAATTGTGGCAGGATTTTTTTTTCTGATATTCAGGTGGATGCTCCCCTGGTTCACCCCGGTTTTATGGAGAGCCTTTACTCGCAAGGGTGCGGCATTTCTATCTTTTTTCCCTGTGTTATTTTACGGACTCATTGCAGGCATGTCACCATCAACCCAGAGAGCAGTGATGATGGTGGGAGTCTTTATGATCGGCCTTTTGCTGGATAAAGACCAGAATTTGATAAACACCCTGGCTGTCTGCGCCATGCTGATTCTCGCTGTTTTTCCCCCCGCTCTTTTTTCCTTATCTTTTCAACTGACTTTCATGGCAGTTCTTTCCATCATAATGGGAATGCAGGGGATAAAAAAGACTGTAATAAACGGAAAGTATTTTATTGTAAATGCGGTATCCGGAAAAATTTTCATGTCAATCATGGTGACAACCTATGCTGTTCTCGGAACATTGCCTCTTATGATGTTCTGTTTCAATCAGATGTCATGGATTGGCATCATAACCAACTTGATTTTTATCCCGACCATAGGATGTGTTGCAGTTCCATTGGGTCTGATTGCAACGTTTTTATATCCTGTTTTTCCTGATTTGTCCGGATATTTTATCATACTTGCTTCATGGGTTTTAAATACCTGCTTCCCCTTACTCGAATTTTTCTCAAAATGGCCCTGGACAGATATTACAACGATCACACCTTCGCTCCTTGAAATTATCTGCTATTATACCCTGCTCGTTTCTGTTTTGAATATTGGTATTATCACTCGATGCGGCACAAACAACTCTGATAGTCTTTTCTCGAAAAAAACGTCCTGCCTGCTCATGGCAATCGCCGTTCTTGTTTTTACCGTCGATGTCGCATACTGGACATGGTACAGATATTACCGGAATGATCTCAAAATTACGGTTCTGGACGTGGGGCAGGGAAGCTGCGCTCTTGTAGAATTCCCCAAGGGTCATACCATGCTTATCGACGGAGGCGGATTTTATGACCATTCGATTTTCGATGTAGGCAGAAATATAGTCGCACCTTTTTTATGGAGAAAGAAAATTTTAACTATAGACACAATGGTTCTGTCTCATCCTGACAGCGATCATATGAACGGTTTGTTATATATTGCGGAACACTTTCATGTAAATCAGTTGTGGTCAAATAATGAATCAGAGGATTCATATAACTATAAAAAATTGATCGAAACAGCCAAAAGCAAAAAAATTCAAATGCCCGCTTACCGAGATATAAAGAAAAAACACGATATCTTCGGGGCAGAGGCTGAAATTCTCTATCCTCCTGTCGATTTTCTTGAGAAAAAAAAATGGCAGAAATGGCGCAACAACAATAACAATTCGATGGTTATTCGGGTATCATACGGTCAGTGGTCATTTCTTTTTCCGGGTGATTTAATGGAAATGGGAGAAAAGGAACTCGTTGCAATGGCAGGCCAGAGACTTGAAAGTAATGTATTGATAGCGCCTCACCACGGATCTAAAACATCAAGTTCCGATCTTTTTCTTGACCATGTAAAGCCCGAATATATAGCAATCTCATCAAGATGGAGCAGCAGGGTTTTTTCCTATAAATCGGTTTTAAAAAGATATAAGGAACGATCCTACAAGGTTAATATAACAAGTAAAAACGGCGCTGTGATGATGGCTGCTGATGGGAAAAATCTTACCATAAAGACTGCGAAATAATAATTTCTTGGCCTTGATCATCGTTCAGTTTTTGCGGATAGCTTGCCAAACCATCCGATAATGTCTTTGAGGGCGAAAAACAAGGCGGTTACTGTATCCGTATTGGGTGCGAAGATTTTTTGTCTAACAAAGGCAAATCTTGATATTCGGGTAGCTTATGGAGGATTTTGACAAACTACTTTCTCCTGACCCATCCCATTGTGCAGTGTAGATCGTCACGTTGTCTGCCGATGGGGGATCTTGACATTTATGCAGATCTGGAATATGCTGAGAATAAGTTGAACGATATTTTCAGTAGAATTTATGTCAAGTACTCAAAAAATATGGGAGAAAAACGATGTCCAAAAAACGCAGATTGATAAGTTTTGACTGGGCAATGAAAAAGCTTTTGAGGAGCAAGGCGAATTTCGAGATCCTGGAAGGTTTCCTCAGCGAACTTTTAAAAGACGATATTCATATCCTGGAGATACTCGAAAGCGAGGGTAACAAAGAAAATTTGCGGGACAAATACAATCGTGTTGATCTCAAGGTTAAAAATAAAAAGAACGAAATAATCATCATAGAAGTTCAATATGAACGGGAACTCGATTATCTTCAAAGAATTTTATACGGCACATCGAAAGTGATAACGGAACATATTGAAGAAAGCGCCCCTTATTCCAAAATTGTCAAAGTGATTTCGGTGAACATATTGTACTTTGATTTAGGGCAGGGAGAAGATTATGTTTATCATGGATCGACGACATTCAAAGGAATACACAGCCAGGATCTTTTACAACTTTCCGAAGATCAGCAGGAGATTTATGGAGGACGTCCAGTTTCTGAAATTTATCCGGAATATTATCTCATAAAAGTGAACAGCTTTGACGACATAGCGAAAGATACACTGGATGAATGGATATATTTTCTTAAAAATGAGGAAATCAAGGAGGATTTCAAGGCAAAAGGGCTGAAAAAGGCCAAGCAGGAATTAGATGTCTTGAAATTATCCCAAGAAGAACGAATGGCTTATGAGAGATATAAAGATGATCTTCATTATCAAGCTAGTATGGTTGAATCGACCTTTACAATTGGTAGGATAAAAGGGAGAAAAGAAGGAAAAAAAGAAAAAGCTGTTGAAATAGCGATAAGTCTCATATCCAAAAACGGTATGGGTCCAAAAATGATTGCGGATATAACCGGATTGACAGAGGAAGAAATAAAAGCGTTAAAACCGAAATAGCCCAACCGAAAAAAATTCTCACAGTTTAACCCGACAATACGGTTTTTGTTGACACATCAGCCCTCTTGCACTTGGAAACAGAAGAGATGCCTTTCATTCACATACCGTTTCTCTCGCTTTGCAGAGAGCTTGCCAAACCATCCGATAATGTCTTTGAGGGCGAAAAACAAGGCGGTTACCGTATCAGTTTTGGGTGTGGATTTTTTGTCTAACAAAGGCAAATCTTGATATTCGGGCAGATACGGGATACGCTGGTAGAAATTTCAGGGGAATGGATTGTTGAAGATCTGCCCTTTGATGAAAAAACAAAAAAATAAAGAAACGGTGAAAGCACAATGCAGCTTACAATAAATATATCCGACTTACTTCCAAATGAGAAGGCTTTGAGGCTGATTGCCGAAATAGAAGACCTTTTTACCCAAAAAGGCATATCCTGCGAAATTGAAAAAAATACGCTCGTAAATGATGATCCGTGGGACAATCTCGATATTGAAGAACTCGCTGTTGACACAGGTATCGAAGACTTCGCCGAAAACCATGACCATTTGAATTCGGAAATGCCTTCAGTGCGGTCAATCTGAGACCTGTCGCTGTCAAAATGATCGAAGCTGTTAGAAATTCAAAAAAATGGGAATGTATCAGTACAGACGGTATATTGATGGAAAGGGGATTTCAGAAATTCAGCCAGGTGAGAGACAAAGAATGGGGGCTTGTGGACTGTATCAGTATGATTGTTTCAAAAGATATTGGAATTGCGGAAATATTTACAGCAGATCATCATTTCGAACAGGCTGGATTCAGGATTTTGCTGATAAAATAGCGAATGATTGAATCTGGTGAAAGTAAAGAACCCGTGATTTTATAGACTCAAGATGGAAGCTGCGCGATGCGGTCCGGGAGGTGAATCAGATACTGTCTGACCTGAAAGTTGAGTTGCATCCTGATAAAACATATATCGGCAGGGTTGAAAAAGGCTTTTCGTTCCTGGGTTATTTCTTGAAACCAGGATTGGTGAAGGCTTCGATGGAAACCCTAAAAAAACATGCCGAACGTATTGCCCGGCTTTATGAGCAGGGTGCGGATGAGATCCGCATCGGGCAATATGTTCGGCGTTGGTTTTCTTGGTTAAAAGGTGGTTTGGATGTTTGCAGGGTTTATTTTTCTGTCTTTGCGTTCCTTCTACTACATATTGCCACTCCCCATCCGACGACCAGCGCGATCCCGACCATCATCACGTGGGACGGCTCTGGGACTGATGCCGACTGACGTGCCGTGACTGTCAGATAGTCGGGGGCGGCCCCAGCCCTCACGCTCGTGAGGGTGTTAAGCTGTGATGCCATCGGGACCCACGTCCGTGTGTGGTCCGTATTGGTTACCCAAGCACTGCCGTCGTGCATCGTCCCCCACCCCCACGCCTGCGCTGCGGTGAATAGGCTCGAATCCCAGTATGTGGCGGTGGTTATTGGCGTATCATCTGAGAAACCCCATGTATTGTCGATTCCCGCCCAAACCTCGGGGATATTGATTAGCGCACCCATCGCATCTCTTGCTGTCAACACGACATCTGCTGTAAGCTCGTAGATCACTTCCGATCCGGTCGACCCATCCCATTTCGCTTCGTAGATCGTCACGTTGTTGGCTGTTGTGTCGAGCAGCCCCTCCCAATGCAGTCCAAAACCTGCGTCATGGAACACTACGTCATACATGGCGGCGGGACACTCTGTGGCGGCTGTGGTGAGCATGATAGCCATTGTTACGTAGATAACCATTAAGCCTATCGTTCCTTGTGGTTGACTGCTTTTCGTCATTCTCTCCTCCTTATGGGTTGTTTGATAAAAACGATGATGCCTCTTGTATCGCTTTATGATGTGCAATGCAAACATTTTTTGGGAACTGGAGAATAATCCATTACGAATGTAGAACATTGAATATTACTGGGGAAAATGGTCGAATTTTTCCGAATTTATAAGAGATATCAAACAGAGTTCTTACGATTTTACAACAAACTGCACAACTGGAAGGGGCTGCAAAGTGAAACAAAAAAGGGCATCCAATACTGTATGGATAGCCCCTTTGTTTTTTATGGTGCCGGAGGAGAGACTCGAACTCTCATGGGCGCAAGGCCCGGTGGATTTTGAGTCCACTGCGTCTACCGGTTTCACCACTCCGGCCCAAAATTTAAAAACCTTATAATGGAAAGATATGGCAATTGTCAACAATTAAAAAGAAGATCCGATATTTTTTTCCGGTGTGGTTCAATGCATTTGGGCTTTCAAGATGGATTCCATTTTCCAGACCGAATTCAGGATGGGTAAGCATTAAAGATTTCCATCATAGAAACAGCGCCTTCGCGTAAAATCTTTGGTGTTTTTCCGGTGACATCCGCTACAGTCGAGGGAATACCGCTTTCAAGAATTCCAGCATCCAGGATTAAATCCGCTTTCTGGATTATTTTTCTATCAATATCTGAAATTTGAAAACATCCTGGTTGGTCTGCAATATTGGCGCTGGTTCCTGTAACAGGACAGCCTGCCTTTTTTATTACTGCCCTGGCTACAGGGTGTCGGCAGACTCGGATTCCAATTTTTCTGATTTTATCGGTTTTTCCTGTCACATTGCCTTCAGGCATATTATTTTCAGGCATATTCCCGGTCAAGTTGGCAGGCAGGTCGGCAGCAGCATCGAAAATAAGGGTTATTCTTCCCGGCCAGAAGGTTTGCATCATGTGTCTGGCCATATCCGAAACATTTACGGCCAGACGGTCAACCCATGATTCATCATCGACAAGAACCAGGACAGGTTTATGCCTGTCCCGGTTCTTGACAGTAAAAATGCGGTCAACAGCCTTTTCACTCAAAGCGTCTGTACCAAGTCCGTAGAGACCACGCGTGGGAAAAACGATGATTCCGCCCTGCTTTATGATATCTGCCGCTTCGTCGATAATGTATGTTTTCGGATTTAAAGGATCGACTTGATGGATTTTATCAGCATTCATTTGCAGCATATACTTATGCCTATACCCGTTGATTCAGCTTTTTTGCCTTTTGCTCCACCTCGTCGGCCATTTCTTTTTTGAAATCTTCAAGGATTGTAACAAGGCCAGGATCGGAAAGAGCCATAATCTGTGTTGCTAGAATGGCCGCATTTTTTGCACCCGGTTTTCCCAATGACACAGTAGCCACAGGAATACCAGGAGGCATCTGAACAGTTGAGAGCAGTGAATCCATTCCATCAAGGCAGGATGAATCAATGGGAATGCCTATTACCGGCAATATGGTATGAGCAGCCATAACTCCTGCCAGATGAGCTGCGTGTCCTGCGCCAGCTATAATTACTTTTAATCCCCTTTTTTCAGCAGATACTGCATATTCCATAGCTTTTTGCGGACTTCTGTGGGCAGAGGCAACGGTCATTTCAAAAGGAATATCGAATTTTTTGAAGATGGCCACACATCCTTTCATGACCTCGAAATCCGAATCAGACCCCATGACAATACCGACTTTAGGCGGAGTTTCAAGCCGTTTCAGAGCTTTCATTCCGATGTCCGTGCGGTGTTGAACTTTTGTCCAATTGATTTTTTCGACTGCCTTATAGGCTTTGGTGATAGCCTTCTGCACGGAATCTCCCAGGGCAGTAATTCCCAGTACTCGGCCTCCTGATGCAGTTACCGCATCACCTTTAAGTTCGGTGCCAGCGTGAAATACGGTTACATCTTTCATCCTGCGAGTCTTGTCAAGACCTGTAATCTGATATCCTTTTTTGTACGAACCTGGATAGCCGCCTGCTGCCATGACAACACAAACGGCTGTTCTTTCATCAATGTCGAGTCTGCATGTATGCAGCTTTTCATCAATAGTGGCTTCCATTACAGGTATGATGTCATTTTTCATACGCATGAGCAGAGGCTGTGCTTCTGGATCACCGAATCGTCCGTTGAATTCCAGAACCTTGATCTTGTCACGGTCTATCATAAGGCCTGCATACAGCACGCCTTTATAAGGGCATCCTTCGGCAGCCATCGCTTTGACCGTGGGTTCCATGACTTCTTTCATGACTTTTTCATGAAGCCATGTATCTATGACAGGAGCGGGAGAATAGGCTCCCATGCCGCCCGTGTTGGGCCCCTTGTCATTATCGTATATGGGCTTGTGATCCTGAGAAGAGGGGAGGGGCAATACGGTTTTGCCGTCTGTGAATGCGAGAAAAGATGCCTCTTCTCCGAACAGGCATTCTTCAACAACCACCTTTTTTCCCGCATCGCCGAAAGCGTTTTCTTTCATGATCTGTCTGAGAGCAGCATAAGCTTCGTCTTCGCTGGCACATACTATGACACCCTTGCCTGCTGCGAGTCCATCGGCCTTGACCACGATGGGAGCTCCCATTTTACGGATACAGGCTTCCGCCTGTTTGAAACTGGTAAATGTATAGCCTTCGGCAGTTGGAATCCTGTATTTTGTCATAAGATTTTTAGCAAAGGATTTGCTTGCCTCAATCTGTGCTGCCGCGTGGCTGGCTCCAAAAATTCTCAAGCCTTCTTTTTCGAATGTATCGACAATTCCCATTGATAATGGGCCTTCAGGACCCACTACGGTAAGGTCGATTTTTTCGGATTCTGCAAATTTTTTCAGTTCATCAATATCATCTGCTCCAATGGATACACATTCGGCTATACTAGCTATGCCTGCATTTCCGGGCGCACAGAATATTTTTTTAACCAGCGGGCTTTGGGCGATTTTCCAGACCAATGCATGTTCTCTTCCACCACCGCCAATGACCAGA
>JAUCGE010000365.1 GCA_030377965.1 Desulfobacterales bacterium HSG16
GATCTTCCTGATCTTCCTGATCTTCCTGATCTTCCTGATCTTCCTGATCTTCCTGATCTTCCTGATCTTCCTGATCTTCCTGATCTTCCTGATCTTCCTGATCTTCCTGATCTTCCTGATCTTCCTGATCTTCCTGGTCTTCCTGGTCTTCCTGATCTTTATTCTTTTGAGGGTTCAGAATCCATGCTTTTGCATTTTCGATCAGTTGTTCAGCATCTTCTTCTGTCATCCCCCTGACCTCAAGCAGATCGTCCGGGGTACAATTGCCGATTTCAGCGGCAGAGAAAAAACCTTTTTCATACAAGGCATCGGCCAGGCTGATACTGACTCCGGGTAACGATTTTAAAGATTCATACCCTTCCTGCATATCCTGGTCATAACGAGATTCGCTTTTTACATCCAGACGCCATTTGGTGAGTTTGGAGGCGAGTCTGACATTCTGACCTTTTTTACCTATTGCTACCGAAAGATATTCATCCGGCACAATTACTTCCATTGATCTATTGTCTTCATCAATGATAACTCGTGATATTTCTGCCGGTGCCAGGGCTTTGCAAACAAATTTAGCAGAATCCACATGCCAGGGAATAATATCTATTTTCTCTCCCCTGAGTTCCTGAACCACATTTTGAACACGGCTGCCCTTCATTCCGACACATGCACCAACCGGATCGATATCCGAATCATTCGAGGCTACCGCTATTTTAGCCCTGCTTCCAGGTTCTCTGGCCGCACCCAGAATAGTGACAATTCCTTCACTGACTTCAGGTACTTCCGTCTTGAAAAGGCTGATAAGAAAATTTGGATGGGTTCTTGACAATACAATTTGAGGCCCTCTGGCATCAATCCGGACATCCATTATAAAAGCCCTGATACGATCCCCTCTTCTATATGCTTCCCTGGGTGCCTGTTCCCGGTCCTGAAGAATGGCTTCTGTATGGCCTAAATTAACAATGATATTGCCCCGGTCAATCCGCTGGACAATTCCGTTGATAATCTCCCCTTTCCGTTCAATAAAATTTGAATAAATCGCTTCTCTTTCAGCATCCTTCATTTTCTGGATGATTACCTGTTTGGCTGACTGTGCCGCAATCCTGCCGAATGAGGAGGTATCCATCTTGGTACCGAGGCTGTCTCCGATTTCACATTCGGGGTCGAGGATGTATCCTTCTTCCCTGCTCATTTGAGTTTCAGGGTCGATTATTTCTTCAGCAACTTCCTTGAACTGGAATACCTCGACCTCACCGATTTCATCATTATATCGAACTTCTATATCCAGTCTTGCGCCGTATTTTTTTTTAGCAGCAGATTTGAGGGCTTCTTCAAGAGCGCTGATCAAAACCTCGCTGTCTATACCCTTGTCACGGCTAACCTGGTCTATGACACGTTTTATATCTGATATCATCTTTTTTCTCCGTTCTGCGTAAGAAGTCTTGCTTTCAGTATCTTATTGCAGGGAATCTCAATGATTTCACTATCTACAGCTAATATGACCATGTCCTGTGTTATCTCCTGTAAAATTCCCCGGCTGGTTCGTTTTTGAGTGATCATATCCGATCTGCCCGTTTTTTTCGGCCATTCGTACTCTATTTTGACCATAGATCCCATAAATTTTTGATAATCTTCTCGTTTTCCTATGGGCCGTTCCACTCCGGGGGATGAAACTTCGAGACGGTATGAATCGCTGGTCTCAAGACCCGGTATATTATGAACATCCAGAAGATCACCCAACTGGCGGCTGACATATGAACAGTCTTCCAACATGACTCCACCTGGCTTGTCGATATATACAGCAACAATTCCGTCGGCCTGCATGCGTTCAAATTCCACGCAGACCAGCTCTATGCCCATAGCTTCACACACGGGCATGGCCAGCTTCTTAACGTCAGCAGCCACCTGGATTGCACTGTGCCGAAATTTCCGGTTTCGCGCCCCGGTTTTTTTTCTGGCTGACCCTGCTTTTTTCTTTCTTATACTCAACTTCTTTCAACCATATCCCAAAAAAATAAAAAAACGGGCTTCCGCCCGTTTTTGAGTAAACCTTTTTACAATGGACATTGTAAGGTCAAGTGATCATTTTAACAATCATAAGAATGAATCCAAACCATACCGCATGTCAAAAATTTCTTTTACTTGTAACATGCCAACCTTT
>JAUCGE010000366.1 GCA_030377965.1 Desulfobacterales bacterium HSG16
CTTCCTGTCCCGCTGTTCTGGATTGTGATATCACCGCCCCCGCTCTCTCCCTGGCTGACACTGGTGGTTATTTCGCTGTCTGACATGTACAGTGAATTTTTCACATCAACTGTAATTTTACCGCCTCTTTCCACAGGGTTGCCAGGGCGCTTTTTGCTCCTGCCCTTATAGCTACTCCTGCAAGGCCGAAGGCTGCCCGTTCATTACCCATGGCAGTTTCACATGCACTCAAAGTCAGCAGATTGAGCTGTTTTTCCTTATATTTTTTCAGGCCAACCAGCCGGTCGAGACCATCCAGAGTCAATCGACCATCATAAGTCAAAAGAAAAGTGTCTTCGGGCTTATCGCCAAATACAGCGTGTGTTGCCAGATGTACAACATCATAATCCTGATTTTGCATTTCAGTCTCAAGATTTTCGACTGTAAAATCCTGATTCAGCAAAATCTTGCTATCTGTCATGCCTTCGATATCCTGCAATTCATTTCTGACATTTTCCAGAGGCGGAAATCCCTGTCTTGCTTCGGAAATACCGTTGAGCAGCATCCGGCCATTCTTCTGATTGGCCTGTCGAGTGTCCGTAAGGCCCAGGGACGGCATGGTTCCCAGGGCATATTCTTCGACCAGAAACCGTTTCCCGCTGTGCAGAGCAGAAAAGGGTATCAGGTTGAGTGCGCCGTCCGGGACGATAACAAGGGTTTCTGTTTTCCGAGAGGCCAGTTCCGTAAGCGCAGGCCGGATCAGCCAGTCATAGAGCTGTCCTGCGTCGTCGAGATAATCTTCTTCCCATTCTTCAAGAGACTCTCTCAAGTTCCTCGCTGTTTCTTCCAGTTTGTCCGATGTTACCGGGACTCGAATCTGCTTCATGCCGTCGGGAAATATGAGCAGCAGGGAAAGATAATCCGGCAGGGCAATGGGATAGATCACCGCAGTTCCAGACGGAATTTGTTTTTCTGTTTCTCCTGTATCGAGGGCTTCCAGGCATTCATCCCGGTAAAAATCCTGTAGTTCAGCCTTTTTAAGCATTTCCATTGTATCTCCGGCTCGGATCAGAAATTCTGAGGCATCCGATTCTCCGATACGGTTTTCTGGCTGTTCCATAAGCAGTTGTGCCAGTCCGAAATATACAGGTTTGACATCTTCCTCAAATGATTTTTTATGCTCCCGGAATCCTATGAAAAATTCTGTGCGTATAGGATTTAAGGTGACAATGGCTTTCTGATAGAATTTTACAGCCTGTTCAATATCATTTTCCTGCCTCAGCAGTCTGCCTTTCTGCCACTGCCAGCGATACAGGATTTCGGGGAAATCCCCCAGGCTCGCATAAAAGATTGCTTTGCGGGTCATTTTAAGTGCATCCACGTATTGCTGCTGTTTTTCATAATGCTGTCCAAGATAACCATAAGCATATGAAATAATGCGGAAATTTTCGATTGTTTCCCCGATATGAACAGCCTGCATCAGCCATTGTTCCCGGTTTTCCGCAATTTCTGTTTTCAGGTGATTTGAAAGTTTCTGTGCAGTCAGATTAAGGGAGATCAGGTTTGCCGCCTTGTCAAAGGTTTCAGGCTGTTTTTTTATCTGTTCCGCAGCACTTTCTATGGTTTCGGCTGCATCCTGATATTCTTCCATTGCCAGTTGGGTGCGGGCAGTATTTATCAGGATTTTTGATTTGATGCCGGGATTTTCTGCAAGATCGGAAGCTTCTTTATACGCCTTTAATGCTCCCGGGTAGTTTTTTGTTTTTGCGCGGATATTGCCCAGGTTGTTGAATACACTTGCAGTAATCAGCGGGTTATCAGCCTGCCGGGCAAGTTTCAGAGCTTTTTTTGTATAGGTGATCGCATTTTTAATATCACCCAAAATAAGATGAAGATCGCCAAAACCGCTGTAAAACAGTGCTTTTTCAATGGTATCGTCCGAATTTTCGGCCAGGGGCAGTGCGGTATTAAAAACTTGGACTGCATTTTTATAATGTCCCAATGCCATATAGGCAGATGAAAGAGCAGCAGCATTTTCCAGATTTAATTTTTCATTTTCCAATAAGCGGATAAGGCCAGCAAAATCCCCGTTTTCAGTCAACAGTGATTTTTCTTTCGGGTCAGTTAATTGTTCACCGTGTACTGCCAGCTGCCAACTGTCAAC
>JAUCGE010000367.1 GCA_030377965.1 Desulfobacterales bacterium HSG16
TCCGGAGATCTGTTTTTTGACGGAAAACAGATTAACGGGCTTTTGACTCATAAGATCGTAATACTTGGCATTGCCAGGACATTTCAGACTATCCGTCTGTTTCAGACGATGTCGGTGCTGGAAAACGTTCTGGCAGGGTGTCATTGCCGCATGAAATCCGGGGTAATAGCAGGTATGTTTCATACTCCGAGGCATAAGCGGGAAGAAAAAGATGCTTTGAAACTTGCACTTTCAGAGCTGGAATTTGTGGGATTGCGTGATGATGCTCAACAACTGGCAAAGAATCTTTCCTATGGGAATCAGAGGCTGCTTGAGATTGCTCGCGCTCTTGCCACCAATCCCCGGCTTCTGATTCTGGACGAACCTGCCGGAGGTATGAACGAACAGGAAACCGAAGCTCTGATCGAACTTATCAGGAAAATACAGGCCAGGGGGCTGACCGTTCTTTTGATCGAACATGACATGGGGCTTGTAATGAAAGCCTGTGAGCAAATTGTGGTGATAGAATATGGCGGGAAAATAGCGGAAGGAACGCCCGAAGAGATCAAAAACAACTCGCGAGTCATTGAAGCCTATCTTGGAACGGACGAGGACTGATAATATCATGCTGCTTGAGATCAAAAATCTTCATGTAAAATATGGAAACGTCGAAGTGCTTCATGGCATCGACCTGGAAGTGGATGAGGGCGAAATCGTCACCATCCTGGGCGCGAATGGCGCAGGGAAGTCAACAACTCTGATGGCTATAAGCGGCCTTGTCAAACCATCTGTGGGACAAATCTTTTTTAAGGAAAAAATTCCTTTGAATCGGATGTCTGCCAACAGGATTGTAAAAGAAGGAATTACCCAGTCACCCGAAGGACGGCGAGTATTCGGAACATTGACGGTTAATGAAAATCTGAAGCTGGGCGCATTCACTTCAAAGGATAAAGAGAAAAACAGGAAAAACCTGGACTGGATTTACGAGCTTTTCCCCAGACTTGAGGAAAGGCGGGAACAGATGGCTGGCACTCTCAGCGGCGGTGAGCAGCAGATGCTTGCCATAGGCAGAGCCTTGATGGGCAACCCCAAAATCCTGCTTCTGGACGAGCCGAGCTTAGGGCTTGCTCCTATCCTTGTGAAAGCCATCTTTGCAACAGTGGCAGAGATCAATAAAACTGGTGTCACAGTTGTGCTGGTGGAGCAAAACGCACGGGCTGCCCTGAAACTGGCTCACAGGGGATATGTCATGGAAGTCGGGAATATCGTACTTCACGATTCTGCTGAAGCCCTTCTTGCCAACAAGGATGTCCAGAATGCGTATCTGGGTGGGGGAAAATAAAACCATAAAATAATTTCATTGTGACCGTCAGGTCATGGGTGTTAATAAGGAGAATATGGTGTATGGCCACAAACATAAATGATCAGGCAATTATGGATCAGGCAGTCGAGATAGCTGAAATCTGGCAGAAAAAAGCCAATGAGCTGGTTACAAAAGATGAAAAATCAGTACAGCAGATGATGATGCGCCTCTTGCGTAATCCTATGGACAAAGTCGTTCTGACGAAAATGATTGACCAGAGCTTTCGCGCAAAAAGTACGAAGAGAGTGGCAGACCAGGTCAGTTATGTCATGAATAAATTTGGTGTACCCAAGTTTTTTTCAACGCCTGAAAAAGCTTTGATGAATATTTTTCTGGCGGTTGGCCAGCATGTGTCCATGATCTCGATTCCTCAGATGATAAAAAAAATCAGGCAGGACTCAAGCCGCTCAATTATTCCGGGTGAGCTGGATCAGCTGCACGCTCATTTGAAAAAGCGGAAGCAGGAAGAAGTCCGCATGAATTTGAATCATCTGGGAGAGGCTGTGCTGGGGGAAGATGAAGCTGCTGGCAGACTCGATACATATATAAAGGATATGGAAGACCCTGAAATTGAATATATTTCAGTCAAGATATCAACGATTTACTCACAGATCAGCTCTCTGGCATTCGATCATACAGTCGAAGTTTTAAAAGACAGGCTGTCAAAACTCGATAAAATCAATAGCTTCGGAAACTTCAGGATCAGCTTCGGAAAATATCTTGCCAGTGTTTGCAGCGGCTGAACCGATCAAATCCCCGCGAGCGGCTCTCATCAGAGCAGCGGCTTTTGA
>JAUCGE010000368.1 GCA_030377965.1 Desulfobacterales bacterium HSG16
AAATCCCGAAATTATTTTGCCGAAGTTCCTCACAGCAACCGATTCACATTCATACTGTCATAAGTTCGAAATATCAGCCTTTCCCGCAAAACACGGCCTTCGGGTAATGGCTGGAGAGAAGAGATTTCCTTCAGGCGTTTTATAGCCTCATCTTTTGAGAAAAAAGCATCAAGTCCTTCTCCGATTTTTTTACCTGATACCGTATCTCGCAAAAGAGCGGTTTTGCCGTCGGTAACAGCGCAAAAAGGGATTTGGACACTGTCAAGGAGCCGGGCAGCGGCAAGGATTTCTCTTTCTCTTGATCCTAAAGAGCCGGCTGCACACTTGATCACCGCAAATTTTGTATTTTCAACTATAAGGACGAGATCTATTCTGGACTCATATATCTCTCCGTTGATATCCATCTGGACAGGAACATCCACCTTGATATCTTCTTTTTCATAACCTTTCTGATCAACAAGAAATCGTTCAAATTCCTGTCTGTTGGCTTCGGCTCCTATGTCAGGAATATTTTTTCCTGAAGCGAAATCTACGATAGTGTTATATTGTTTTTGGATATTATCAGTCATTTTTACTGTCCTCAATTAAAGAAGAACCTGTCATCTGTTCGGGTTTTTTTATTCCCAGGATTTGAAGAATTGTCGGAGCAATATCGGCAAGAATGCCGTTTTCTTTGAGAACAGCATCTTTTCTGGTATTGTCCACAAGGATAAAAGGCACCTGATTTAAAGTATGAGCAGTATGGATACCGCCTTTGTCGTTTATCATCTTTTCGGAATTGCCATGATCTGCTGTTATCATCACGGCTCCTTTCCTTGCCCTTATTTCGGATGCTATCCTGCCAACACAGATATCGACAGTCTCGCAGCCTTTTATAGCAGCGTCAAAAACACCTGTATGGCCCACCATGTCCATATTGGCAAAGTTTACTACGAAAAAGTCATATTTGCCGTAATTAAGGCGGAACAACACTTCGTCACAGATTTTGAAAGCACTCATTTCGGGTTTTGCATCATATGTGGATACATCCCTCGGCGATGGTATCATGCTTCTGTGTTCGAGTGGAAAAGGTTCTTCTTCTCCCCCGTTGAAAAAATAAGTGACATGTGCGTATTTTTCTGTCTCAGCTATTCTGATCTGATGCAGGCAGAGCTTGGAGATGATTTTTGGCAATATCATCTCAGGTATGGCAGATTTGAAGACCACTGGTAATTTGAGACTTTTTTCATACTTTTTCATGCAGACGAACCCGCAGAAATTCGGGGCGATCTTCCTCTCAAATTCCTTGAATTCAGGATCAGTGAAAGCCTGGACGATTTCCCTTGCTCTATCTGCCCTGAAGTTGAAAAAAATCATACCATCATCGTCCTTGATCAAGGAAAGGGGCTGTTCGTCTCTGCTTATGATCACAGGATGGATAAACTCATCGGTTTCTTCCCGTTCATAGGCTTTTTTGACAGCTTCAACCGGATCTGTTTCAATGTGTCCGGCTCCTTCTGTATAGAGGCCAAAAGCGGTTTCTACCCTGTTCCAGCGGTTGTCCCTGTCCATCGCGAAAAAACGGCCGCAGATAGTGGCTATAGCGCCGAATTCATGTTTTTCAATATGGGCCTGCAATTGTCTTACATATTCGATCCCCATATCCACCGGGGTATCCCTGCCATCGGTGATAACATGAACATAGGCATTGGAAAGCCCCTGGTCACGCGCCATATCCAGGAGTGCAAGAAGGTGATTTATGTGGCTGTGAACCCCGCCGTCTGAAACCAGTCCCATCAGATGAAGATCGGTGTTTCTGGCCTTGACTTCGGACATGACGGATAAGAGGGCAGATTTTTGAAAAAAACTCCTGTCTTCTATGGCTTTGTTGATTTTGAGCAGATCCTGATATACTACTCTGCCTGCCCCGATGTTCAAATGACCAACTTCGGAATTTCCGATGACACCGGACGGCAGCCCTACCGATTCGCCGGAACAGGACAGTGCTGTGCTTGGATATTGATCGAAAAGATCGTCCAGATTAGGAGTTTTTGCATGAAATACGGCATTCCCCTCATTTTCCTGGCCGATTCCCCATCCATCAAGTATCATTAACATTACAGGAATTTTCTTACCCATTGTTTCACCTC
>JAUCGE010000369.1 GCA_030377965.1 Desulfobacterales bacterium HSG16
TGGGAAGGGACTTGGGGAGATTACAGCCTACTCCTGCGCTGCAATATAAAATGTAATGGCTATTTTTTTCAATAAACCTGAATTGTGTTGTCAAGCTTTAAAAACTTGATAGTCGAGTATCAGGGTACTGATCATCAAATAGCAGTGTACCACCAACAGAGCCATTACATTCTTGCTCCAGAGTTCACCGACTGAATACAAAAAAACTTTTTGAGGTATTTAACGCTGCCGCTGCCGTGTTATATATTATTCTGGAATCATCCCCTTGTAATCTGAAAATCTTTTGCTCACACGCGCCATTTCCGAATGATCTGGATATTTCAATAGAATTTTTTTGCTGTTTTTAATCTGTGAAGATACTGGCGGATGTGTAGCAAACCAGCCTTCTTTTTGGCTGCCTCTCGATTTTTCAGCTTCAAGCCGCTCAAGAACTCGAATATACCCGGCTGGATCATAACCTGTTTTATATGCGATCTCCATGCCAAAAGCATCTGCTGCAAACTCGGTTTCCTGTGAAAAACCTGTTTCAAAAAGCGTGGCTGCCATATTTTTTATGACACCTTCATAGGATTCTTTTTTCAAATCTTTTATCCTGCCAAGAGTACGCAAAAGGTCTTTTCTGGAAAGATGAGCTATTTCACGGGCCAGCACACAGGCAAGTTCTGATTCGTCTTCCATGACCTTCAATAACCCGGAACTGACGACCACAACTCCTCCCGGGCATGCCCAGGATAAATATGATGGATTTTTTATTACTGTAAAATAACATGGGTTGTTACTTTGTTTGCTGTTTCGTGCAAGAGTTGCTCCTACTGTGTTGATATATTTCTGCAAAGCTTTGTTTTCAAGAGGCAGGCCATAACGCTTAAAACCTTCAACTGAAAGATGATCTCCTGCAACAGTTTGAAACTCATAGGCCGGGTCAGCCTGATTCGAACGAAAAAAACGCTGCCTTGCTTCAGCGGCCTCCTCTGCCTTTTCCTGTTCCACTGCATTATCAGCTTGAGCATTTGCAGTCTTATCCGCCTTATCATTTTGAGCCTGCCCGAAAGCCGGGTAAACTCCAGACAAAATGATCAAAATCGGCAGGCATGCTATTGCACAATGATAAAAAAAACGTTTGGACAGCTTTTGAAATGATTGAATTGAGATCATAATTTTTTTCCTATTCTGCGTATTCTCCGATTTTTCCCTGTTTCAAGAAAGCATCAATGTCATCATCACTGGCGTAAAAAGATAAAACAAGGTTCAAAGCCTCAAGATATTCGTCTTTTTCAAGAACCACTTTCGAGGTGTTGCCATCATCACCCTTCTTATTTTTACCCCGGATGCTTCTTGATGTATCAGCCGCAGCCAGCATGATTCCGCTTTCGTCCAGATCCCCTAAAAGATCTTCTTCCATCTCGTCATCGCTAGCAGGTGGTGTTTTTGCCACCTTTCCTCGGTAAATCCAGCCGGTTTCAAGCTCATTGGTGGAAACTTTGTACCAGCGTTTTTGAAAATCAAGGACTTTCAAGCCAGTACCCATCGGCAGTGTCTTGATGGTTTTGGCAGAAGCTTTCTTGTCCGCTTTGAGTTTTGCGCCTTTTGCCGATACCCAGACCTTTTCTCCGGCCAGAGCAAAAACTGCAAAAAAGAAGAAAACGATCAAGACAGCATATCGATACATTCTGGGGTTCATAGGATGCCTCCTGTTTCTTAAAAAATTTTAATAATAATAGAAACCTTGACATTGAATCTGTCTAATATATCATTCGATACATCTGGAAACAAGCCCTGTTTTATAATTTTTAATACAAAAAGGTTATATCGTGGGAAAATATTTTTCAAATTTTTTGTGTATAGCGTTCATGGCTCTGGCAGCAGCATGCAGTGATAACAGCCTGTCTGATGATCGCATATTCCATAACCGATCTCTATCATCGGAAATATTGAAGCATGGCAGATCACGCCTCAATTGACTTCAATATATAAAATCTGATAGGGTATGTGTGCCGTTGCAATAAAAATCCGTACAAAATCGAAAAAATCAGGTAACACAGTCAGCGTCTGATTTTACATTAATGAATTGTTGAACATAATCCAATATTTGTTCTTTTTGGTCAATGCTCAAGTGG
>JAUCGE010000075.1 GCA_030377965.1 Desulfobacterales bacterium HSG16
CGGTCATCCTTCCCGGATTCCAGTTTCGGCTGTCTGATCTGTATAGACAGCCTCCTCTGGAAGAACTTGCAGAAGATGCAATTTATCATTCATATGTGTTTCCTTCATATAAAAAGGTATTGGAGGAGAAAGAACAAGAAACACAGCGGGCTGACAAGGCTGAAAATCTGTTATTTTTGGAAAAACTGAGGGCGGATAAAGAAAAACAGCGAGCTGATAAAGAAAGGCAATTGAAAGAAAAGGCAATACAACAGGCCGAACAACTGGCGGCAAAGTTGAAGGAATTGGGAATCGCATTCGATTGAAAATTGTTAAATCAGGCACAGCCATTTAGTTTGGGTTAAGGTGTAGCACATTGCCAAGATAAAAATACGAAATTTATTGATGATACTTGAAATTTTTGCACAGATCAAGAGGATTTCACCATAGCACATTTTTGTTCTGTGGCGAAATCCGTTAGTCATGTAGGTTGGGTTGAGGAACGAAACCCAACTTCGTTGATGAATCATTCGAAGCACCTTGAAGGGCGATGTTATAAGGGGTTACACGGCTTTTATAAAATTCGACTCGGAGATTCATCTACT
This sequence comes from Desulfobacterales bacterium HSG16, assembly GCA_030377965.1. Taxonomy (GTDB): domain Bacteria; phylum Desulfobacterota; class Desulfobacteria; order Desulfobacterales; family HSG16; genus JAUCGE01. Next base: position 585 of record JAUCGE010000075.1, read on the forward strand.
GGCGCTCATCTTCTACGAGCGTGTGGAGGAAACGATGCTCATGGCGGGCATGGCGCAGTTTATCTCCACTCAGGCCAGTTGTGCAGGTTGAGTTGAACGAAATGAAACCCAACACATTGAGCTTGTTGGGTTTCGTTCTCAACCCAGACCTACGGAAAAATACGGGTAAGAATATGATTATAGCTTAAATATTATCCCTTGAGGGAATATTTATCGGCAACATCGTTATAATAAGGATTCTCGGAAATTGATCCCCATATGCCGACCCGTTCCTTGAATTTTTTGAAGGCTTCATGCACCTTTCTTGAGACATTGTCTTTATCGGCTTCTTCTTCCATAGTTTCCTTTGCCAGTTTCCTCAAATCATCAAGGAGTGCATCTGGAAATTTCTTTAGCTGAACCTTGTGTTTGGTAATTAACTCCTGCAAGGCAGCGCCGTTTCCGGCTTCGAATTCCGACAGGCTCCAGAAATTGGTTTCCATAGCTACAGCATCGACTATACATTGAATATCTTTAGGCAGCTTTTCGTACGCTCCTTTATTGAACATTACTTCAAGACAGGTTCCAGGTTCGTGCCAGCCCGGATAGTAGTAATGTTTTGCAGCTTTGTAAAACCCCATTCTGAGATCATGCATTGGACCTACCCACTCAGTTGCGTCTAGTACTCCTCTTTCCAGAGATGTGAAAATTTCACCTCCCGGGAGTAGAACTACTGTGCCGCCAGCTTTGGCGATGACTTTACCGCCCAGGCCAGGAATTCTCATTTTCAAGCCTTTGTAATCGGCTATCGAATTCATTTCTTTTCTGAACCATCCGCCCATCTGTACACCAGTGTTACCCTGGGGACGCGGAATCAGGTTGAACGGTGCGTAAACTTCTTCCCATAATTGCAGTCCGCCGCCACTGTAAAACCAGGCATTGATTCCCTGAGCATTCAGTCCGAAGGGAACGGCTGAAAACCATTGGGCTGCTGGAACCTTACCTGCCCAGTAATAAGCGGCTCCACTGCCGCATTGTACTGTTCCGTCGGAAACAGCATCAAAAACGCCCATTGCAGGAACCAGTTCTCCGGCTGCAAAGACCTTGATCTTGAGTCTTCCGTCCGTGGCTTCTCCCACACGCTTTGCAAATCGTTCAGCTCCGGTCTGAAGTACCGGCAGGTTGGGGGGCCAGGTGGTTACCATTTTCCAGCGAGTAGTCTTTCCTTTAGCCCAAACCGCCGGTGCTGCAACTGCTGTGCTGGCAACTGCCGCCGCCGTAGCCGTGCCTGTCTTTTTCAGAAAATCGCGTCTTTTCATTCCTAACTCCTTTTCTTTTTATTGGACGTGTTGAAAAATAAGCAACATCAAGATATTCCATGTTTTCGGATTGCGGAATAATATTTGTCACTTTTTCAATGGGCAAATGGTGACTAACATAATAAAACACACCTTATAGTATTTTGGACAATCGTTGTAAAATTCATCAATTTTACAATAACCATAATTTTCTTGATTATGCTGACGCATCTTTTAAAATGTCAGCTACCAAATACGACTTTTGGCAGCCATGTAACCAGGGCCGGGAAAAAAACCACTATCAAAAGGCCGATCAACTGGAAAATGACAAAGGGAATGATTCCCCGATAAATGTGGGTTGTCCTGATTTCCGGGGGGGTTACTGCCTTGAGATAAAAAAGTGAAAACCCGAAAGGCGGTGTCATAAACGAAGTTTGAAGGTTCACTGCGATCAGGATACAGAACCAGACCGGATCAAAACCGAATTCGAGCATGATGGGTGCTAACACCGGCACATGGATAAATGTGATTTCGATGAAATCGAGAAAAAAACCGATCACGAAAATCAGCCCCATGACCACAGCGAGAACGAACCATTTCCCATGATCTGCTGCAATAGCTCCCAGAAATTCCCTGACAATATCGTCTCCTCCCATGCCCCGAAAAACCAGGCCGAAGGAAGCCGCTCCCACCAGAATGATAAAGACCATGCAGGTTAGTATCATGGTTGTATCCATGACTTCCTGCAGGATTTTAAAATTGAATTTTTTGTTCACTACAGTCAGGATAGTTGCGCCTACAGCACCGACAGCGGCAGCCTCTGTAGGAGAGGCGATGCCCGCAAAGATCGATCCCAGGACTGAGACCATGAGAAAAAGCGGCGGGAACAATGCCCATATCACTTTTGCAAACAAAGGCGATTGGATTATTTTTCCGATAAACGGAATTTTAAAACCCCTGTTACAGATAAAAAACAAGATGAGATTTATTGAGATAATAGTGAGAATAGAAACAATAGCATGAAAATCGAGTTTTTCGACAGGAAGTATCATTATCGCGTTTTTAGCGCTTACAAAGGTCAATAATGCAAGCATTGTCAAGCAGACAGCCAGAACAGGTTTTTTTATGTTGAACACATTGTTGGCAAGGGCTAAAAGCAGAGTGCAGACAGCGAAAAATTTCCCTATATTCGGCAGAGAATCAAAACTGAAGAGCAGCAGCCCTAAACCGAAGATAAGAACAGATAGAAAAAACAGGAGTGCAAATACAACTTTCCCGAAAAGATTTTCCCCGGCCAGAGCATCAAGTTCTTCTTTGGGAATTGTCGGCGCTATGGAGGGCCGGATTAATGTTATACCGATGATATAGACAATATAAAGCCCGACCAATACCAGACCGGGTAAAACAGCGCCCATGAAAAGATCTCCCACGGAAACGCCAACAATATCTCCGATGAGTACCAGCACAATGCTGGGAGGAATTATCTGCCCCAGAGTTCCAGAAGCAGCTACCGTACCCGTAGCCAGTTCTTTCTGGTATCCTCGTTTGAGCATGGTCGGTACAGCAAGAAGACCCATTGTCACCACGGTAGCACCTACAATGCCGGTGGAAGCCCCGAGAAGAGCGCCGACTACGACAACGGAAACAGCCATTCCTCCCTTGATCCGACCAAATAGCAGGCTCATAGCCTCGATAAGCTCTTCGGCCAGTCCAGATCTTTCAAGCATCACCCCCATAAAGACAAAGAGGGGGACGGCCAGCAGGGTAACGTTCTGCATCACTCCAAAGATTCGCAGCGGAAGCAGGTTGAAAAACCCCCATCCGAATCCTATCAGGCCGAAACAAAGGGAGGTGCCAAGCAATGTAAAGGTTACGGGAAATCCGGCCATTAACAGGATAGTCAGAGCCAGAAACATCCAGGCAGGCAGGTAATCGGCGATAAATGCAGGAAGAAATTCGATCAGCATGATTTTTTATACAGCCTTTTCTCCAACAGGTTCCTTTTCTCCTGTTGTTTGATTGTTGTCATTTTTTTCATCATCAAACTCAATTCCGAGAATGACGAACAGGCTTCGGAGACCCATTGAAATTCCCTGGAGCAGCACCAGAACAAAACCTGCGGGAATAAATGATTTTAATATGAAACGATACGGAATTCCCCCTGGATCGGGCGATCCTTCCAGCACTGCCCACGAGTTTGCAACAAATTTTGAGGATGTGACTATAATAAGGTAACATCCGGGCATTAAAAAGAGGATTACGCCGATCAGGTTGATCCAGGCACGAGCTTTGGGCCCAAGGCGCTGGTAAATTATATCGACTCGAACATGACCGTCTTTTAAGAGAGTTGCACCCGCTCCCATAAGAAAAATGAAAGCGAACATATGCCATTCCATTTCCTGGACAAAAACGAAACTGATATTGAATGCATAACGCATGACAACATCTGAAAACACCAGAATTACGACCAGAAATGTGACCCAGGAAACCCCTTTGCCCACCCATAGATTGAGCTTATCGATACTGTCACATAGAAATTTTAGAGATTTTGTTATAAAGTTCATTTACTCTTTATGTCCTCTCCCCATATGGAATATAAAGAAATCATCGCAAGGGCTTTACAACCAGTTCATAGCGTTTTTCCTTTTTGAAAAACATATGCTCCAGTTCATATTGCCTGCCGGAAACCAGGTCCAGTACAAATCTTGATTTGGGTGGATTGGCGTGTAAGCCTGTTCGGATACGTTCTATAATTTTACCGCTTCCTTTGTTAGCTGGCTTTATACCTGCACCGAGTACAGTATCCGAAAAATCGCAGACTACTTTAGAACTATCTTTTGCGACAAAAAAAGTTTTCGGGATCTGAAATTCGTTCATGAAAAACACAACTTTTTCAGCACCCCTGAAACCGGGTTGAATTTTAAAATTCGTTACCATTTTGATTGTTTCAGAAGATATGTCAGAGGGTCTGATAATAATACCTGGATCTCCATCGAATAATTTGTAATATGCCCATCCTGTCCTGTTGTCAGGCGTTTTTATTCGATACCAGTCTTGTTTTTGTTCCAGTACACGGGCTTGATCGCCTTTTGATAAATTGAACAAAATCTGTGAACTCAAGGATGGTTCATTTCTAACACGGCCTTTGTTAACATTTAAAACTATGATGCCTTTTTTCAAGAGAGCCGGTTTTTTGAATTCACCTTTGGTCTTTTTTTTATGTTTGGCCCTGTCTTTATTTTTTTCATCTTTTTTAACCATGTCTGGTTTATTTTTACCCGGCTTATTTTTTTGGGCTTTATCTTTTCTGTCTTTATTTTTTTTGAGCTTATCTTTCTGGAACGTATCTTTCCGGGGTTTATATTTTTTAGACTCACTTTTTTTCGATTTTTCTTTATCCGGTCTCAGGGCAGACAATTTCTCAGATAATTTAACATGGGGTAACGGGCCTGCGCCAACCAGATACTTCAAGGCATTTTCGAATTGTTCGGCATTTTCAGCGGAAAAATATCTGCCTCCGCCAGTTTTTGCAACACAACCCAATTGCCTGCTCACATCTTCGGTAACACCGAAGCCGATCACATGAAGCTTGAAACGACTGCCTTCGCTCTTCAGGTCTCTGATCAGTTCACAGGGGTCTCCCATGCATGTTTCCTGGCCGTCGGAAATGAGAATCACCGTTGTCCGCTCATTGAATGACTTGATTTTTTCAGCCGTCATCTTCAAGGATAAAGAAATTGGTGTCATGCCCGTAGGCCGGATGCTTGTGATTTTTTCGATAATCAGTTCCCGGTTTAAAGGCCCTACGGCAACCAGCTCCTCCACGTCTTTGCAATCTCCCCGCCTCCGGTGTCCATAGGCTACAAGACCCACTTCGAGTTTACTGTTCAAAGAGTTTACAATGCTGGTCATAACTTCTTTGGCAACACTTATCTTGGATTCTTTTTCAAGAGAGGCTTCCATGCTTCCGGAGCCATCCATGATAAAAATCAGGTTTCCTTTCAGTGGCGCTGCATGGCAGACAGCGGACAGTGCAATACCTATAACAGGTATGAGTAGAAAAAACAAAATGACCTTGTTAATATGGTCATGATCGATGATTTTTAGACAAACATCTTTACGATAAACAATTTTTGAGCCAGACTCTCGGGCTTTCAGCAAAACACCACCCCCGGTTTCAGTTGATTGAAAGAAGGCAAACATCAATGCGGTCACTTTATGACAACATTCAATGATGATCAATAGAAAAGGTAATTTTTATTTATTTAACGTACAACACTTTATAAAGCACAGGCTGCATCAGAGCCTGAACGCTGCAATCTGAAAAAAAACTTGCTATCCTGGATGATACTGGCATAATAGACATCATGACCAGGTGGTCATTTTCCAGGTCATAATATACAGCAGGAGATAAAAGCAATGGAAATAACACCCACAGACAAAAAACTTGATTGCATCAGGGGAAAAATCATGGACGGAATCCGTCTTGATTTTGATGATGCCCTTGCTATGTACCAGACTCATGATCTTATCGGGCTTGGACGATTAGCCGGATATGTTCGCGGAAAACGCCACGGTAAAAAGGCATTTTATATTTATAACCAGCATTTAAATTATACCAATGTATGCTCAAACCGCTGCCTGTTCTGTGCATTTGCCAGAGATGAAGGCCAGGACAAGGCATTTACCCTTTCAATGGATCAGATCAAATCAAGACTGGAAGAAAGAAGCGACGAACCGATTTCAGAGTTGCACATAGTCGGCGGTATCAACCCTTCTCTTGATTTCGACTATTACCTGAACCTGCTGGATACTGTCAGATCCATCAGGCCAGATGCTGTGATAAAGGCATTTACGGCAGTTGAGATCGATCATTTAAGCCGGATTTCGGGCATGTCTCTGGATGATACGATCAAAAAGCTCAAAGAATCCGGGCTTTCAATGGTTCCGGGGGGCGGGGCTGAGGTATTGAGTGACAGGGTCAAAGAAGAACTTTTTCCCAAAAAAATTGATTACAGGCGCTGGCTCGATGTTATGACAGCCATTCACAGTGCAGGCATTGTTTCAAACGCCACCATGCTGTACGGCCATATTGAGACAATTGAAGAAAGGGCTGTTCACCTGATCCGGTTGAGAGAACTTCAGGACAGCACAAAAGGATTTTCTGCATTCATCCCGCTGGCATTTCATTCTGAAAACACGCGCCTGCCCGAAATCATGCCCACTACCGGTTTCGATGATCTCAAGAATGTGGCAATTGCCAGATTGATGCTCGATAATTTCGATCATATAAAAGCATACTGGGTAATGATCGGCGAGAAACTGGCACAGGTAGCACTTTCCTTTGGGGCAGATGATCTGGACGGCACTATAATCGAAGAAAAAATCACCCACATGGCCGGAGCAAAATCCGCAAAAGGCTTGAGTGACAAAGAGATGGAACGTCTTATTGTCACAGCAGGATTTACCCCTGTTCTGCGGGATTCATTTTATCTGCCCATAAAAAAAGACGGCAAAAAATCATGAACAAAATCGAACCTGTCATAGAAAAGGTCGAAAATGGCGAGCGCATAGATAAAGCCGAAGCCCGTACTCTATTCAAGGATGCAGATCTTCTTCTTATGGCAGATCTGGCTCATAAAAAGCGGCTGCTCCTTCACCCGGAACCGGTTGTGACCTATGTGGTGGATCGAAATATAAATTATACAAATGTATGCGTATCCGGATGCCGTTTCTGTGCTTTCTTCTGCACATCGGATGCTCCTCATGCTTATGTGATAAGCATAGAAGAGCTGAAAGAAAAAATCGAAGAAACCATAACCCTCGGCGGAACCCAGATTCTGCTCCAGGGGGGAATGCATCCAGACTTGACGCTTGATTATTATCTTGATCTTTTAAGCTTTATCAAAGAAAAATTCCCTATACATATACATGGATTTTCACCTCCTGAAATAGATTTTATCGCTAAAAAATCAGGACTTTCCATCGAAGAAATTTTAAAAGAGTTTATCACCGCCGGCTTAGACTCTATTCCAGGGGGCGGGGCCGAAATTCTGGATGATGAAATCAGAACAGAAATATCCCCCAATAAATGCGGCTCAGGCCCCTGGCTGAAAGTTATGGAAACAGCCCACCAGCTCGGACTGAAAACTACGGCCACCATGATGTTCGGCCATATAGAATCTTTGGATCATATCATTGAACATCTGTTGAAGATAAGAGAGCTTCAGGACAAAACACATGGATTTACAGCATTTATTCCCTGGACGTTTCAGCCTGCAAACACCCGGATAGAGGTTTTGCCTGCCACATCTGCCCAATACCTGAAGGTTCTTGCTTTGAGCCGCATCGTTCTGGATAATGTTGACAATATCCAGGCTTCATGGGTTACACAGGGAGACAAGATTGCCCAGGTGGCTCTGGTATTCGGTGCAAATGATATAGGTTCCACGATGATTGAGGAAAATGTCGTGGCCGCAGCCGGTGTAAAGTTTCGCCTGCCTGAAGAACAGATGATCAAACTCATTGCAGATGCCGGGTTTACACCAGTGCAAAGAGATTGTTTTTACAATCATATACGCGAAGGAAAAACCAGCAGGAAACTTTAAACATGGATGACTGCGAAAAAAAACAGAAAAATCTCATTCACAAAGCCGGATGGGTGATGGTCGATCATGAAACCATAGTCGAAAATGGCTACATCAAGGTTTCCGGAAAAATGATTGAGGACATCGGATGCGGCAAGGTAAAAGATGCCGGTCTTGTAATCGACCACGGCCCGGGTGTTCTCATGCCAAAACTTGTCAACGCCCACACCCATCTTGAATTATGCGCTTTAAAAAACAGAGTTCCATTTGAAAACGGATTTAAAGAATGGGTGAAATCACTGATCACGGTTCGAGATGAACTTGATGATAAAACCCTTTGCGAAAAAGCTATGACCGGAATCGAAGAATTAAAAGCATCGGGCTGCGGCATTGTATGTGAAATAGCAACTCTCGGCCTGACCTGGGAGATGCTGGCTGAATCTGGGCTTTTTGGGATCTGGTTCAAAGAATTTCTTGGCAGTCGTTCTGAAAGGCTTCCTGAATGGAAAAATAAAAAAAACAATTTTACATCGTCTCTTGCAGGTCACGCCCCCCATACTACAGATCCTGTTCTTCTCCACTTATTGAAGGCAGCTACAAAAATACACAGATTGCCGTTTTCGATCCATCTGGCTGAATCTGTGGATGAAATCGAGTTTATGACAACAGGTAAAGGACCCTGGGCCGATTTTCTCAAGCAGAGACAAATTGATTTTTCCCAATGGGAACTTCCGGCAAAAAGCCCTGTAACATATTTAAATCAAAGAAAAATCCTTGACTCAAGCACTATTGCTGTCCACCTGACTTTTGCCCGGAAAGAGGATTTTGGTCTTCTCAAAGAAAAAGGAACAAAGGTCTGTGTCTGCCCCAGAAGTAATGCCAATCTTCATAAAAAACTTCCTGATATATATGGAATGATTGCGGCAGGACTTGCTCCATGTATTGGAACTGACAGCCTGGCATGCAATGATTCATTGAGTATTTTTGATGAAATGGCCTTTATCTCTGGAGCATTTCCGGAGCTGGCCCCGGAAACTATTTTAAAAATGGCAACCATTAACGGAGCTTATGCAGCAGGTTTTGGCAATTGGCTTGGAAGTCTTAACCCGAAAAAATACGCTGAATTTCATTATGTGCCGATAAAAGCCGCAAATAATATTGAGGTTCAAGAAGCTGTCGTAAACGTGCAGCAGGTAAATATGCTGCAGCAGGCAGGCATTGAAACCCAAGCAAAAAAAGAAAAGGCAAAAAACGGCCTTTAAACAGCTAATGGCCGTGGATGAAATAACTAACAGATCCAGATTCGGCGCAATCTTATGGAATTAATTTCATCCACGACCCTGAAGATCGGAAAAAAAACAGATATGACACAACAATTATCCCGAATATTTGCTAATATAGGAAGAATAAGCTATTTAAACGTAGCTCCAGTATACTATGGATTCGATAACGGTCAGTCATGCGCCGGGATCAAATTCTCAGCAGGACCTCCGGCTGTATTGAATAAAATGCTTGAAAGAGGCGAACTCGATATAAGTCCGGTTTCTTCTGCTGCGTATGCTCGGAACCAGCATAAATGGCTCCTGCTGCCTGATCTTTCGATAAGCTGCATCGGAAAGGTAATGAGTGTTCTTCTTGTAAGCAGATATCCTGTGTCCGAACTTTCCGGCAAACCTGTTGTCCTGACTGAGGAATCAGCTACGGCAGCAGCTTTGACCCGTCTTCTGCTCTCTTCCAGAGGAATTAAACCCAAATTTGAAACAGGAAGAATCCGACATACTGGCGATCTTGACAATAAGGCTGCCGCTCTTGTCATAGGCGATGCTGCATTGAAAGAAAACTGGAATGCCGATTTTCCCCATGTCCATGACCTGGGAAAAATGTGGAGGAACCAGACTGGGCTTCCCTTTGTGTTCGCTCTCTGGGCCGTAAGAAAATCATTTGCAGAAAAGCGTCCTGAAATCGTGTGGGATGTCATGGAAAGATTTTACAGATCCAGACAGGCGGGTTATGAAAACATAAAAAAAATATTGCCGATTACAGCAGAAAAGCTTGGTATCAGCCATGACATCTGCAGCCAGTATTACCAGCATCTTTATTATGATCTGGATGTTTCCAAGACCAGCGGACTTGAAACTTTTTTTAACGGTCTTTACAGACAGAATCTGATCTGTGAGCCTGTCAAGCCTGCCTTTTTCGCCAGTCGGTCTGCACGATTTGTTAATTGTCAAGCTGCATGAATCTGGCTTAGGGATGCCAAAGGAAATAATAAGTATCTGTGCATAAAATATGTTACATTTATTGTAGGGGCAATCCCTTGTGGTTGCCCTGCTTGAAAACGGAACATTTTGTATTTTCAGCAAAGGGCAACCACAAGGGCTTGCCCCTACGGATTGTTACATAATCTATGATCAGGTACTTATCTTATTTCTTTGAAATCCCCTTACAATTATCAGTGAGTTGTCTAACTTAGGAGTACAAAACTTGCTTTATGAGAAAAAAAGCAAACTTTGCACTCCGTTTTTGAGGGCATAATCTGCTTATTCTACAGGCTGGCCACCCTGTATCTGACCACCCTGCATCGGGTTTCCCTGCATCCGTCCATCCTTGAACTTTTTCTTGTTCATACGTTTTTTATTCATATGCTGTCTACGGAATCCCTTGGCTGTGTTTTTGAGTTCCCGAAATCTATCTACTCCCAGCAACTGTCGCACTTCGACCAGAAACTTGAAACGTTCCATAGCTGTTGCAGCACTTGCATCCTGGACATTTTTAAATCTGTTCATACATGCCTCTGGATTAAATTTGTCCGCGTCGAGCAACACTTCCAGTTCCAATTTTTCCTTTGCAACCTGGCTCGTAAGATCGATCATTTTTCTCCGTTTTTCAATATTCATTGCATCAAGTTTTTTCTTTTCATCATCGGTCAGGGCAATTTTTTCGGCAAGCCTGGGCATTCTCCACCATTTACCGCCGGGTATTCCCATCCCTCCTTTTACTCCACCGGACATTCCCATCTCTCCTTTTGCTCTTCCTTTACCCTTTGCCATGCCCATACCAGTAAAAGCCAGCATAAAAACTACTGCAATACAAACGATTTTTTTCATTTCGAGTCTCCTTAAACATTGTTATGGTTTATAATTTTTTTTTGTCCATCAGAAATTTTTATTTTACGATTTCCGAACAGACAATATTTAAAAGGCTCGATTTCAATCAAGCCGGGTTTCACACAGAATCGGCACTCTCTTCCAGAGGAGCGATGAATTCTAAAAAGTCTTCATCAAAATATTCGACCGAAACACTTATGATATCCTGATAATCTGTTGTGAATACGCTGGTGAATCCGTTGGTTAATCCGTTGGTTAATGCACTGCTGTTCAACTCAGATTCATCTTCGATAGAAAAATCTTCTATCAATTGAAGTTCAGCACTCATTGTGTTTATTGGCATGTCAAGTGATTCTGGAGAAAAATCAATCTGAGCAAAACTCCATATGCAGACAAGAACCAGAAGAGCGCCTGCGGCAGTCCATATCGTCGGGAAATTGAATCGAAAAAATGATGCCCTTTTATATACAATTTTTTTTGTCATTTCCCGATCTGGAGAAAAATTTTCTGCCATGCTGCCAAAAGACTCCAGATCTGACATGAGAGCCATCTTTTTATCATTGCATTTTTGACATGAGTAAAGATGTGACCGTTTGTCTTTGGAAAGATCATTTTCATCTACAATAGCGCAAATTATCTGATCTTCATTGAGATGCTCATCTTTTTTCATGACAAACCTCCTTTTAAAAGGGTACGAAGTCTGGCAGAACTCTTGAATTTTTTGATAGCCCTGTACAAATGAGTTTTGACTGTACTTTCGTTTTTATTCAGAATTTCGGCGATCTGCTTTATATCCATATGATCCGTAAACCTTAGCAGAAAAATCTCTTTTTCCCATTTTGACAGGTTTTGTGACAATTGTTGAAACTGCTGCCAGAATTCCTTTTTAATGACCTGCTCCAGAACATTTTGCGAATCAGATACCTCCTCACATGGTTCAGGGTTGCTATCTGTCAGCATTATAAAAGAACGCAGGCGTTTTTTTCGTTGAAAATCCTTTACTTTATTGACTGCGATGGAAAAAAGCCAGGAACTGAATTTTCCCGGATCTTTGAGTCCTGCAATATTTTTTGACATCTGCATGAAAATTTCCTGAGTCAAGTCTTCCGCATCCATTATCGAATTAGTCCGGCAAAACATCATTTTTAAGATTCGCGGCCGAAAATGGTTTACCAGTTTTTCATGATCTTCACGGTTTCCGGATTTCGCTCCTGCTGCAAGGGCTGAAATCATATCAATATCTTTCCTGATCAATTTTGTTTCAATTCTTTTTTCTTCTGTACAAAAAAACGTTTTGCTTCTTATGACGATCATGTATTAATTTTTGTTTACAAAAAAATATTCTCTGAACATTTTTTTTCTGTTATGAACAAAGATGACTTGTTCATTTAACTCACCTGCGGATTTGATTTCGGGAATAAAAAGCTTGTCCTGTGCAGGTGTCACTTTTCCATTCACTTTCTCCTCAGTCTGTAAGTATCCGTTTTCTACCCTTTAATTACGTACTTTGCCCCATTGATATCTTTCTACGATTTCCTTATTCTAATAATCAAGTACAGTCATGTTCGACAGGAGGAGGCACGAGAAAAAGTAATTTGTGCCGTAAACGATCACGACAAATAAAAAACAAAGAGGTGGCAGATGCATTTACAAGACCATAAACTGGATGATGAAGCCCGGAGACTTTTTGAAGAACTCGGTGGAATAGATCTCCATGCCGTTGCTGATCGTAGTTCTGATATCCAGGACACACAGGATGAAAAAACAGATTCATTGCGTATTTTACTTGTGGATTTAATGTGTCATATCAGCGCGTATTTTATGGATGTTCGCTATCTTGAGGGGATCAAAACTGAAAAAAGAAGTTTTGCCAAAATTACCGAAATCTGTGGCAAACTTTTGAATATGCCGGGCAACGACAATACAATTGAAATCAATTATCGAGGTTTTTCCACAGGATCTGATGTATCTTTGAAACTCGATTATGTGATAATTTTTAATCAGGTAAAAGTGGATGGAGCCATAATACAGGCTCAGGCAGGCCGGATGGGATTACAATATTCTCATCTTCCAAAAAGACTTGGCAAGGCATTTGATATTTTTTCAAGTCATGGCATCAATTCTCTTCATATCGAACTGCCTGAAAAAGAGCAGAACAAGAAAATCGAGCCGTGTCAATTGGAAAAATTGCGGACAGCCCTTCGCATTCTTTCACGTTTTAATTACGCCTATAAAACAGACGGAGCCATTCAACTGACAAAAGACAAAAAAACAATAAAACTTCCTCTGGTCAAGAATGAAAACAGCCAGCCTGATTCAAATCTGACAATGCTTGCGGGAATAAACGGTTTTACGCCAGCTAAAATGAAGGAAATAGTTCAAAAGGTTCATGCCTGGATGAAACGGATGGAGAAAGTATCAGGAGTTGAATCTCATACCAGTGTTTACAACGCTATTTTTGGAATTGACAGCCTGAAAAAGAAAATAATTAAACCGCCTGTTGAGATGAATAATATCAAATGGATGCTTGCGGAAATCGATACTCAGCCCGTTACCAGGGAAAAAGCCGGGGTAGCAAAGGCCGTTATGAGCAATTACGGTTCGACACCATTGAAGGCTGCGGAAGTGATGAATACAATCTACGGAAATGATTATAAAAATTTGGATTCATCAGATTTTGGCAAGCGGATTAAAATGGCATCTGAATTGTTGCAAAATGTGGATAAAGACAAGGATAATAAGGATGTATTGGAAGAGGTGGTTTATAATTTTCGCGGACGTGTTGATACTGTTCAGGAAGAGATATTCGAGGATGTCTCGATTTACAATGGTGCAATCAAAGTCAAATCGGATGATGGCGCAGCCGTTATCACCGGAGTTCATAAAAGGATTTTGAATCTGCTATCCTTTTATAAAAGGAAATCAACAGCGAAACAAAAAATCAGGAGCATGATCAACAGTAAAATCAATTTTAACAATCAGGATTATGAAATTCTTGCCAATGATTTCGATATTTCGATTCATGACGCAAAAGAGCTGGTTAACCTGCTCAAAGAATGTTTCGACAGTCAGGGGCGTTTTAAAAGAAGTATATTTGAAAAAAATATACCTGAGTTTACAAAATATGAACGCAAGGTTTTCGAGTTCATGTGGCATTATCTCAAAGAAACGCCCACAAGAAATGACAGAGTTTCGTTTTTGAATGCGCTTCAACACCTTATCGCAAGGATGAAACAGCCGAAAAAGGCGATCCGGGTGCTTATTGCCGATATATTGAAGGAAGCGGATATTATAAAATTTCCGGACAGGAACGGCTTCATGCTCATGAATCTGCTGATTCGCAAATATAACAAGGAATTAAATCTTGATATTGAAATAACGCCGGAAGAAGTTCTGCTGATAAAAGCTGGACTTGATAAGGAACTCACGACTGCCGTTGATGAACTGCTTGCAAAAGAAGAGGATCAGGTTATAGCAAAAATGAAGGCGATACACCTGCAATTGATCAAGGCACTGGACGCTGATAATTCCGATTCCGCACCTATGCCCCTGCGCTACCTTCTGTCACTCGAAAGGGAGGCATTCATCTTTTTTTCACTTATCGGCGGGAAAACAGCACACAGTATTCTGAGAAGTGCTGTCAGGCAATATGGAAACCCTGATTCGGAAATCTATCACATGGCTCAAAGTAAATGCCACATGATTATGATTCTTCAGCATCTGAAAGTATTGGTCAGATGTATGGGCCGGATGAAAGAGGACACAGATGTCCGCCTGCTCGAAGATATTCAGAGCAGTGAGAAAGATTTTGAATCACTCGGAGAAGGCCCTCTTTTTGCCGACAAAATCCGAAGGGTCATAAAGTGGACGAATTCTTCAAAAAGAAACATTATCCAAGCCATGGAACAATGGCAGGCGAGTTTTCCCCAGGCAGCAGACACTCTTTCTCCTCTCCCCGGTAAGAGGCAGCCCCTTATTCTTCAAACCATGAACAATAACTGGCAGCAGGGCTATATGGAAAAACAAGCGGTATAGGAAGTAAGTACCCGACCAATAATTTTTTAATATTTTTGTAGGGGCAATCCCTTGTGGTTGCCCTGAATCCCTTGTGGTTGCCCTGCTTGAAAACTTGAAAACGGAACATTTTGTATTTTCAGCAAAGGGCAACCACAAGGGATTGCCCCTACGGATTGTTACTTAACTATTCTCCGGCCTCAGATTTTTTTACATCATTTTTTTTTCCCGCCACCTGGCAGGCATCCTTCATTCAAGTGGAAAACCCGAGTTTAGGAAGAATAACGCCCTGCAGCAGGAACCATATCCCGATCAACAATAGAAAAATCAGTAATTCAGTCATGATAAAACTCCTATTTTAGTTTTTTTGAAGCGACAGTTCATCTTAAGGGCCGTGGATAAAATAACTTCCACAACCTTGCTTGCCTGTAATCTGTTTTCTGCGTTGCATTGATGGGTACAGACAATAAGTATTCACCCATCAATGCGCCTTGAAAACAGATCCAAATTCGGCACAATCTTTATGGAATTAATTTCATCCACGACCCTAATTAATATAAGTCTCAAAACAGGATAAATCCACTGGACAATTCTCAATGATTTGCCTGGTAAAAGATTTGCTGAATCAAAATCGTTTGAAATCGCTGTCAAGATCATCTTCCTGTCCGGCAAATTCATTCATATCCAGCTTAATTCCTGATTCAGATTCTTTTTCAGGTAACGTTTTTGGTATACCAATTTCAGGGGAACAGGAAGGACGTGGCGGTGGTTGTAATGGTGCTTGCAGAGGAGCTTCTGGTTGTGAATAAGTGGGCAAAGAGGGAGGTGAAATAATTCCTTGACTGATTTTAAAAAATGCTATGGATGCCTGCAATTGTTCTGCCTGACTTGCCATCCTGGCTGCACTTGCTGACAATTCCTCCGCACTTGATGCCAGATTTTCCGAACTTGCCGACATCTCTTCCGATGTGGAGGCATTCTGCTGTATTACTTGATCAAGCTGCTGAGTGGCCTTGTTAACCTGATCAGCACCGCTGCTCTGTTCGTTACAGGCTGCACTGATTTCTTGAACAAGCTCTGCTGTTTTTTGAATGTCCGGGGCTGTACGCTCCAGCATTTCACCTGTTTTTTCAGCTACATCGACGCTTGATGTCGAAAGTTTATCTATCTGAGCTGCTGCTGCCCGGCTGTGTTCTGCCAGCTTTTTAACCTCAAAAGCTACGACAGTAAACCCTTTTCCGTGTTCTCCTGCACGGGCTGCTTCAATAGATGCGTTCAGAGCCAGCATATTGGTTTCTCTCGCTATTTCCTCAATAACCGATATTTTTTCTGCAATCTCACGCATAGCTGTCACAGTATTGGCAACGATACTGCTGATTTCCCTTATTTCACCTGATGCCTTTATGGCAATTTTTTCCGTCTGAAACGCATTATCCGCATTTTGTTTGATATTTGCGTTCATCTCTTCCATAGATGAAGACACTTCTTCAGAGGCCGCTGCCTGTTCACTCGAACCTTCGGCCATCTGGTCGGAACTCATGCTCATCTGCTGACTTAGAGCTGAAACATTTTTAGCCGATGCCATAAAATTGTCGGCCATTACTTTGCTGGTGTCAACTGCCTGCCTGACATTGACCGCAACAGCGAGCAAATTGTTAACCATGTCCTTGAGTGCATGTCCCAATATATCTTTTTCAGAAAGGATATTCACTTTCACCGTCAGATCGCCGCCTGCAATCTTTTCGGCCATAGATACAGTACTCCTGAGATTGAAAACCATTTTATTCATTGCAGCGTTCATACTGCCGATTTCATTTTTACCCGGATTTTTTTCAAGATCTATCATCAAATCGCCATCGGATATTTTTCTCATTTTCGAAGCCAGATTTCTAAACTTTTTCGTCATGAAAGCTGCGAATATATATGTCAATATTATTCCGATAATAATAGAGAGTACGGTTATGAAAATAGTCAGATTCTTAATTTTTTTTAATCCGTCAAGAAAATCATCCTGATAAGCTGATGAAACAATAACCCATTGCCATCCTGGAGAAAAAGTATATCCAGCCATCTTTATCCGTGTTGCAGATTCGTTTTTATTCTGCCAGGAATAATACATAATCCTGGTTTCCTCTTCTTCCAGCGATGTTCCTCTGGTGAGCATCTCTTTGATGAAAAGTTTTCCTGAAGCATCCTTTGTCTGTATGATGTTTTCACCATCCCGTTCTCTTTTATAGGACAGCACATAATCACCTTTTTTATTCAGTATAGACACATATCCAGTCTTACCAACGATGATCCTGGCAAGATGGTTTTTCAAACTGTCTATTTTCTTTTCTTCATATTGTGCATCTATCAATTCATCAAAATAAACACTCACACCAACCACCCATTTATGTTTCGGGATATGAACCAATGCTGCTATTTTATCTCTTGCATCAGACTCTCCAATATTTTGCCAGGGATATATCTGATAGTCTAACAGATTTCCGGTCAGACGTTTCGCTTTGCTTATTGCTTCCCGGACAAAATAAGCTTTGTTTGCATCCTGTGCGTCCCAGATACTCTCTCCATCTCGAAGCCGTTCTTTTGAAACCACATATCTGCCATCATAATCAATGACCCAGATATAACCTGTTTCTCCCACTTTGATGGATGCAATGATATTTTTCAGTTTTTCATTATCCTCCTGCCAGGAGTTGATAAATTTGTATACAGCTTCCGTCTCCGCGCCTATAATTTTCTTTGCCTGATGCATGTTGCTTTGTTTTTTAGCTTCAATTGTAGAATATGTATTTTGAATTAGCTGTTTGATCAGCAATGCGTGCTGTCTCAATCGTCCTTCAATTTGATCGAATGTTTCCTGCCTGACAAATCGGTAGCTTAAAGTACCCAGAATAATGACCGAAACTGCTACAAGCAGAATGCAGATACTGATTAACTGCCATTTGATGCTGATATTTTTCATCGTTGCTCTCCTTACGCTTTTTAAATAATTTATGACTTAGGTACATATCCGGCAGTAAATTTCTGTGCAATATTTTTG
>JAUCGE010000370.1 GCA_030377965.1 Desulfobacterales bacterium HSG16
GATCCCCGCCCCTGCCCCAATCGTCCCCCGGTCGTTTTCAATGCTCGCTGTTCGAATGGTAATTGCCAGATCCATATTGCCGTGAAAAGAAAAATACCCGACAGCACCGCCATATGGCCCCCTCGGCCCGTCTTCAAGTTCTGCTATTATCTCCATTGCCCGCACTTTGGGAGCGCCCGAAAGTGTGCCAGCAGGAAAGGTCGCTTTCAACAGATCCCAGGCATCATGTTCCGGCTTGAGATCACAGCAGATGTTCGATACCAGATGCATGACATGAGAATACCGTTCTACAAACATGAGATCCGTAACCTGAACACTGCCGGTTTCCGCCACTCTCCCAAGATCGTTACGCCCGAGATCAACCAGCATGAGATGTTCGGCACGTTCCTTTTCGTCCTGCAGCAATTCGTTTGCAAGTGCGCGGTCTTCCTGCTCCGTTTTGCTCCTCGGCCTCGTACCGGCAATGGGCCGCAGGGATGCAACCCTGTTTTCGAGCCTGACCATAGTCTCTGGAGAAGATCCGACCAAAGCCATGTCATCAAGGTGAAGAAAATACATATATGGCGAAGGATTAATAAACCTCTGCGCCCGATACAAAGACCATAGATCGGGTGCAGGAGAACATGCAAATGGCTGTGATATGACGGACTGGATAATATCCCCCGCATAAATATATTTCTTGGTTTTCTTCACAAGCTCTTTATATTTATCTGGATCATGGCAGGGTTCAAGTATGCAGCCAGATCCTTTTTCATGCTCTTTTTCATACATGGTTTCATGAACAGACGTATTTTCGGTCTGTTCCATAAATGCCTGCAATTTTTCCCTCGCGCTGTCATAGATATCTTCTGGTTTTTCGCTTTTGTCTGCAAATGTAATAGCAACGAATTGCACGGTGTTACGGATATTATCGAAAATCAGCAATATTTCCGGGACAATAAAATTGGCCAATGGCTTGTCTTTAGGCAATGTATTCGGAACATCTTCAAAAAAAGAGACCATCTCATAAGACAGATACCCGACCAGGCCGCCCCAGAACCTGGGAAGTTCTGGCATTTGTGCAGGATTGTACCGTGACATTATATCACGCAGCACCGAAAGCGGATCACCGTTATGTGCAATTTTCTTCAAATCCTGGTTTTCTTCAATCTCCACGAATTCCGAAAATACTTTAACCTGTGTACGGGCAGAAGCTCCCAAAAAACTGTATCTGCCCCACCTTTCTCCGCCTTCCACACTTTCAAACAAGAATATGGGTCCCTTGTCCTGGTAAATCTTTCTCAACAGAGAAACCGGGGTCTGAGTGTCTGCCAGAATCTCACAACAGACCGGTATGACATTGTATTTTTCAGATAAGGATAAAAACCGCTCTTTATCCGGGAATTGATTTATCAGCATTTTCTATTTCCTTTCTCCTGTCTGGTCAATTCTTCTTTTCCAATTTTTTTCTTCCAAAACAAAAAAAGACCGTGGAAATATTCCACAGTCTTTTTATCATAAAAAAACCGTGGGCTGGGGTTGCTCACGGTCTTTTAAATTTTGCAATTTATCTAAAGATGGTCATAAGACCAGGTGGCATCCCTTGTATGAAGCCTGCCACTGCCACCATCTTTTTTTATTTTTTTTCAATTCTTCGATCATTTTTACCAATTTCTTTCAGTACCAATTTGCTTTGATTTTTTCAAAGTCTTTCCCCCTAACCGGATTCAGACCGATTTGTCAAGATTTTTTTATCCTTTTTTCTATTTCCTTAAAAGTCAAGAAAAAAGTGCGGATTTTTTTCTCTGAAGATACCCGTACATTTTCTGGTTTCGATCATGGATGGCATCTAAGGCTGGTCGATTAATTCGGATTCATCTTTTTTATGAAAAACTCCTGATTCTTTTTAATTTTTGGCTCCATTCTCACTGCAATATCAGTTCTGTTCTGTATCGATATTTGCACATGGGACACGTTGTTTATCTGTATTTCCAAAACAGGCTTCCTGAAAAATTTATCATTCGCAGTTTTCACAATGATTATATCTCCTGTTTTTATTTCATAATTTTCTATTTTAAAAGCGAGTACATCGTCATTA
>JAUCGE010000371.1 GCA_030377965.1 Desulfobacterales bacterium HSG16
TTGCAAGTGTCTCCAGGGGAGTTAGAAAAAATAATGTACCCGTCTTGTTTGTCTTTTTATCCATATTTTTCGTTGCTGCAAGGGGTGAAGATATAATCAAACAACACCTTTTTCACCAAAATTTTGAATTTATGTATCAGGGTGAAACCACAATTGTAGATTTGAACCTTGCCCGTGGTTCCAACTACAGTTCCCCGTATCCTCTCGGTTTTAACAACATAAAAAGAGAGTATTTTGCAATTATCCATTCCGGGGAGGGCGATGGCTGGAATGTCAACCATCCATGTATGTCCAGCATTCTGATGTTTCAGGGCAAGATTTATCTGATTGATGCCGGCCCGAATGTAATTCACAGCCTCATGACTCTTGGAATTGGTGTCAATGAGATAGAAGGCATATTTCATACTCATGCCCATGACGATCATTTTGCAGGATTTACAACCCTGATGCGTTCAGATCATAAGCTCAAATATTATTCAACTCCTCTGGTCAGAGCTTCCGTAGCCAAGAAACTTTCAGCGTTGATGTTCATTGATGAGAAAGATCTGTCCAATTATTTTGAAGTCAAGAACCTGGAATTCGACGAATGGAACGATATCGAAGGGCTTAAAGTCAAGCCGATTTTTTCCCCCCATCCTGTGGAAACCAGCATTTTTTTCTTTCGCACCCTCTGGAAAGATGGCCATTGTACATATGCCCATCTTGCTGATATAGCTTCTAAAAAAGTGTTAGAAGGTATGATCACGGATGATGAGTCAGAAAATGGAATTTCAAAAAAATATTACGATCAGGTGATGGCATCGTATCTGGAGCCTGCTGATATCAAGAAAATTGATGTGGGAGGCGGTCTGATTCACGGAGATGCCGAAGATTTCGAAAAGGATTGCTCCAAAAAAATTATTTTATCCCATTTTTCCAACGCATTATCTCAACATCAAAAGGAAATAGGTTCAGGCGCTCCTTTTGGCATGGTGGATGTGTTGATACCCACCTCCCAGAATTATCTTTATCGGACAGCATTGAAGTTTTTGAAAGAATATTTCCCGAATGCGCCCCTGTGGCAACTGAATATCCTGCTGAATCATGATCTTGTTACCTTCAATCCTGAGTCTATTTTAATCCGTCGAGGTAATTTGAATAAGGATATTTTCCTGATCCTGACCGGAAATGTCGAACTGATCCAGTCCGAACTCGGGGTACGCAACATTCTTTCGTCCGGGGCTCTTTTAGGTGAGATAGCAGGGCTTGATGAGGTTCCGTCCACAGGAACATTCAGAGCCATGAACTTTGTCCATACACTTCGTCTGTCCAGAAGTCTTTATGTTGATTTCGTAAAACAGAACAATCTATATGAGAGCATTCGAAGGTTACAGAGCAACCGGGAGTTTCTCCAGAACACATGGCTGTTTGGAGAAGTTGTTGCTTATCCCATCCAGAACAGGCTTGCCCAGTCAATGGAAACCATTGATTGCGATAAAGACCACATATTCCCGAGAAATTTAGAATCTGCTATTTACATTGTAAAGTCAGGAATTCTGGAGCGTTATATTGGTGACAGAGTGTTTGAAACCCTGGAGCCAGGATATTTTTTTGGTGAAGAATGCGTGCTTTTCGACACCACCAGCCTGTTCAGGGTTCGGGCTGCATCGCCCTCAAAGGTTTACCGGATTCCGGGGAATGTGCTGCTGGATATTCCTGTGGTACGCTGGAAACTTTTCGAAACTTTTCAAAAACGCATGAAGCTCTTGCTGAAACCGGAACTGACCGGGAAAAGGCCCTTTGACAAACAGGATGAATATAATGCCCTCATGGTGGAATTCGAGCAGCAGCACCAGGCAATATCCGAACGAGCAAACAAGCTCGTTTCTGTCTCAAACGAAAATGCTGATATTTCTGTCATAAAAGACGAACTCAATCTTTTGATCAGGTCTATCGACTTTCATATCAAGCAGGAAGAAGCCCTGATGAAGCGTCATAACTACTCTGGATATGAAATTCACCATGCTCGCCATCTTAGCGTACTTGATGAAATTCGGCGTATCCATATGCAAACGGACTATAAAGAACCT
>JAUCGE010000372.1 GCA_030377965.1 Desulfobacterales bacterium HSG16
ACTGATTATGCGCCTGATCAGGGAATACAGGCGGAATTTTTCGATACGCGCCTTCGGTACTATGATTCGGACAACAAATTAGTATTGCAGAAAATGGATGTCATAGACATTTTCTCTATATCTGCAATGAACAGGTTTTTTATGCCGGTATCCTGGAAAGTCAGTACCGGGGTAAAGCGGATACCAGATAAAAAAGGTGATCATGGATATGCCGCATTTTTAAATACGGGAGCCGGTCTTGCTTTTCATGATAACAAGCTGGGACTCGGATATCTTTTCATAGAGCCTGAAATAAATATCGGAGACAGTCTCTATGATAAATACGCCATCGGGCTTGGAGTTTCCGCAGGCTGGCTCAAAAAACTGAGTCCTTTATGGAAAGCCCATTTTTTTGCAAGAAAACTCTGGTTCGAACCTGAAGATGGACACACAAGAAGCGAAATATCACTTGCTCAGGAAATCATTCTTGAAAAAAATCATCATATAAACTTCACGGTTTCGTGGAAAGAATTTTATGGACATGGCCGGGGGGAAGGTATGCTGGCCTGGCATATTTATTTTTGATTCGGCCATATATTTCCATCCACAGCCTGCTGTAAATCCTCTTGAATCGAATTATAGAATATGGTATAAGATTTTCTGATTTGATCCAAAATTTTATCATGGGCTTTAATGCCGATTTTGCCCTAACAGGAGGAAACAGATGTTTAAATCTGTTACAGGACAGGCTGAAGGGACAGACACTCACAAGGTGAGTCGAACGATTATTGAGCAGTGCCAGACACAATTGAACGGTTTATCTCCGACTGCCGGCCTCCTGTTTTCAGCAGACCACTTCGATCATAAGATCGCTGTTGAAAAAATCGCTGCGTCTTTCCCTGGTATAGAGCTTGCGGGATGTACATCAGGCGGTGAAATGTCGTCAAGCATGGGCTTCAGTCAAGATTCCATGTGTCTGATGCTCTTTGCCTCAGATACAATTTCGATTGCCAGCGGCATCGGTCTCAATGTCACAAAATCCCCTGCCGAAGCCGCTCGCCATGCTGTCGATGATGCTCTCTCCCGCCTTGAGGCAGAACCTTCGGTATGTTTGATATTTCCGGTTCTCAACAGAGGAATCGAGACAATTCTTTCAACCATACACCAAAAGCTTGGCCCTGAATGCAGGTCCTTCGGCGGCATACCCTGTTCTGAATATTTCATTGCCGACAAAATTTTACAGTTTTCCAGAAAAAACGTATATTCGAATGCTGTTTCGATTATGCTGTTTGCCGGTCCCGTCAAGGCAGCTTCGGTTATCTGCAATAGCTGGGAACCAGTTGGCTACAGGTCGATGATCGAGGAGGTTGACGGCACTCGTGTCAAACGCATTGGGGGACATACTGCACTGCAATTTTTTCGGAAATCATTCGGTCCATACGCAGTACCTCTGCCTGAAATGCCCTTTGCCATATTCGATGACAATGAACGTTTTTATCTGCGTAGTCCCATGAATTTTGACGAAAAAGATGAAAGTATCGTTTATGCCACACCTATACCAAAAGGTCAGAAAATACAGTTGACGGAAGCAACACCCGAGAGCATTATGACCGACCTGAAGGACAGTCTTTGTAAACTGATGAAAGAGATAGGTAAAAAATGGCAGCCACAGGCAGCACTCCTGTTTTCCTGCGCTGCCCGGCGCTGGATCATGGGGCTGCGGACCAGTGAAGAAATGGCTTTGTCAGCCTCTGTTTTTCCTGCCAACATTCCCATAACCGGGTTCTATACTCATGGCGAAATCGCTCCCATTGCAGAAAACAGGACTTCGAAACTGCATAACTGTACTCTGGTTGCCCTGCTTTTAGGCGAAGATAAAATCGATTCGGAGGATAATATTGCATCAGAAATCCGCTCTCGGATTATAGCTGACAAATCCCATGAGGACGTGAAACTGCTCGCAAAAAAATTCATCAGGGCCCGTGAAAGTCAGGCCCGTCTTGAGCTGCAAAAGAAATCTTTTACCAATATACTCAGGAGAATGAACGATGATCTGACACAGGCACAGCACAGG
>JAUCGE010000076.1 GCA_030377965.1 Desulfobacterales bacterium HSG16
TGTTGATAAAAGCATTTCTGCAATCCAGGTTCAGACAATCGACTGACGAATCAGCCCTCATAATTTCTTTTCTTTCAGCCAATTTCAGAAACATAGGTTTGAAATTCCCGCAATTTTCTGATATCCTGTTTTTTTAAAAAACATAATAGGATTATAGGGGAAGTTCAGACAAAGGGAGAAACAAATTTAAAAAGCAAACATTGCCAATTGGAGTTTCTGATTTCAAAAAACTCAGAGAACAAAAATTTTTTTACATCGATAAAACCGATTTCATTCGTGAAATCGTCGAAGCATCCGCAGAGGTAATTCTGCTGCCTCGTCCCAGGCGGTTTGGTAAAACATTGAATCTGGACATGTTAAAGGTGTTTTTTGAAAAAACCGAGGAGAATACAGCAGCGCTTGTTAAAGGACTGAGCATTGAAAAAGAGGATTGTTTTAAAACCCATGAGGGCAAATTCCCGGTCATTTTCATTACATTCAAAGATATTAAAGAATCCTCATGGGAATCCTGTTTCAGGCGATTGAAGTTATTGATACAGGCAGAGTTCGAACGGCATGAATATCTGCTTGATGGAGATGTGCTTCAAAAAAGGGAAAGAGCATTTATCCAATCTATTCTGGAAGATACTGCAAAACCACCTGATTATTCGGATTCCCTCCTTGTTTTAAGCAAATGCCTCCACAAGTATCATGATCAGGCAGTCATTGTTTTAATCGACGAATACGACACGCCTGTCCATGCCGGATATAATAATGGCTATTATGACGAAGTCGTAGGTTTTATAAGAAATTTTCTTTCCGGCGGTCTCAAAGATAATTCGCATCTATACAAAGGTGTTCTAACCGGTATTTTACGAGTGGCAAAAGAATCCATTTTTTCAGGGCTGAACAACCTTGCCGTTTACACCCTTATGGTTGAAGAATTCAGCGATCATTTTGGATTCACAGATGATGAAGTTCGCAGATTGCTTTCCGATTACGAAGCTTTACAATATTATGATGAAGTTGCAAAATGGTATAACGGGTATCGATTCGGCGATAAGACGATTTACAATCCCTGGTCTTTGATAAATTATGTCAACAGCAAATCAAAAAAGCCGCTCCCTTATTGGATAAACACTGGCGACACTTCTATGATAGATAGCCTTGCCACTCGTGGAGGAAAAGAAATCCGAGAGGAAATAGGCATGATGCTGGAAGGCAAATCCGTTGAACTGCCCGTATATGAAACCATTGTTCTTCGTGATCTGGATCTTAGAGATGATCTGCTCTGGAGTTTTTTGCTTTTTACCGGATATCTGAGACCGGTAAAACATGTGGATGAGGAAATATGGGAACTTTGCATACCGAACCGGGAAGTTCGTATGATGTATCGGGATATGATAAAAAGATGGTTTGCAACCAAAATTGAACGAAACCAGTTGCTGGAAATGATACGAGGGCTGGAAACAGGAGATGTGAAACTATTCGAACGAATGCTGCAAAAAGTTGTGATCAGGATTATGAGTTATCACGATTTTGGCGGCGAATCGGAAAAAGTCTATCATGCATTAGTATTGGGAATGCTGGTATGGCTGGACGGAAAGTATGACATCCGCTCCAATCGGGAATCGGGATATGGTCGGTATGATATCATGCTCAAACCCAAAGATGGCAATAAAAATCGAATTGGCATTGTCATAGAATTCAAACTGGTGGAAAGCGCTGATAGTGATGCTTACAAACAGGTGCTGAAAGATGCCTTGAAACAGATCAAAGATAGAAAATATGCCACGGAGTTGAGAGCGGTCGGCATTACGGATATTCTGGAAATAGCGGTTGCGTTTAAAGGGAAAAAGCTGTGGGTTGACCATCAAAGATTGGTTTGAAATTTTATTAAGAGGGAATAGATCATTGTCAAGAAGCTGGTTCATCGGAAAAAGTTAAAAAATATAATGTGAAAAATTTTTGAATCAGAATTTGCAGGATTAAAGAATGAACAGAATCCTGAAAATTGTGAAAATTCTGAGAATCCTGATTCAGACAATTTAAATTCCAGCTTGAGAAAAAAATGATTTCAGTGTAAAAGCGATGGTCATTATGATGATTTTTAAAACAGGAGTATGAGATGAATTCAAAACGAAATTATAGAATCGTTAAATCAGTGATGGTATGGGCAGCCGTATTTTTTCTTATCATCGTGATAATGCCGGATGCTCAAGCGGCAGATACGAAAGGTATCAGAAGAGTTATCAAAGATCGGGCAGGAAAGCCTGTGGGGTTGTACAAAAACAGTTATGCACTGGTGATCGGAGCTTCCCGGTATCTTTACTGGCCGAGGCTTGAGAGTGTGCCTTATGAGGTCGAGAACGTTGTTGAAGCACTCGACAGCCAGGGATTTTTCGTAAAAAAGGTGATCGATCCAGATGCGGAAAACTTAAAAGATGCGTTCGATAATTTTATCGATAAATATGGGTTTGATG
This sequence comes from Desulfobacterales bacterium HSG16, assembly GCA_030377965.1. Taxonomy (GTDB): domain Bacteria; phylum Desulfobacterota; class Desulfobacteria; order Desulfobacterales; family HSG16; genus JAUCGE01. The sequence continues at coordinate 2,463 of JAUCGE010000076.1, forward strand.
AAAAAAACCGCCTCCTCTTTTTCTTTTCAGGTCATGGACATTCACGAAAGAAAGGGAAAAAAGGATATCTGGTTCCTGTTGATGCTCCTGATCCTGGGAAAAGTAAAAAAGCTGAAAAGGAATTTCTAAAAAAGGCGGTTGGCATGAATCAGGTACTTACCTGGGCCAGGAGAATAGAAGCCGGTCATGCCATGTTTGTTTTCGATTCCTGTTTTTCCGGAACTGTGTTCAAGGCAAAAAAACTTCCCGAACATCCGCCCCATATTTCCGATATCACTTCCAAACCTGTGCGGCAGTTTATTTCAGCGGGAAGCGCGGGGGAATCTGTTCCTGCAAAAAGCGTTTTCACTCCTTCGTTTGTCCGAGCGATAAACGGCGAAGGGGATCTTAACAGAGACGGTTATGTGACTGGAACGGAAATGGGGATGTTTCTGCATGACCGGGTTCTGCATTACCAGACAGGCCAGACTCCGCAATACGGTAAAATTCGTGATCCTGACCTGGATGAAGGGGATTTCGTGTTTTTTACTCAGCCTCTGCCTCTGCCTCCAAAAGATACAAAATTGAAGGTGATAGTCGATGTTCCCGGTGCGTGGGTGTGGCTGAACGGGGAAAATTATACAAATGCACGAACTTTCAAGATTTCACAGGCAGGTCTGTACAGGGTGAAGGTGACAGCGGATGGCTATCAGTCTTTTGAACAGAGCGTGCGGATTCAGCCGGGGCAGGATGTGCCGCCGGTGCTGGCAGATCTTACGAAGATCGTTGTCTCCAAACCTTTGGTTGTGGCTGTTGCACCGGTAACGTCTGTTACACAGGTTTCGACATCTACAGGGCCGGTTCCCGGTCGGAATTATACAGATCCAGAGCTGGGTATGGAATTTGTCTGGGTGAAAAACGGGTGTTACCAGATGGGATGCGGGAGCTGGGCCGGAGATTGTGAAGATGATGAAAAACCGGAGCATAGGGTTTGTGTGGATGGGTTCTGGATCGGGAAGTATGAAGTTACGCGGGGGCAGTGGAAAGAATTTGTATCGGATGATGGATATGGAGGGGATGGCGAAGATGGGTATGGATGCAGCGGAGGCATGGGAAATCCTAATTTCTCACAGGCGGATAATCATCCGGTTGCCTGCGTTTCGTGGAAAGAAGTCAGTGCCTTTGCAAACTGGCTTTCCGATAAAACTGGTAACAATTTCAGACTGCCCACCGAGGCTGAATGGGAATATGCGGCTCGGAGTGGCGGGAAAAAGCAGAAGTATGCAGGTTTTTCCAATGACAGAGATTTATTCAGATATGGCAATTTCTGTGACAAAAATTGTGAATTTAGCTGGAAAGAGAAGAGTCAGAATGACGGGTATGAAAAAACAGCACCCGCAGGAAATTTCAAACCCAATGGACTCGGTATTTACGATATGTCCGGCAATGTGTGGGAATGGTGCAGTGACTGGTACGGTGACAAGTATTATAAGGGCAGTCCGAAAAGTAATCCAGGAGGTCCTGCATCGGGCCGGTACCGTGTCGATCGTGGCGGCGGCGGGAGCTACGGCGCTGCTAGCTGCCGGTCGGCGAGCCGTGGCTACTACTCGCCCGGTCGCCGGTACTACTACCTTGGCTTCCGGCTCGCCCTCTCCCCCCAGGTCAGCAGGTAAACAGGCAATGAACAGGAAAGCAAGGAAGAAAGAGAGGAGACTCGAATCATTCGTACCGAAACGGAATGGAGCGAGCGGGCGAGCGGAATATAGTGAAGGTCGAATGATTCAAGTCTCCGATCAGGCTTGCGAAGATGAAGAAGATGGGGGTATGGGGGCTTGCCCCCATTCGCGACAAATTTGATTTTACTGAATTTCATTCATTAATTGTCTGAATCAGGATTTGCAGGATTAAAGGATGAACAGGATTCAGGCAATCTATCGGGAAAAGTTAAAAAATATATGGTCAGATACTTACCATTCCAGGACCTTCGCCCGATCATCCGATTCTAGGCTACCAGCCCTGGCATGGTTTCTACTTTTTGCCCTCTTGAAGAAAAAAAGAGGGACGGGATTTCGTCCGTTGGTCAGCAGGTCAGTATCCACCGTCCTGGTGAGCTGGGGGGAGAGGGCGAGCCGGAAGCCAAGGTTGTTGTTCCGGTTACCGGGCGAGTTGTTGTTACGGTTCGCCGACCGGCAGTTAGCAGCGTTGTTGTTCCAGCCGCCGCCACGATTGACACGGTTCCGGCCTCTCAGGACAAAACCCCAAACTTTTTGATTACCATTCTTCTGAACCGAAGGCTGTCAGCGGCCCTTGTGAAATCTATCAGTGGTTCCACATGCCGGGCAAGCTCTCTTTCAGTCCATATTCCTTCACAATAATACCGTTCATATTCTCTCAGCTTTTTCGAAAATCTTTTCTTGCTCCGGGGCAATAAGCGAATATGACACGGAAAGACTCGAAATCCGAGAAAAGGAACGCCCAGATAACACTGATTCAACTGTATATCGTTTTTCAGTGTCAGATCAAGATTGTTTTTCAAATATTTTTCAATTTCTTTCAACTCTTTTTTCAGAATCGATTTTTCTTTGGAAAACAGTATGAAATCATCCATATATCTCAGATACGCCTTGATTCTTCTTTCCTCTTTTATCCAGTGATCCATACAGCCCAGGTAAAAATTTGCCAGGTGTTGAGAGATCAGGTTTCCGATAGGCACGCCTTTGCCGGGTCGTATGTGGTGGGTATCTATAATTTTTTGAAACAGCATGAGCAAATCTTTGTCTTTGAAACGTCGTGCAAGGAGCTGCATCATTATGGTATGATCTATGGAATTGAAATATTTGCTGATATCGAGTTTCAGATACCATGAGGATTGCCGGACGAATTTTTGCGCTCTTGCCAGAGCTTTTCGATTACCCTTTCCTTTTCTGCATGCGTATGAATCGTATATGGAGTATGAATCCAGAAATGGTTCGCAGACATTCATGATCCCGTGATGCAGAACTCTTTCGGGAAAAGATGCAGCACAGACAGTTCTGACTTTCGGATCGCGAACCACAAAAAAATGGTAATGGCCGATATCCGGTTCGCCTTTCAAAAGCTGGCTCCTGAGCTTTTCTATGTTCCTGTCAAAATTTTTTCGAAATTGGATGACTTCTTTTTTTTCCTGCTTGCCCCTGGCTGACTTCTGAAATGCGATTCTCAAATTTTCATGGCTTGTGATCAAATAGTAAAGGTTGCCCGCTCTTTTCATTTTTTTTCTCCAGTCCGGCAAATTCTTTCTTCAAAATTGCAAGTACTTCATCACCGTATTTATCAATTCTGCCATCTCCTATTCCCTTGATTTTTCTGAGTTCGGCTTTTGTCTTTATTCTATCCTCTATCATTTTTGCCATATGTTCATTCATGAGTACGTTATAAACTTTTAAGCCCTCTCTGTCAGCAGCCTGCTTCCGCCATTCACGGAGTTTTGCATAAATTTCGAAGTTTTCAGGAGACAAAACCTCTCTATAATCAATTTTTTTCTTGTTCTTTACATTTTCACTTTTTTTCCCTGTTTTTACTTCTCCGATTGAATATTCCACCGCAATTGCCCAGAAATGCCTTCCTTCCTGGCATATAAGCTCCCGATGTATGGTGATCACGCGAACCGTTTTTAGAAAATTGTTGAGTTCGATCTCCGCTTCTGCCTCGTATTTGACTGGAATTGAGAAAAATCTTAATTGCATTGTATTAAGCCTTGTTTAATGAATGGTATTCAGTAAAAAAACAAATTTGTCGCGAATGGGGGCAAGCCCCCATACCCCCTCTTCTTCTTTCTTTGTCCGCCTGATCTGAGACTTGAATCATTCGACCTTCACTACATTCCGCTCGCCCGCTCGCTACATTCCGTTTCGGTGCGAATGATTCGAGTCTCCTCTCTTTCTCTTGTTCTTTCTTTCCTGTTCATTGCCTGTTTACCTGCTGACCTGGGGGGAGAGGGCGAGCCGGAAGCCAAGGCTGTAGTACCGGTAACCGGGCGAGCTGAGGCTACGGTACGCCGACCGGCAGTAAGCAGCGTAGCCGCTCCAGCCGCCGCCACGATCGACACGGCCCCGGCCAGATGCAGGACCTCCTGGGTTACTCTGCGGGCTGTTTTTATAATAACCGGAATCGTACCAGTCCTGACACCACTCCCATACATTTCCGGACATATCATAAATTCCAAGCCCGTTTTTTTTCTTCTGCCCTACCGGATGGGTTTTACTCCCGCTGTTCGAATCATACCATCCCAGGCTGTCGATGTTGTTTCCGCCTGCATATTTCTGCTTTTTCCCGCCACTCCTTGCCGCATATTCCCATTCTGCCTCGGTGGGCAGTCTGAAATTGTTACCAGTTTTATCGGAAAGCCAGTTTGCAAAAGCGCTCACTTCTTTCCACGAAACGCAGGCAACCGGATGATTATCCGCCTGTGAGAATTTCGGATTTCCCATGCCGCTGCATCCATACTCATTTTTGAAATCCCCTCCATATCCATTATCCGATACGAATTCTTTCCACTGCCCTCGCGTAACCTCATACTTCCCGATCCAGAACCCGTCAAGACAGACCTTATGCACGGGTTTTTCATCACTTTGACAATCTCCTGCCCAGCTCCCGCATCCCATCTGGTAACACCCGTTCTTTACCCAGACAAATTCCATACCCAGCTCCAGATCGGTATAATTTTGACCGGGAACCGGCCCTGTATATGTCGAAACCTGTGTAACAGGTGAAATCGGCTGCGGTTCAGGCTCAATTTTTTCCAGCATGGCTTTGACAATTACTGTCTGTCCTTTTTCAATACGTTCTTGTGTCGAATACGGTTCAAAACCGTCCGCCGTTACTTTTACTCTGTACTCTCCGGCTGTTTTAATTGTAAACACCCGTGTGCTGCCATAACTTTTTCCATTGATCCAGGTTTCGGCCTTTTCCGTGTTCACCTGAATTTCCAGCCGAGCCGGTTTTCTCGGTTTCCTCACCGGATCGGGAGTAACTACGGTCGCTCCGCTCGAATCGGCAAAATAAAAATCCCCAAGCACCATACCCTCCTGCCAGGGGAACTGCTCGTTCCCGCTTCTGTTAATTACATCACCAGCCACCAGGGATACCATCTTGCGTAACTCCAGGCCAGGCTCTACGATTCGTTCTTTCAAGCTTGCGGTAAACGGGCTGTTCCTTCCGTATCCGTCTGCTGCCACGCCTTTGGAATTTGTGGCATAAAAAATGAGGATACCGGTGGGCGGAATCATTTTTCTCATGCTGGCAAGTCCCTGATCATCCGCCCCTTTATGCCATGCCTTGGTATAAGGGTTGTTCCGGCAGGCATCCAGTATTACCATATTCAGGGAATTTTCCGCGCTTCTCATTTTGTTGAGTACCAGATCAGCGGCAATAGCCTGAAAATGGACTTCATCCTCCCTCTCGATTTTTGATCCCACAGGTAAAAGATAATTTACTCCGTCAACCTGAATGCCGTGGCCTGAATAATAGAACAGCCCTACCTTGTTCCCTTTTATCCGGTCTCCGAAACTACGTATCGAACTCCACATTTCCTGATATGTTTGATTTTTTCCAATGATAACTTCAAAGCCCAGCGATTTCAGAGCTTTTGCCATGTCCACTGCATCATTGACCGGATTTTTCAGCCAGCCAACCTTGTAATTGGCGTTTCCGATCACCAGTGCTACTCTGGCTGCATTGGCATAATCCGAAGTTTTTTTCCGCTCAATGCCTTTGTTAGCGGCTTCAAGATGAGATAATAACGGAAAAACAGCCAGTACAAATACAAAAATTATTGCAATTTTGCTGGTACGATTCATTTTTTCCCTCCATATGTTGATGTTTCAAATGTAATAAAGATGGCGGGGACGGAACCCCGCCCTACCATTTAAATACCTACCCAATAATTTATTGACATAATGTAGGGGCAGGCTTGTGTGCCTGCCTGCCTGCCTGCCTGCCTGCCTGCCTGCCTTTGTTTGTTTGTACCTGCCCCTGTACGAAGGGCAAACACATAGGTTTGCCCCTACGGAATTTCAGCATACCAGATGACAGGCAACAAGATGTTCCAGGCCATTGCTTTCCGGCCCTGCCACAAGTGCTGGTTCTTCCTGGCTGCAAAAATCGATGGCGTTCGGACATCTTGTATGGAAGCTGCACCCGGAAGGAGGATTTAAAGGTGAAGGCACGTCGCCTGTTAAAATCTCCCTTTTTCGTTTTATATCAGGATCTGGATAAGGTATGGCTGATAACAATGCCCGTGTATAAGGATGAAGAGGTTTTTCATAGATGCGGGCTGCATCTGTCAATTCTACTATTTTACCCAGATACATTACTGCAATTCGGTCTGAAACATGTTTGACCACCGCAAGGTCGTGGGCGATGAACAGATAGCTGAGATTCATTTCGTTTTGAAGTTGCAGCAAAAGGTTGATAATCTGGGACTGTATGGAAACATCCAATGCAGAGACTGGTTCGTCTAAAATCACAAGTTTCGGATTAAGAGCTATGGCCCTGGCTATACCTATTCTCTGACGCTGGCCTCCACTGAATTCGTGGGGAAAACGGTTTATTGCGTCCTTTGAAATCTGTACCAGATCTAATAGTTTTTTTACCTGTTGCTGCCGAAATTTCAAATTACCTGCGTTATGGATGATAAAAGGTTCTTCCAGGATTTCGCCAATCGTATGCCGGGAATTCAGCGATTCGAAAGGGTCCTGAAAAACCATCTGCATTTCCCTGCGTATATCTACAAGAGCCTTGCCTGATAAATCCTTTATTGATTTTTCCATGAACAGAACATCACCATCAGGTTCATGGAGCCGAATAATGGCGCGTCCAACTGTCGTTTTGCCGCAGCCTGATTCACCCACAAGTCCCAGTGTTTCGCCGGGCCGGATCTCGAAAGATACTCCGTCCACGGCAAAGACTGAGCCTGTCTGGCGTTTGAAAATTCCGCCGTAAACAGGGAAGTGCATTTTAAGGTTTTTTACTTCAAGCAGATATTCCATACCGTTTTACCCCTTCCCACTATGGAGACTTTACAATAGAGACTTTACAATAAAATGGCATGCTGCCATATGATTTTCCCCGATTTTTTCCAGATGAGGCATTTTTTTGCACTTTTTTCGGGCATCAGGACAACGGTTGTAGAATCTGCATCCTTCTGGCAGATCCTTTAAAGACGGAACCATTCCGCTGATTACCGGCAGCTGGGTCTTGCTTTTGTTATCGAGTCTTGGAATTGATTTGAGCAGGCCCTTTGTATAGGGGTGTGCGGGATGCTTGAAAATATCTGATACAGATCCGGTTTCAGCGACTCTGCCCGCATACATGACAAGAACATCATCGCTGATTTCCGCAATTACGCCCAGGTCGTGGGTTATAAAAATGACAGACATGCCGGTCTCTGACTGGAGTTTTTGAATCAAATCCAGAATCTGTGCCTGAATTGTTACATCCAGAGCGGTCGTAGGCTCGTCAGCTATCAGAATTTCAGGTTCACAGGCTATTGCCATAGCTATCATTACTCTCTGTCGCATCCCGCCTGAAATCTGGTGAGGATATTCATTCATTCTTTTGTCAGGATCAGGAATTCCGACTTTTTGCAACAGATCCACAGATCGATCATAACGCTCTTTTCCATCTATTTTTCCAAAATGAATAGCAAAGATTTCGGATATTTGCCGCCCTATTTTATAAACCGGGTTCAATGCCGTCATAGGCTCCTGGAAGATCATGGAAATTTTGCGTCCCCGTACCTTATACATTGCTTCATGAGGTGAAGATACCATATCCTGACCGTCAAAGATTACCTGTCCTGACTGGATAAACCCCGCAGGTTGTGGCAAAAGGCGCATGATAGAAAGGGCTGTAACGCTTTTTCCACAACCTGATTCACCCACGACCCCCAGTGTCTTTGATTTCTTCAGCTCGAAACTGACATCATCCACAGCTTTGATCACACCATCTTCGGTATGAAACGCGCAGGTCAGATTCATTACATTCAATATTGTTGAATCGTCCAATTTGAATTATCCTATCGAATCGTTTTCATCTTGTAAGTTTCATTTATAATTGTAACCGGCGTAAACGTTCTGCCTGTTTTCATGGCTTTCTTTGTTTCATCATATATGGTTTTGTCAAACCAGAAAAGCCCCCCATATGAGCTGTCAAAAGGATCGAACAGACCGTCGCTGCGTCTGGTTCCAGGAATTTCAGGCAGACGCATCCAGCGCCAGCATGCCTGTCGTATATATGGAACCATGAATGTAGGCACAAAAGAACCAATCTCATAAATTTTTTCCTGAATTTTCAAAGCCAGATCAATCCGTTCTTTTTCATCCAGAGAATTTCTGTACATATCTATCATTTTATCCAGTTCAGGATCATCCGTATTCGTGATATTGTTGGTCTGTACTTTATGAGCGTTCGCCGAATGATAATGTTCCCAGAACTGGGGCCGAAGTGCTGTACTCCATGCAGACCATGCGACATCGTGCTTTTTTTCCAGAACCTTTTTAAAAGATGCAGCAGGATCGAGTTTTAAAAGATTCAATTCTATGCCTGCCTTTTTAGCTTCTTCTTTTAATACAACAAGCCGCTGAGTGTGTTCCTGAAAAGAATAATTGACATTTACTGAAAAACGCAGGTCACCTTTAGTCCATATTCCGTCACTGCCTCTCTGCCAGCCGGATGCTTTCATGTATTTATCCACTTTTTCGATATCGAATCGTCTGGCCTTGATCGAATCGTTGGAATACTTGCCATAGCCCACATAGTGCTGTTCGAGCCGATAGTAATCATTTCTGAGTACAAGATTTATAACTTTTTCTATATTCATGGCATGGGCAAAAGCATATCTAAGATTTTTATCCGCAAAGATTTTTTTGTCTTCATTCAGCCACATGCCATTAGCCGACCTCTCTTTGTCGTTGAAAAACCAGATTTTTTCCACATAACCTTTATCGACCACCGGAGTTTTACATTTCTCATGCCAGAATTTTGGCAGATTTACGGCGAACGTATCAATCTTTGCTTTCTTGAAGTGTTCCCACTGGATGTTGAAATCCTTGACCACCTTAAAAAGTACCTTGTCAACATTGAACCTGTTTTTAAAATAACGAAGATCTTTTCCCCACCATTCTTTTTTACGTTTAAACTCGATTTTTTTCCCTTTCTTGAATTTGCCGATCTGATAAGGGCCTGTGTTGGGAACGATCTTCCAGTTATATTTTCTCACAAAACCTTTCCCCAGATTTTTGTAAAAATGGCTAGGAGTCGGCTGGATGGACAGTTTGAGGTGCAGGTCGGGTACGGCCTTGGTGCTTACGACTGCAAGTGTATCTTCATCATAGATTATAACCTTTTCGATTTCTTTTGTGTAATAATCGTTGTACCAGGGCGCGATAATATGTTTTGACCTCATGAATTCAAGTGTATAGGCAAAATCGCTGGCCGTAATATCTTTTCCGTCCGACCATTGAGCATTTTTGTTCAACTTGAAATACATGGTTTTTTTATCATCCCCGAAAGCCCAGTGTGTGGCAAGTCCGGGAATCACATTCAAGGTGTTGGGATGAATATCTGTAAGAGACAGTTGATTATTCAGAATATAGCCTCTGAAACTGCTGTTGGAATCAGGTCCGACAGTGCGGAAAGTCATGGGGAAACTCAACAGTGAAAGACGCAGGGTTCCGCCTTTCTGTGCATTTTCGGATGCATAAACTGGGTCTGTATCGTTTGTCAGCCATTTGATATTATCGGGCAGACTTGGATTTGCAGAGCAAAGTGGAAGAAAGATGAGAAAAGAGAGAAAAATAATTCCGAACCATTTCAGCTTCAGCGTTTGTTTCATGGATTTTCCTTTCGAAGTTCAATATTGTAAACATTATTTGCATCTATTCGTATATTGTGTGGCGTTTCGGATCAAATGCTTCTCTTATGGCCTCTCCGATAAAGGTCACACAGGTCAGGGTTACAAGCATTGCCACTATCACCGATGCCACTATCCACCATGCATGCATGTTTTCCCATCCCTGATTGAGCAATTCCCCCCAGCTAGGGGTCGGAGGCGGCAGCCCGAAACCAAGATAGTCAAGAGAAGTCAGTACCATGATGCCGGAAGATATTGCAAAAGGGATATAACTGACAATAACCGATACTGTGTTGGGAAGAATATGCCTGAAAATTATCCGCATATCACCAGCTCCCATCGCTTTTGCAGCAAGTGTGTATTCCCGCTCTTTTTCCTTGTAAGTTATTGTTCTCATTGTCCAGGTCATGGAAATCCAGCCGAAAAAAGTCATAATAAGAATCAGTATCCAGAAACTGGGTACAATGATCGAAGATATTATGATGATTACGTAAAGAAAGGGAACATTTGTCCAGATTTCTATCACGCGCTGAAAGATAAGATCGAATTTCCCACCGTAATATCCCATGATACAGCCTATTGCCACCCCTATCATATATGTCAGTACAAGAAGGATAAGGGAAAAGAAAATACAGATTCTGAATCCGTAAACCAGTCTTGCCGTAAGATCTCTTCCTATGGTGTCGGTTCCAAGATAATGCTGGGTTGTTATATCAGGCGGATACGGGGGATATTCACCTTCTCTCAGATCGTTTTCAAAGGGATCATAAGGAATCGGGGGCATCAGGAGCCAGTTGCCGTTTTTCTGTTCCTGCATCTTCTTTTTCAGATCCCGGTAATTTGTTTCATATTCATAATCAAAGCCGAAAGTCGTGCCGGGAATCATGCTCCTGTATATCGGAAAGTAGATGCTTCCTTCATATTTAACGATCAGCGCCCTTTTATTGACCATCACTTCCGCGAATATGGACAAAAGGATCATGATCGAAAATAATATAAAAGAATAATATCCTCTCCTGATGGACTTGAAGCGATTGATCTTTTTTATGGTCAGCGGATTTATTCTCATCTTCATTTGAATTGCACCCTCGGATCTACGACAGCCACGCAAATGTCGGATAATATGTTGCCTATCATGAGCAGAAGGCATGAAATAGCAAGAATGCCCATGACCACCGGATAATCCCGATCCAGAATTGACTCATATCCGAGCAGGCCCATGCCGTCTATATTGAAAACCTTTTCTATGAGAAAAGAGCCGGATAAAATCACGGAGATGATATTCCCGAAATGTGTGGCAATGGGGACAAGGCTGTTTCTCAGGGCATGTCCGAAAACCGCTCGTTTGAATGTCATGCCCTTGGCCATGGCGGTACGCACATAGTCTGACGCAAGATTGTCCATAAGCGTGTTTTTCATCAAAAACGTCATTGCCGCAAAAGAACCGAGTATATAAGCGGTCAGGGGCAGAATTGTGTGCCATGCTATATCAAGAGTTTTTTCAAGCAGTGAGAAAGAGTCGAAATCATCTCCTGTCATTCCGCCCAGTGGGAAAAATTCCCAGTGAGAGGCAAAAAGGAGTAAAAGCAGTATTCCCACCACCCAGCCCGGAATAGCGTAACCGATAAAAACCATGACAGACGTGATATTATCGAAAAAACTGTTATGGCGTATGGCCTTGGCAATCCCTAATGGAATACACACACCGTACATGATGATCATGGTGAGAATGCCGAAATATAAAGATATGGGAATTCTCTCTTTTATCATGTCCCACACAGGGTCATAATATCTGGTGGATGTTCCCAGATCTCCGCAGAGTACCTTTGCCAGCCATTGGAAATAACTGATCAGAATCGGCTTGTCAAAGCCGTAATATCGTTTTAATTCATCTATTTGATCTTCGGAAAGAGGCTGGCTGCTTTCGTTTGAAGACGGGCCTGACTTGCCCTGCATCATGTGAGCCTGGGAAATGATGCGCTCTATGGGGCCGCCGGGTACAAACCTGGTTATGGTAAAGACCATGACGGTGATACCGATGAAAGTCGGGATGATCAGAAGGAAACGTCTTATGAAATATGCGGTCATGCTCCTTTAAAACCTTGAATTCCTTGAATGTTAAAAAATAAAAACTCAGAAATTTTCTTTAAGAGTCACGGAAAGAAATAATTATCCAAATTTTCCGTGACCCTGAGCTTTTCATTATCAGCAATCGCAGATGTTCACAAGCCCCAAAGTTTATATCGTTCAAGGTTTTTTATTGCTGTCTTCTTACTTTTCGGCGGTTGATCTTCCAGCATCATTATTTCTGGCCTTCAAATCTGCGTTTATATTCCTTCATTTTAAGTACCATATGATCTTTGAATACGATCCAAAATCCAGTGCAATCCTGGTGGAACTTATTCCCGTCGTATTTTTTAATCCATGAAAATTGACTTGCAAAAATTATGGTTTCCTGTTGAAATATCAAAGATAGTGGATGCCCGGTTGTTTGATCAGGGTGGTAAAATCGCTTAATATCGGTATGCCCAAAAAGGAGATATTCAAAAACAGAGAAATCACGACCGGCATCGCTAAAACTCCGATCACGCATTCGGTTCATCTCGGAAAATGCGGCTTTACGGGTGACGGGGTTGCTGATCTGAAGCATCATGGAGGGCAGAAACAGGTATCTCTCTGATTCCCCAAAAACAGGATTCCCGTAAAATGTCTGTTGCTTTTGCAAATCAGATACTTCATAATGATCGTAAAAATTGTAGATGCTAGGTCGTGGTTGCCCTCACTGTCATTATCCGAGGGGTATTAAAACAGGATACTATTACAAACATGTTTCTCCCCACAACAAAAAAAGAAATCAAAGCTCTTGGATGGAACAAGCCGGACATCATACTTATCACTGGAGACAGCTACATAGACAGTCCGTATATCGGTGCAGCTGTTATCGGAAAGGTGCTATCAGAAGCCGGATTTAAAACAGCTATAATTGCTCAACCTGATATCAATTCAGATCAAGATATAAAAAGATTAGGAGAACCGAAACTGTTCTGGGGAGTATCAGGGGGTTGTGTAGACTCTCTGGTTGCAAACTATACGGCAACTAAAAAATGGAGAAAACAGGATGACTACACACCGGGAGGATTAAATAACCGCAGGCCCGACCGTGCTGTTATTAAATACACAAATTTGATCAGGCGTTACTTTAAAAACACTGTGCCGGTTGTTCTTGGTGGAATCGAAGCCAGCCTGCGGAGAATCAGCCATTACGATTTCTGGTCAAATAAAATAAGAAAATCTATTCTTTTTGATTCCAAAGCTAATTACCTGATATACGGAATGGGAGAAAAATCTATTGTTGACCTTGCCAACAACTTAAAACAGGGTGATTCTCCTGATGACATTCCAGGCATGTGTTATATTTCAAAAGATATACGTGAACAATATATAGAGCTGCCCTCTTTTGACGATGTTAAATCTAACCATAAAAAATTTATTGAAATGTTCGACCTGTTTTATCAAAACAATGACCCTTTAACCGCTAAAGGGCTTTATCAAAAACACGATTCAAGATTTCTTGTTCAAAATCCTCCTGCAAAATATTTAACCACACTTGAACTTGATCAAGTTCATAACCTTGAATTTGAAAGAGATCTGCACCCGTATTATAAAAAAATTGGCAATGTGAGAGCTCTTGACACCATTAAATTTTCCATTCCCACCCACAGGGGCTGCTACGGTGAATGTAATTTTTGTGCAATTACTGTGCATCAGGGAAGGACAGTCAGATGGAGAAGTGAATCGTCTATCCTTAAAGAAGCAAAGATTATTTCAAAGCATCAGGATTTCAAAGGTACAATAACTGATGCCGGCGGCCCAACCGCCAACATGTACGGATTTGAGTGCAAAAAAAAACTGCAAAAAGGATGTTGCAGCGATAAAAGATGTCTTTACCCAAAAATCTGCTCCTCCCTCAAACCAAACCATAGCAGCCTTACTCAACTTCTAAAAAAAATAAAACAAATCAAAGGTGTAAAGAATATTTTTTCCGCATCAGGTATACGCTACGATCTGATATTATCCGACAAAACAAACGGTCGCAATTATTTACAACAGTTGATCGGACATCATGTTTCAGGACAACTTAAAATTGCCCCCGAACATACAAAACAAAATATTTTAGAACTTATGGGAAAAACCGACAGAGGCTCTCTTTTGGATTTCAAAAAGGAGTTTGATATTATTTCCCGGAAAACAGGCAAAAAACAATATCTGACATACTATCTTATTGCAGCTCACCCTGGTTGCACGGCATCAGACATGAAAAGCCTAAAAAAATTCACACAAACAAAGCTGAAGACAAACCCTGAACAGGTACAGATTTTTACCCCTGCCCCGTCAACATACTCATCGCTTATGTACTATACCGGAATAAATCCTTTTACCGAAAAAAAGCTATTTGTTGAAAAATCTTTAAAAGGTTGTGAAAAGCAAAAGCAGATTGTAATCGAAAAAAATCAAATTCAACAACCACGAGGTAAAAAACCCCGTAGTTCCAATTGAAGTGATAATCAGCCATGAAACAGCTTCGATGGCTCATCTTTGGAATTTTTTGTATTTTCTCGATCACATCATTCACCAGAACCGGGAGAGATTGGTCATGTCGAAAAATTCGGCCTTGCTGAAAATCGATCTCAAAAAAAATAATACCCCCGTCCTGTTTGTCTTTTGCTCCGTATTCTGTGTTGCCAATAACTTTTCCAGATTTTTTCATATATTTTCGAGATTTTCAAAGTCTCGGATGCCTTGAGTATAAAAAATATCCTGAAGAACATAGCGTTGTGGCACAAATGTTGCTTTCCATTGAAGCTATACCTGATAAATCAAGGTATATGGACAAAGGTAAGATGTATAAATGAATTTTAATACCCGAAAATTGTTTGATGTAGCTTTTTGACGGATTTAACTTGCTGTTATTATAGCTTAAAATTATATAAACTTATAAAAGTATTATTGACATCATCAAAAGTATTCTATATGTATTTTTATAATTTTTTCATTATAGTAATGTGATAAGAGAAGTCAAAAAATAATATACCAGTTCCGCTTGTCTTTTGGCCCGTATTCTGTGTTGCTGTAAAGTGTAAAATGTAGAATATGCAATCTTTACAGTATCTTAAAGACAGGTCAAAATTCTGTGCAATCCAAGGTATATTATTTTCTCTGACATCCCTAAAACATTGAGTAATGAATGCTTGTTTTTTTTCTGGTTCTTGTCAGGTTATATTCTCCTCTGGTTGAAGTATTCAGGGAATAGGTATATATCTGAGGTTCATACCGCTCTTTAGATGCGAACCTGACAATGGCCATGCACTGAACGAGTGCGGGGAATAGTTTTTGCGGAATTCCTTATTCTGGAATTCTTTAATTTTATCAGCATAATAAAAAAAAAAGGAGAAAATCACATGAAAAGATTTAAAAGCTTTTTCTGGCTGGCAGGGATTATCTGCATGATGTCTCTTATTGCGTGTGACACTAGCGAACAGACTAAATCCTTGACGACCGGAGATCTGAGTTTGAGTCTTACGGATGCCACAACAACGGAATACAGTGCTGTTTATGTAACCATTGATCAGGTCGAGGCTCTTAATGCTGAAGGAAGTAGCTGGGAAGTTGTCGGAACACCTGCTGCTACTTATAATCTTTTGGAACTGGTCAATGGCCTGAAGGCGGAACTGGGACTGACAGAAATGGAAGCAGGCCAGTATTCTCAGATGAGACTCATTCTCGGTGATGCCCCAGATGATGGGGCAAATATTGCTGGAGAAACTCATCTCTATGCAAATTATGTACTGGGAGAAGAGGGAGAAATTCATGAGTTGAAAGTGCCGGGAGGCGATAATACCGGTATAAAACTTGTTCATGGTTTTTCCATTGAGCCGGGCATGACAACGGAACTCGTCCTCGATTTTAATGCTCTCAAATCAGTTGTCAAAGCGGGCAAAAGCGGGCAATGGATGCTCAAACCAACAATCAAGGTTGTTAATACCAATAATCTGGCGACGATCACTGGACAAATTGGGGTGTGTCCCACCTACACCACAGGGTTTGTCGCTAGTTCGGGTGGTGGTTTGTATACGTCCCAATCAAGATATTTGATCGCCTGATAAATACGTAAAAAGTCCTCCCTACCTTTTTCCGAACGGAA
>JAUCGE010000373.1 GCA_030377965.1 Desulfobacterales bacterium HSG16
TGAGTCTTGATATGTTCTGCCACCGATTTTATTTTCTTGCCCCGAAATGGTCTGGAAGCTTCCATAAACCATCTGAGTTCTGCTATTTTTTCTTCTTTTGACAGCGAGGAGGGCGCAAAATCTTCTGCCCATTTTTCGATCATCTGTTCATGTTTGTCCCCTGCCATTGATGCAGCAGGGGAAAACATAAGAGCGGCGGCAATTGACACAACAATGGTGATTTTAATCATTATCCGAATTTTCACGATAATTATCCCCTCTTTTTTGATTTACGGCTTATTTATACAGTTGACACAAACTCATATTTTTATGAAGCAATTTTATCTGATTGTCAATCATTGTCAGGATGATTTCGAGATAAAGTTCGGAATTTACAAAAATGTCTTTAAAAAGAATTTCATTCATGATACCAGTTTTAATCGAAATATGGAAAACATGTGGAATTAAAAAAACAAAACAGGAGTGTGATTTAAATTGAAAAACAAGCGACAACATCGAATTATTCGGATAATAATGGTTTCAATCCTTTTTCTTACAGGCGCTTCAACAGCTTGTGCAGAGCCTGCTAAAGTATTGATTCTTCCATTCAATATTTATTCCGGAAAAGATCTGTCATTTTTGAAAGACGGTGTCAGGGATATGCTGTCCACCCGGCTGTTTGTACAGGATGAAGTGGAGCCTTTGAGCCTTGAAGAAACTACGGCAATATTGAAAACTTTGCCTGAAAAAATCACAGAAAAAGAAGCGATCATTGCAGGTCAGAGAGCAGGAGTAAATTATGTGATTTTCGGGAGTTTAACAGCGGTCGGCGAATATATCAGCACAGACGCAAGGTGTGTGAGCATGTTAACCGGAAAGCCTGCTGTGATGTTTCATGAAACAGGCAGCAGTGACGGAGATGTGATCAGCCATGTGAATAAATTCGCGGAAAAGATAAACACAGGCATTTTTGGCAAAACAGCCAGAGCCGCACAGATCGGCAAGCAGCCTGCACAGCAGCCAGAGGTAAGCAATGCCAGAAAGCATCCTGATACTCTCTGGCGGGAAAGAAAAGGAAACAATACGAAAATCGCTCCAGTTACTGTTCCTGCGCCAGTTGCCGTTTCTCCATCAGTTGCCGTTTCTCCACCAGTTGTTGTTCCTGCGCCCGATCCTGTCCCGGTAACCAGCACACAACCTGCCGCGATAAAACCTTCTTCTGATGAATATGTCGTTCCAACGGTTGGTCTGGGAAAAGGTGAGATATGGAAAAGTCGTATTTTCAAAAGTCAGTTAGCAGGAGTGGCAGTTGGAGACATAAATGGTGATAAAACGGACGAAATCGTTACTATTGGAGATCGTAACATATCAGTATATCAACTGATATCGGAAAAACTGGTGAAGATGGGAGAAATTTCGACAGGAAGGTCAAATTCCCTGATTGCCGTGGATGTGGCTGATATCAACAATAATGACATGGAAGAAATTTTTGTCACAGTATTTCGTCAGGATACCGGGGTATTGAAGTCATTTGTGCTTGAATGGCACGGATCTGGATTTGAGCGGATAGCTGAAAAGCCCCGATGGTTTTACAGAGTGATTCAGGTTCCGAAGAAAGGCAAAATTCTGATGGGTCAGCGCCTGGGTGCAAACAATATTTTTGCAAGCGGAGTGTATGAACTCAAATGGAAAGACGGACAATATGTGGAAGCTGAACGCCAGCCACTTTCCGGATGGGTGAATGTATTTGCTTTTACCTACGGAGATCTGTTCGGAGAAGGAAAAGATATTGTAGCTGCTTATACGAATAAAGACCGTCTGCGGCTCATGCATATGGACAGTGGCGAAGAAATATTCAGGAGCAGCGAAGCATATGGAGGTTCTGCCGGATACCTTGAATCTGAAGACAAGGATGCAGCATCCATAGGTAATTACAAAGAACGTAAACGCATATATCTGCCTCAGCGGATTTTTGTCAAAGATACGGACAATGACGGAGAATACGAGCTGATAATAAACGAAAACAAAGAAGCGGCAAAC
>JAUCGE010000374.1 GCA_030377965.1 Desulfobacterales bacterium HSG16
GAGGAATATTCTTGCTGCACGTCTTACCAGTCATGGAGAGGATTATTATGCTTTCTATTACGAACAGGATGGTAGAGACGGGCGCTATTTTGACGAGGATGGTCGTAGCCTTCAAAAAGCTTTTTTGGGAATCCTTGATTGATATTATTTTGGAAGGTGTCGGCAAGAAGCAGAGCAAGTCGATGCATGTGCTTTCTGATTTCGTTCTTACTCCGGCCGGGGTAGTTTCTGAAACTCATGACAATACCGACTAAAGATGCAAAAAAGGCATGGGAAACGAGCCTTATATTATCGGTTTCACCGTTTGACATAAGTACATTGTCGAAAAGATTGAACAGATATCGCTGAACGAGATTGTATTTGTCCAATGTATCAGGATTGATTTCTCCCTTGACCATGAAATGACACATCATCTGAAAAGTTGCCTCGTTATCCACAAGGTAATCAATTACGCCAATGGCAAGTTCCTGAATGGATGTCTGATCTTCTTCGATCTGTTGCTTGAAACTTTTTTCGATCTCGCTTATAGTATGGGTTAAGGTTTCAACGAACAGGCCATCCTGGCTAGGAAAATATCTGTAAATCGAAGCGGGAGAGACACCTGCCTTATTTGCGATGTCCCGCATTCCGATTTCATGGAATGATTTTTCTTCAAACAGCTCAAGGGCCGCATGGATGATAAGCTCCCGGCGGACTTCCCGTTCATTCTCTTTTAATTTTAAAAAGGTTGACATTAAAAACTCCTGCAATATGTTACCGACATAAATCAGACCGATTTCTAAAATAAACATGTTCCATCTGTTTTCAAGACGTAACATGGTTTACTCTTCCAAACAAGATGTTTTTTCAATATCTGTTCATTTTTTTACGCATTGCGTTATATTTCAGATAACAAAAATAAAGATAAAAGCCTGTCCTGTCCGGAAACAAATTATTTTTTTATATACAAATGCCAATAAAAAAATGTAACCTCTCTGGAGTCTGAGATAAAAAAATGGCGATAGTTTGAAGTTTTTCATAGGAACTCCATTAAATTTATCACTGTTTCAATAAGTTAAAAAAACATATAAAAAGAAGGGCATCAATTGTCACATGCAGACTGCCAAAATCATAAAATTTGACCATGCAACACGTATTTTGAGAAAGGCGAGTTCATATGCGGATTCCGTTGATCTTTTTCTCGAAGAACAGGATCAGGCCATCCCCTTGCTTCTCAAGGCATTGCAATATGCAAAAAATGATGATCGCAAGAAGAAGATAATGCTTCTTTTAGGAAGCTTTGCCAAAGAAGAAGTGGCTCGGCCTCTATACAAGATTCTTAAAGATTCCTCTCAGGACGAAGATATCAGGCTTCTTGCATCGGGGCAGCTCTGCACTATTTTTCGTTCCCTTCGAACTCCCGAACCTTTGATTGATAACCTGCTTGAAGATCTTGAAAACCCTGATGCTGAAATTCGTACATTTGCGGCATCCGCACTGGGATGGAAAGGAAACCACAGAGCGGCTATTCCTTTAATCTCACTTCTTTATGACCCTGATCCCTATGTGCAGCAAAGCGCTGTAAGCGCGCTTTCAAATATGGGAGATGATCGCATCTTCAATCTTTTTACAGACCGCCTGGAACATGGATCGATAGAGCAGAAAAAGTCTATTTTATTCAATCTCTGGCTTTTTGAGTCAAGAAAAAAAGAAGTGGCAACAATATACAGGAGATACTTGAGGCACAAAAATCCGGAACTCAGGATGGACTCTCTTGTCTTGATGGAAACGGTAAGTGAACCGGATGAATGTATTGAAATATATGGCAGATGTTTGCAAGATTATGACTCACGGATCAGAGCGCTGGCTTTGAAGTACCTGTCTGAAGTTCCCAAAAAAAACCTTACCGGATTGAAAAAAACCTTTGAAAAACTGCTTTCCGACCCTGATACGGAAGTCAGGAGAGAAGCATTCAAAATTCTGCGTCTTTGCAGAGCTTGAAACATCAGGATTAAAAAGTACCTATGAATATTGCAACT
>JAUCGE010000375.1 GCA_030377965.1 Desulfobacterales bacterium HSG16
TCAAATAATCGGAGGCAACAATGTTGCAACATAACTCTGCATTAAATGTTGAAAAAATAGCTGATATTTTAGAACCGCTCATCAGAAGAATTATAAGAGAAGAGCTGGAAAGAATAATGAAAGCAGAGCAAAAAATATTTTTTCTTAATACCGATATGCCCCTTTATGATGACCTTTTAGAAATACATGACCGCAAAATAGAAGGAAGAAACGAATTTTATTCGCATGATGAGGTTTGGAATGAATAATTACGAAGCTGTATATGAAAAACAGTTTGTACAGAAACTTCGACGTTACTCATCTCTTCGAAAACAAATAAAACGCAGGATTGAAAGAATACTTGATAATCCTTATAACAATACCGAAACTTTGTCCGATGCCAGTGGGAAACTGAATTTGCTGGGTTGCCGAAGTGGGCGTATTGAACGGAATTTTAGAGTCATTTTTGTTATTTGCGAAGAATGCCAAAACATATCCGTATGTGGGAAACTCACAGTACGGTTTTTAGGGGGGGCGCGTGGACTGGTAACAGTCCTCTGGGATGGCAACATCCCCCGCCTGCCCGATATCTTAAAAAAATACTTGACATCCAAAATTGTGATGTCTATATTTGTGACGTAATAATAATGGAACTCTAAATATAGGAGATCATGATGAAGGATCAATCTTTTAGCCTGAATGTTCGAATTCCGGAGCTTGCAGACTTTGAAACGAGATTTCCGCAATACGGCCCGTTTGCAAGGAAAAACGGAAATTTCATGTTCAACATAGTAATGACTCCGTTGTCTTTTTTAAGATGCCAGTTCGCAACAGAATTAAATTTACCTGCTGTGGCAGGCGTTGCGGAGATAAGCTTTAATGCTACTTCGCAACAAAACGTTATTCAGTTTGATGGGTTTTTAAAGCAGTTCGTTGGAGCTTTAGTCTGCACATTAATGGAAACTAATGGATTTACAAAATCCGGTAAGAAAAAATCGGTTCCTCATCATGCGTACACAAAAGGTGAGTTTTATCTAAAATCATAAGATAACCACATGCTTTACGGGGGCTTGTGTTACGCTCCGCTCCACACAAGACGGTAAGTATGGCCGATATGCTGACGTTAATCATTTGATTTTATTAAAAATGTCTATATGTCGTTGCGGATGAACAGCCTCCCGCATTACAAATAAGGGAGATCGCGGCTCTCAGGCTGTGCCACGGCGGATCACCGTGGTTACCTTCACTTTCGGCAGTCAAAGATCGACTGTCGCGGGTATTGGGTTTGACCCGCGCCGAATATCCAGCGGACCGGAAGTTAATAATAGTATGAAAGTACTTTATTACGCCGGTCGCTCATCCGCAACGTTGTGTTTTTAAATCGGTTGGAGTATTGTTTCATGGAATGGGATGAAATAACCGGCGAAAAGAAAAAGTTCTTCTGCAAAGCTGTTCTTAATAAGAATCAAGTTTCCTTACTTGGGCGAGATTGGGCATTTTCAAAACGGTGTCAATTAGAAATCAAAGAAGACAAATTTATAGTTGCTGGGCAAGAAATTTTATTAGAAGCTATTAAATCAGCAACGCTACGCATTTATCGTTCTGCCTTTTTTATTCAGGGTTGTGTCTTAACAATAAAAGGAGAGGGGTTCATACACAATTTTGGCTTGAATTATTCTGATTATTGGAAAAGTGACCTACCTTTTCCAGTCCAACGATCCTATGAAAAACCACCGTACTTATTGATACGACAGGGAATAGTCGTTATTTTAATACTTTACAGCACATATAAGATAATTCAGTGGTTACTATGAAACATAACAAAGCAATCGTACGGATTTCAAAATCTGCGCTCCTTCGTCGCTCCGCTTTTGAAACCGCACATCGCTGACGTTATGCTTTCTAATACTTTACATTTTAATTTAGAAAAAACAATTGGTTAACATTATTAAGACTATACTATGAAAGCCGGCTGATTCAACATGAAAAACAAAGCATTTATTGCAT
>JAUCGE010000010.1 GCA_030377965.1 Desulfobacterales bacterium HSG16
GCGGATGAAGAAATAAAAAAATTCAGAACTATCTTCGACAAAGCTGTCCACGGCAACGCAATTGCTGATCTTGAGGGAAATATCATTTATATTAACGATTACTTTGCAGACACCCACGGATACGATACGGACGAATTGATCGGACAGCATCTGTCCATATTCCACACTCACAGACAGATGAAAGATGTTAAACAGATAAACGAATCTATGTTAGAAAAGGGAAGTTACGATCCGATAGAGGTGTGGCATATTCACAAAGATGGTACAGAATTTCCTATGTTAATGAGCGGAATCATTATCACAGACGACAATGGAAACCCTGAATTCATGGCTGCCACGGCAATAGATATCTCAGATAGAAAAAATATGGAATCCTGCCTTCGACAGGCCCAGAAGATGGAATCTATCGGGAGTCTTGCTGGTGGCATTGCCCATGATTTTAACAACATTCTATATCCAATCATTGGATTGTCTGAAATGCTGTTGGAAGATCTTCCTTCCGACAGCCTGGAATATGAAAATGCGCGTGTAATATTTAAAGCAGGACAAAGAGGCAGTGATCTCGTCAGACAGATCCTTGCTTTCAGCCGTCAGTCAGAAAACGAGATAACACCAGTCCGGGTTCAGAATGTACTACATGAGGTATTAAAATTATGCCGATCAACGATTCCAGTAAATATCGAAATCACCCATAATATTCAACCCAATTGCAGGCTGATTATGGCAGACCCTACACAGATACACCAGATTGCCATGAACCTTATCACCAATGCATACCATGCTGTAGAGAAGACTTGTGGAAAAATTTCCGTTAAACTGAAGGAAGCGAATTTAGAAAGTGACGATATAGAAGATATCTTCTCTGAATCGGGTCACTATGCAATGATAAGCATTTCCGACACAGGGTGCGGCATTGATCCTGTCAGAATGGATAAAATATTTGATCCGTATTTCACGACCAAGGAGAAAGATAAGGGAACTGGTCTCGGACTTGCCGTGGTTTACGGTATCGTCAAAGAGCATCAGGGTGATATCAAGGTGTACAGTGATTTGGGAAAGGGAACAACATTCAATGTGTATCTGCCATTAGTAGGAAATCATGCTGATGTGGCAGTCAAAAAGATAGAAACAAGCCAGGCTGGCAGCGAAAGAATTCTACTGGTTGACGACGAAGAGGCAATTGTCCGTCTTGAAAAACAAATGCTTGAACGTCTTGGCTATCAAGTAACTTCTCGAATAAACAGTGTTGAGGCGTTTGAAGCTTTCAAAGCGAAACCGAACGAATTTGACCTGGTAATAACAGACATGACAATGCCGTACATGACTGGCGATCAGCTCGCCAGAAAATTGATTTCGATCAAACCGGATCTGCCGATAATAATCTGCACCGGGTTTAGTGAAGAGTTAAGCCTGAACAGGATTGATACAATAGGTATAAAAGGTTTATTGATGAAGCCGGTTGTTAAATCCGAGATGGCCCAGATCGTCCGAAAAGTGCTGGATGAAACAAATGGTTTGGATCAGGAATAATCATTTTTTCAGGCAGTGAAGGTGACAAAAGCCTGTCCAAACTTTGTGAAAAGTATTTTTCAGGGCATCTTTGACTTCTTTGATTCATAATTAGCGATCAAAATACCAGATACAATGAGCAATGCGCTGTAAAAATGTACCATGCTGATGCTCTCTTTCAAGAATAGATATGCCAAAAAGCCGCTGAAAAGAGGCAATGTATAGTAAATCATCCCTGCTTTTGACGGGCCGACTGCTACAATTGCCTTGTTCCATAAAATGAAAGCTGAAAGTGAAGCAAAAATACCGACGTAAAGAATTGCAGAAATTGTCTTTATATCGACTTCGGCAGAAGGCGTAGTTGTATATTCCCAGATAAAAAACGGAAATAGAAATATGAGTCCTAATATAAATGTGCTTAACTGAAAAGCCCATATGCTTAACTGTGCAGGTTTTCGTTTCAATAAAATGCTGTAAACAGCAAAAATTATCGCTGCTGCAAGCATCCAGACATCACCTATGGCAAAAGATATATTCAAAAGCCTGGCAAGGATTCCTCTGGTAATCAGGAGGACAACACCTGTTGCAACAAGTATAATTCCGATTCCCTTGTTTACAGTTATCAGTTCATGAAAAAAAATCCGGGAAAAAATGACAATGAAGACAGGAAAAGTAATAGAAATCAGTGAAAGATTGATGGCGCTGGTTGTGTGAGCTGCAAAATAGATCAGAGTATTGAATGTTGTAATTCCCAGTAATGATGTAACAGACAGATAGACAATGTTTTTTTTGAGAATATCCCATTCGGTAATGATGGATTTCAATGCAAAAGGCAAAAACACGATTACAGCAACGACCCACCTCCAGAAGGCAAGGCTTATTGGTGGTATGCTTTCATTCAGACCGCGTGCAATGATAAAATTGCCTGACCATATAGCCGTTGCACCAACAGCAAAAAGGTAGCCTGAAATTATTTGTCGATTTTGTGATACATTTGTCAATTTAGAAATTTCCTTTTTCACTTTGAATCAAGAGTCCAGACCCCGTTCCAGTCTGTGGGGGAATTTTCGATCAGCTTCCGGCATCGGGCCTGATATACACGGGAAGGATTGAGTTTTCCTGACTGGGTGACTTTTTCGAGTTTATCACAGGACGTAAATACAGCGAGAGCATCTTTAAAATCGCCATTACGAAACGCTTCTATACCTTTATCGAAAGAAGATATCAGATTTATTTCATTTTCAGTCAAATCTTTTTTCGTGTTGAACACCTCATAGCATTCTACAGGCTTCTTTTTCCCTTTTACACGGACAAGATCTATCTTTCTTGCACCGAACTCATCGAAAAGATGTTTTATGGTGTATTCGCTGACAAGGTTGTAAATGCCGTATTGTTTGGATGCGGATTCGAGCCGGGATGCGAGATTTACAGGATCTCCTATGGTGGTAAGATCAATTCTGGCATCTGCACTTCCGATGTCGCATAGAATGATTTCGCCAGTATTGATACCGACCCGGATACGGATAGGGTCTTTGGATAGAACAGGATGGGTTTCGTTCATCAGGGCAAGTTCTCTGTTCAGGATGATAAACGAACGGACAGCTCTTCTGGCTGAAATTGCAGGATTTTTATCGAGCCAGAAGGCCATGCAGGCATCTCCGATGAATTTATCGATATCTCCCTCATTGCCCATGATAACTCTTGTCACGACATCGAAAAGAGCGTTGATCTGGGCAACTATCTGCTTTGGAGAATATCTTTCGCATCTGGAAGTAAAACTTTCGATATCGCTGAAAAAAATGGTTGCACGTTTTATGTCCGCCCGGATAGAAGACTCTTTGCCGGAGAGAATCGATTTTTCCAGAGCCATGCTCAATGAAGCTTTTGAAACATATTTTTCCAGCTGGGCTTTTTCCATAGAAGCGCGCCGGTCAGCCAGAGTACGTTCAACCGTGGCAAGAAGGCTGTCCATAGAGAAAGGTTTGCTGATAACGCCTGCTGCTCCGGCATTCATTACCATTTTTGTGTCTGCATCACTATCTCTTGATGTAATGATCAGCATTGCAGGCTGTTCCTGTTCAGGCAGGCTTTTTAAAGCGGCTGCCAGATCTATGGCATTACCGTCTGCCAGATCTATTTCCGAGATTACAAGATCATAATGAATCTTTTTGAGCAGTTTCAGCGTTGATTTTACGTCGCAGAGGACGCGAGCTGTAAACCCTTGTTTTGAAATAGATTTAGCCATATTATCAGCTATCTGCCTGTCCTGTTCCAGGATCAGGATGTTTTCCCGGCCCACAAGGGTGGATTTGAAAACTTTTTTGATACGATCCAGCAGTTCCGGTATGACGACGGGCTTGATAATATATTCGTCAACTCCGGCCTTGAATCCTTTCTGCTGATCGGAAGATGACGAAAGAGTGCTTGACATGATTATATAAATATCGCTTGTTTCCGGATTGCTGCGGATGGCTGAACATACCTCGAATCCGTTCATTTTCGGCATTTCAATATCGCAGATGATCAAATTCGGCTTGATTTCGAGTGCCTGAGCCAGTCCCTCCTGTCCATTTTCTGCCCCGAAAACTTCGTATCCAGCTTCTTCTAACGGGGAAGTCAGGTGTTTATGCACAAGCTTTGAATCGTCAATGATGAGAATGCGCCGGGTGTCGTCTTGAAGTTCTTTGATAGCCTCTTCTATGGTTTCAAAAAGGAGGGGAAACTGAAAAAAACAGTCAACGGCAGCGCCTGCGTCTTCTTTTGTCAGATAATCGGAAGAAAGCAGGATGATTTTTATCTCCTGTGCGAAGATTCTCTTGAGTTTTCTGGCAAGCTCTATCAGGCTGTGTTCGGAAGTATCCGACTGGAGCAGTAAAATTTCCGGCGGAGTTTCCGCAATGGCCTGGGCAAGGTTTTTTTCGGCCACGGAAGTTACCGAATATCGTTTTTCGGCAAAGTTTTTTTCCATATACCGACGATAGAGTCTGTTTTCGACGGAAAGGGTTACTTTGGTCATTTTTATTTTATTCCCAAGTAGTTATCAATTGCTTCAATAAGAACTGCGGTGTCCACTGGTTTGTTGTAATATTCATTCACACCAAGTTGCCGGGCCCGTTCATGATCTGTATCAGTGGTTTTTGCCGAAATAAAAAAGACAGGTGTATTTTTATGCATGGGCAGCTGGCGAAGTCTTTCTACAAATTCGAAACCATCCATGACGGGCATGATGACATCCACACAGAAAAGGGAGTAGTTTTTATTGCGAAGGTCTTTGAGTGCATTGAATCCGTTTTCAGCCATTCCCACGGAATATCCGGCCCGGTTAAATGCTGAATGCAGATTTTTGCGATGTATGGCCGAGTCGTCTATAATCAGGATGGAATGGTTCTGCCTGGTTTTATTAATCTTTTCTTTACCTCTCAGGGGTTCTGCCTGTAAATTTTCAGTGTAGTTGACAAACTCCCAGGCGTTTAAAACCATTACCAGTCGGCTGTCGCTCAGTACGGTGCAGCCCATGATATAAGGAATTTTCTTTATCAGAGTTCCGAGATCTTTTATAAGGACTTCCTGCCGTCCTGTTATGGTATCGACAAGCACACCGACTTTCTTTTCGCCTTCTGATAGAACGATCAGTGGAATTTCAGTGTCTGAAAGAGTACTCGGGGGAAACTTGAAGACATTAGATAAAGTGGTTATGGGCAATGTATTCCCGCGAAGATTGTAAACCATGTCGCAGGAGAGCTGATTAATATCTTCTTTATTGATATGCAGGATTTCCTCCACATGGATAATGGGAAAAGCGAATTGAAAAGGCCCTTCCTGAACCAGGAGAATTTCTACCACGGCAAGGGTAAGGGGCAGTTTGATCTTTAAAGATGTCCCCTGGCCCAGAGCGGTATCAATGTTTATGGAACCCTGGATCTGCTTGATGGCAGACTTCACTACATCCATCCCGACCCCTCGACCGGATAACCTGGTCGTTTTTTCTACAGTTGAAAAACCCGGTTCAAAAAGAAAATCTAAAATCTGGTTTTTGTTCAGAGATTCGGCAGCCTGTGGTTCGATCAGGCCGTGTTCAATGGCCCTGGCCTGGATAGCGTCTGGATCAATGCCCTTGCCGTCATCGGTTATTTCGATAATTGCGTGAGAACCCTGATAATAGGCTTTGAGTGATATTCTCCCTGATTCTGGTTTGTTTCTTCGCAGTCTTTCTTCCGTGGTTTCGATTCCATGATCAATCGAATTACGCAGAATATGGAGAAGAGGATCGACTAATTGATTGATAAGAATCTTGTCAAGTTCCGTATCAGCACCGCTGATGTCCAGCCTGATTTTTTTGCCGACCTGCCGGGCTGTTTCACGTACCTGGGTTGGAAAACGTTCAAAAAGACTGGCAATGGGTACCATGCGAAAACTCATGGCTCCAGATAAAAGCCGGGAACTTAAATGTTCGAGGTCGTCTGTATTTTTCCGCAGACGTTTGCAGATTTCCTCAATAGAGAGAACATTGAGTCTCATTTCTTCGGGTATGACGACTTCATTTTCTGTCATATCTTCTATAAGTTCATCGTGAAAACGGTTGATAGTTTTCGATAATTCCTTTTCCGAAAAAAAAATTTCTTGTTTCTGCAGTATCACTTCAATATCTTTCAAAAGTCCATTGTTCGACTCTGCAAGACGTTTCATAATCTCTTCAGGAGCAAAATCTTCCATATGATGGATCGTCGTCTTAAAATCCTTGATAGAATTCCCAATGGCCGCAATGTCGTTTTGAAGCCTGATCCTGCTTATAAAGATTTCCGATGCGGTATTCAAGACTTCATCAAGCTTATGGGTAGCCAGGCGTATGGTATCGGTCAATAAGGGTTTTGTCGTTTTAATATTTGATTTCTGCCTGTCTGTAACCGTCGTTACAAGTTTCTTCAAGGCGTTTTCGGGTGTAGCCTCATCTTTTTTCAAGGCTGGTTTTTCTTTCAGCGGTATCTCGTGAATAGCTGGTTTTGACATGTCGGGAGAAACGATACCAGCGGTCGCTTCCAGAATTTTTTCGACAAAAGGGAATGTGCGGGCGGTTACAGGCCCTTTTGAGGCAACATCTTCTACCATCTCTTCGATACATTTTCTGCTATCAAGAAGAAGGTCTATCAAAGTCGGCGTTATCTCTATTTCTTTTTTACGCAGCCTGTCAAGCAATGTTTCCAGATGATGGGTCAGGTATTCGATTTTTTGCACTTTCAAGAGCCTGGCACCGCCTTTTACAGTATGGACAAGCCGAAATATCTCATGGATGACGGGAACCGGCTCGTTACTATTTTCAAGCTCGATAAGTTGATTGCCGACCTGGATAAGACTTTCCCTGCATTCTTCACAAAAAATACTGATCATGCCCACTTTGTTTACGGGAACATTGAGCGGCTCGGGTTCGTCGTCAAATGGCGGTTCTATGGCTGCATCTTCCGAAAAGCCGGGCCCGGTCTGTAAACTGGACATGGCCTGTAAACTGGGCATGGCCTGTAATCTGGGTTTTGAAGAACTGCTTTCTTCTGTTTCAGATAATTTTTCATCATGGGAAACAGACTTTTGCATTTCCGCATTATTTTCGTGTGTGTTTTCATGTTCGAGCAGTTTTTGCAGATAGTTTGCACACTCTTCGACCACATCGTGTAAATCAATGCTGCACAGCCTGTCTGTTTTGTATTCATCCACTGATTTTCCGGTCGTTTCTATAATCAGGCTGATCAGGTATTTTAAAGAATGTTCGTTCAAAGTTTGAGTTTTGCGGGCATAATCGACAACAAAGTCGAGTATGGCAAGCAGATGGCAGATTTTGGGAATATTGAAAATATCAGCAAACCCGTAAAGAATATGGCTGCGACGGTATAACTCGTCAAAGATATCTTCATTTTCGTTTTGTTCAATTCCCCTGACAGTGGATTCTATCCAGTCGAACTCTTTAGATATATCATCAAAAAACAGGAGGGCATTTTTTTCCGTTTCCAAACCGGTTTTCGAGCCGATTTCCGAGCCAGAACCTGTTCCAGAATCTTTTGCCCCGGAGTCTGGAATAAGATGAGAGGATGTGGAATCGCTGTCCCAGGCTGTAAGGAGTTGTGGATGGTAGTTTTTCATCATTCACGAAAGCAATATGGTTTAAGACGATCAGAAGTGAAGAGATGGGGGACTGCCAGGATGAAAATGCGCCCCCTTTCATCTTCGTAAATACCTGTTACATATTCCGTTATTTCTCCGCTGAGAACAGTATCCGCTTTCTGAATTTCAGATACAGGCAATTTTTTTATGGTCGAAACCCTGTCCACGCATAAAGCCAGTTCAGAGTCATCGCCAGCCAGCACGATAAAACGGTTGTTCTCTCCCAGAGAGCGCAGCGGAAGGCCGAGGGACTCGGATATGTCGAAACATGCCAGTACCTTGCCTCTGAGACTTATCAGCCCGCGGAGCGCAGGGTCTACATCGAAAAAGGGAGAGACTTCGTAACCTTCAATGATTTCAAGAACTTTTTCCACAGGAATCCCGAAATGAAATTCATCAATACACGCTCCAATGAATTTTTTACTTGCCTTTTCATCTCTGTACACCAGCCTGCCGTGTTCTTTCTTTTCGTTTACAGCCGAAAGGAAGCGCTGTTGACCGAAAACTTTTTTTACCATCCGGCTTATTCTGATCAGGGAAAGAACTATCAGGCTGCTGCCACGAAACCCTTTTATTGAGGCGATCATGTTCGTTTCATCCGAAAAATCTGTATCCTCTTGCTCTGTATCCTCTTGCTCTGTATCCTCTCGCTCTGTATCTTTTTGATCCTTATCTTTTTGACTTGGCCTTTCATCGTCAAAAACGACGGTATCTATGAACTTATCCATTGCCAGCCCGAAAAAAGTATCTTCATATCTGGCTATTATAACTGCATCGTATTTTATCTGTTGGTTTGAATTTTCACCTGCCCGACACAGAAGGATCGGATCGAATACAGGAACTATGTTGTCACGATGTTCTATATTTCCAATACACCCGTGAAGAGTTCCGTAAAAGGGCAGAAATCTGGAACTATGCACCATTTCCAGTACGCTTGTAATGGGCATAGCGTATTGAATGTCCTGATGGATATATATAAGGTATTTTTCGGATATAGTCATAATTTTCACAAAATCGCTTAGAAATCTTCCAGAGATTTATTGTCCATATCCAGATCAATATGTTTGGAATCTGCTGGCTGTATTGTCATATTTGCAGTTCGTCGCAGCCGTTCCTGTTCCGGTTCCGATTCCGATAACGATTCCGATAACGATAACGACGCATCATGGATCTGGTCTATTCTCTGGTGTTGTGAAGAAGCCGGAGTTTTTTTATCGAACTTGAAAAAATTAATCGATTGTTGAAGATGATCTACCTGGAGGAAAAATTCCTGTGATGTAGCGGCCAGTTCTTCGGATGATGCTGCATTCTGCTGAATAATCCTGTTGAGTTCGTGTATGCTTATATTGACTTCATCAGCGCCTTTGCTCTGCTCATCACATGTCATCGAAATAGTGGCCATCAGTGCCTTGGTTTTTCGGATATCCGGGAGCAGTTCGGTCAGCATATTCCCGGTTCGTTCAGCGACTTCCATTCCTTCGGCAGAGGCCTGCCTGACTTCAGCTGCTGATTTCTGACTGTTCTCTGCAAGTTTGCTGACTTCGGAAGCTACGACAGCAAATCCCCGCCCCTGTTCGCCCGCCCGTGCTGCCTCCACGGATGCGTTCAAGGCCAGCAGATCAATTTTTCGTGCAATATCTTCCATTATATTTATTTTTTCTGCAATGGTTTTTATGAAATTGAGAGCTTTGAGTACGGCATTGACGCTTTTTTGAAAATTATCAGCGATATCCGTAGTAATACCTTCGGTGGTCTCAGCATTGTTCGCATTCTGCCTGATGCCTGCCGCCATCTGTTCCACAGCGGCTGAAGTTTCATCCACCGAACTGGCCTGAGTGGCTGCACCCGTAGATATATTCTGGGCAGCACTGCTCAGTTCCGCACTGCTGTTGGTGATATTATTGGAAACTATGGAAATTTTTTCAACTATACTCCGAAGATTGTTCACCATTGTTTTGAGAGCAATTCTGAGAGTGTCTCTATCCGAACGGATCACAGGTTCGGCATCAAGATTACCTGCCGAAATTTTTTCCGCTACTTCGACAGTGCTTCTCAGGTTGTCCAGCATGGTTGTAAGTGCTATTCCAAGAGTGTCTTTATCCGAACGGATCACAGGTTCGGCATCAAGATTTCCAGTCGAGATTTTTTCTGCTACTTCGACAGTGCTTCTCAGGTCTTTCTGCATCAGATCAATATATGACACAAGTTCTCCAATTTCGTCCCTGGCATTGGTATTGAGGGTGCAGGACAGATCACCTTCGGCAATGGAGCGGACATTGGAGATGACATCGCGAAGCCGCCGAGCGATAGATTTTGACAGGAGAAGACTGAAAAATATTCCGATAATCATTGCAGAAATACTGATGAAGAGCAAAGTTTTCCTGGCTTCAGCTTCATTATTTCCTGCGTTTTGTATGGATTGTCTGGTAAAATCCTTGATTTTTCTCAGAAAGGCTGCAAGACCTCGGCTAAACAAATCCTCTGTTTCTGCGATGTTTTTCTGGAGATTCGATATTTCTGGAATTTTGTCATAATACTCGTTGATCAAGTCAAAAATCTTTGACGCATTATTTATGTAGATATTGTACTCTCGCTTGATTTCAGACAGTTCAACAAGGGTTTGTTCGAATCCTGCAAGCTGTTCCATGTGTTCGGAAATCTTTTTTATTTCAGCTTCAATTTTTTCAGTCAGCTTGTCAAAATTATTTTTGTTTTCCTTGAATTTTCTCTCGCTGTCTGTGCCAGGATAATGCAAAGATTTTTCAAAACTTAAAGACAACTTAAGCTGAAGTTCGACAATCCGTATTATGCTGTTTACCATCGGAATCTGAACATCTGGAATCTGAACATCTGGAATCTGAACATCTGAAATCTGAACATCCTTTATCTCTTCAGCTATTTCCGATTTTTTCGTTCTTTTTTGGACATCATACAAAACATCTTCAAGTTTCCTGCTGAGTAAAGTCCCCTTTTCTTCAATGATTTCTTCCAGGCGTTCAATCTTTTCAAAAGATTTCAGGCTTGATGTTTGAAGCCTGAATATCTGCAATACCTGCTGTTCGTATTTACCATGTCGGGCCTCGACTTCCTCTAA
This sequence comes from Desulfobacterales bacterium HSG16, assembly GCA_030377965.1. Lineage (GTDB taxonomy): Bacteria > Desulfobacterota > Desulfobacteria > Desulfobacterales > HSG16 > JAUCGE01. The sequence continues at coordinate 10,754 of JAUCGE010000010.1, forward strand.
ATGTTCAATTATTTTTTCATAGTCTTCTTTGCTGTCACCTCGCGATAAATTGCTGATGGCATCGGTAGCTATTTTCTCGCCTTCTTCTATTAATTTGTCAAATTTTGCGGCTAATTCTTCAAATTCTTTTTTCGTGGTTTCGAATTGATCGGGCTTATTCTTCAGTGCATAAATAAAGACTTTTTCGAATAAGATTGACTGCATCAGCTGATATTCGACAACCTTCGTGATGACCTCTGTCAAAGGCATATCTTCATGGGCTATTTCTTTCAACTCATTGCTGATCTGCTTCATGCTGAAGGCAGAATACACAGCGATGGCCACAATCATGAAAATGAGGAAACATGACAGGCATGAAATTTTAGTACGTAATTTTAAAGTATTCATTTTAAGCATTTGTTTCACCTTTATATGTATGCAGTTTTACAATAAGTACCTGCCCATATATTTTTTAACTTTAATGAAAGTCGGGAGATTCATCTCCCGACATTTTTTCGCGTAGTTCATTGTTTGTGTGGCAAAGGATCGAATAAACCTGTCCAGATTTTCGGGCCCGATTTTCGATCCCGGTTTTCGTTTAAACTCCAGAATAAATCAACTCAATCCAGCGATCGCTTGAAAATAGTCCATCTGCCCAGTCTGCATCAAGATCGGCCAGAGGTCTGGCGGCTGCGGCCTCTTTGGCGGTTTTTCCTTCAGCTTTAAGCTTGCTCAAGCGTTCATAAGCAGTGTTGAGCATCTTACGATAATCTGCCAGTTGTTTTTTGTCTGCCAGCGGGCCGTGTCCCGGTATAATTTTTGTATTGTCGTCAGCTACAGATAAAACAATGTCAACAGCTTTAATAATTCCCTTGAGCGAGCCGCCATGATTGACATCGATAAATGGATAGAAACCATTGAAAAAGAAATCACCGGCGTGAATAACATTGGCTGTTTTAAAATAGATAAAACTGTCACCATCGGTATGGGCGTTGGGTACATGGGTAGCATGGACAGTGTCGCCGTTAAGATGAAAACTTATATCCTTAGAAAAAGTCACGACAGGTAAACCTTCACTGGAAAGACCTGCCCGCTTTGTATTAAACGCCTGCAAAAATGAACCATTTTTCAGGCGCTCACGCACATTGTCGTGAGAAAAAATTAAAGTGCCGCCCTGGCCCAATTTTTCGTTTCCGCCTGTGTGATCACCGTGGTAATGAGTATTAATAAGAAATTTCGGATGATCCCCGCCGACAGACTTGATGCCAGCAACAATTTTTTCCGTTAAAGGAGCGAATTGATCGTCAATTAGAAAGGTTCCGTCCTTACCGATAAAGACACCGAGATTCCCCCCTTGTCCTGCAATCATATAAATCTGTTGAGTGATTGCAACAGGAACAATTTTTTTTTCGTCGGCAGACCATCCGGGTGTTGCAAGTGACATTAAACCTGCGATCAAAATAAAGAATACAGCCGTCATTTTACCAATCATCTGTAAGCCTCCTTTGAAGTTAAAATAGAAAGAGAATGTCATTTAACTTTACTGGCGATGAACTCTCTTTTAATGAAACTTTTTTATACCCATCCACCCATAGCTAAATCTATTATTAGTAATCGATAAGTTATAATATGTCAAGCACAAAGAAAAGATAAAAATAAAATACTATTATAAATCATTGACCTTTTTGAACTGAGAAGTTAAAATCATGCTTATTTTACATGAAATGGATAAAACGCAGACAAAATTGACATTTTTTGCACAGGAGGTGAATTTTGACAGGCAAAGCGTATGATGAGATAAGCATCGGTCAGACATTTTCAGCATCATTGACAGTAACTGAGACTCATATCGTCCAGGGTTCGGGGTTGTTCGGTGATTTCAATCCCCTGCATGTCAATGAGGAATATTGCAAAAGCACTTCATTTGAAACCCGCATTCTGCACGGCCCGCTTACTTCTGCCCTGATGTCAGCCCCCATAGGAAATTATTTTGCAGGTACGGCAATAGCATATCTTGAGCATAACTGCCGTTTCCTTAAACCCGTCAAAGCCAATGACACCTTGACAACGGTATGGACAATTGCAGGCAAGCTGGACAAACCGAAACACAATGGCGGAATTGCGGTTCTGTCTGCAACCTGCCATAATCAGAATAAAGTATCCGTGGCTGAGGCCGAAGGTAAAATTCTTTTGATGAATCGTTTGACAAAGTGATAAAAGACCTCTGTTGGGTGTATATATAAACATAACCTAACTATCAGATATTGTTTGGGTCAATTTTACGCAAAAGGATTGCTAATCATGAATCAATTAAATGAAAACGGGGCGGGAAAAATTTCTGATCTGGCATCACTTTTAAGATTCAAGGCCAAAACACAGCCTGACAAGACCGGGTACATTTTTTTAAAAAACGGAGAAAAAGAGGAGTCTTCGATTACATACAGTCAGCTTGACGCAAAAGCTATGGCTATTGCCGAAAATCTGCTGATCAACTGCCGGAAAAATGACAGAGTTCTATTACTCTATCCTTCCGGAATAGATTATATTGCGGCTTTTTTCGGGTGTATATACGCAGGCTGTATAGCTGTACCGGTCTATCCTCCTCAACCGGCAAGAATGGACAGAACCCTTCCCAGGCTTTTGAGCATAGTATCGAATGCATGGCCTTCCGCTGTTCTGACAACATCTAAATTCTTTCGAATGAAAGACAAAATGCTGATGTTCGATCAGTCTTTCGATAGAATGAAATGGCTTGTCAGCGATGATATGAAAGAGCCTGCTGCGCCTGATTGGAAAGGGCCTTTGATAGAGCCTGATATGATAGCGTTTTTACAATATACTTCAGGTTCTACAGGCAACCCTAAAGGCGTGATGATAAGCCACAGTAATTTGATGCATAACCAGGAAGTTATCAAGGCCGGGTTTGAATCCAGAGAATCGAGCGTGGCTGTCGGATGGCTGCCTCTTTATCATGATATGGGCCTGATCGGCAATATAATGCATTCTCTCTACAGGAGCATTAAAATCGTTTTCATGTCTCCCATGTCATTTCTGCAAAAGCCATCTCGATGGCTTAATGCAATCTCGAAATACAGTGCGGCTTTCAGTGGCGGACCCAATTTTGCTTATGATTTATGTGTTCAAAGAGTATCTTCCGATCAGAAAAAAGAACTCGATCTCAAATGCTGGGATACTGCATTCAGCGGGTCTGAACCAGTCCGCTTTGAAACTATAGAACGTTTTTCAAAAGCTTTTGAATGCTGCGGCTTTACAAGAAAAGCTTTTTTTCCGTGTTATGGGCTTGCCGAAGCGACTCTTATGGTTTCCGGCAACAGAAAAGAGGAACCCATAATCAAATCATTCGATTTAAAAGCCTTGAATGAAAAACGCATGATTGTATCCTGTGAGAAAACCACAGAATCGACGAATCTGGCAGGCGCGGGCAGGCCGGTGAAAGGACAGCTGGTCAAGATAGTTGACCCTGAAACATTTGAAGTATGCAAATCCGGTGAAATCGGTGAAATCTGGATATCCGGGCAGAGTGTTGCCGGAGGATACTGGAAAAACCCGGATGAAACCCGCAAAATGTTTCAGGTTCGCCCGAAAGAATATAAAAATATTGAGCCTGGCCGAACATTTTTCAGAACCGGGGATCTCGGGGCTTTTTATGATGAAGAATTATTTATTACAGGCAGAATCAAGGATATGATCATCATCCGGGGAAAAAACCATTATCCCCAGGACATAGAAAAAACCGTGGAGAAGAGTTTCCCACTGATCAGGCCGGGGTCATGCGCTGCCTTCTCCGTAGAGCATAAAAACAATGAACGACTTGTAGTTGTTGCAGAAATTGAACGCCGCCATATAGAACATAAAAAGCCTGCTTCTGATGGCAGAAGACGTAGAAAACCGAAAAATCTAAGAAATTTCAAAATATTACCCGAATATGATCATGAAGACAATCTGCCTTTTTCAGCAGAAGATGCCCTTAATGCAGTTCGTGCGGCAGTTTCAAAACGGCACGACCTCCAAGTCTGGGCGCTGATGTTAATAAAAGTTGGAACCATTCCGAAAACTACAAGCGGAAAGATAAGGCGTAATGCCTGTAAATCCGAATTTTTCAATAAAGAGTTTAACCTGGTCGCAAGCTCCATTATAGCAGACAAACTTTCCGATGAAGATATTAAACTGCCTGGTAAAAAAGAATTAATGGGAGTATCTTTCGAGACAGGCAAAAAATTACTTGGAACCGGCCTTATAAATCTTGCAGCAAAAATATTGAAGATAGATCCGTCAACAATTCGAAAAGAAAATCATTTGACAGGTCTTGGTATAGATTCTCTGCAAGCTGTCGAATTTCAGCATTTTATTGAGAGTGAATATAGCATGAAAGTGCCGATGATCAAATTTTTGCAGGGACTCAGCATAGAACAACTATCTGGTGAAATATGCCTTGGACTGGATGAATCGCATAACGATTCTGTCGTTACTGCTGAAACAGGCGCATCAAAACCTTTCACATCATATCCGCTTTCACATAATCAGCGATCATTGTGGTTCATGCACAAACTGGACCCCAGAGGCTCTGCCTACAATGTCTCCTTTGCCGTTAGAATCAAGAATAACCCGGACACCAGAATTTTGAAAAAATGTTTCAAAGTACTTGCCATGCGCCATCCTTCGTTAAGGACAGAATATAAAGAACAGGACAATGGCCCGATTCAGGTGATAAATGATGATCCAGATATTTATTTTGAAATAGAAGACGCATATTTTTCAGGCCCGAAAGAACTCAATAACCATTTATCGAAAAAAGCTCATATAGCATTTGACCTGGAAAACGGGCCGATATTCAGGGTCAATCTTTTCAAGCTGGACGAAAAACAGATAATTTTATTGTTCTGTGTTCATCACATAGCCATAGATTTCTGGTCTATTAACATATTAATGGCTGAACTGGGGATTTTATACGAAGCAGAACTGAAAGAAGAAGGATCTGGCCCCGGACTGCTGAACTTTGCAGGCATGTCCTGTGCCGATTATGCCCGTTTTCAAACAGAAAGGCTGGCAGGAATTGAAGGTGAACGACTCAGGACATACTGGAAAAATATGCTGGGAAATGATATTCCTGTTCTCGACCTGCCGACCGACCATAAAAGACCGACAGTTCAGACATATAACGGGGCTTCTCATGGTTTTGCCCTGGATGGATATATGGCTCATATGGTCGAAAAACTGGCAAAAAATACAGATACCACACAATATATGGTGCTTCTTTCAGCTTTTCACATTCTACTTCACAGATTATCAGGCCAGACGGACATCCTGACGGGTTCTCCTGCTGCCGGGCGAACACATGCCAGTTTTTTCGAAACTGTGGGCTATCTTGCCAACCCGGTAGTTATCAGAAGTGATTGTTCTGAAAATCCGAAATTTTCAGCATACCTTGAACAGATTCGTAAAAAAGTGATAGGAGCCCTTGATCACCAGGATTACCCCTTTCAACTACTTGTGGAAGAACTGAATCTTCGCCGTGATCCGAGCCGTACTCCTTTGTTTCAGGTGATGTTCGTTCTGGAAAAGCCCCATCTTATAAAAGAATCAGCTCCTTTCATCCTGAACGAACCAGGAGCAAATTTTAAACTCGGAAGTCTGATACTCGAATCAAAAGCTATAAACAACAGGGCATCCCAGTTTGATCTGACCCTTATCATGGTTCGTACTGAAACCGGTTTTCGTGCATCCATAGAATATAACACAGATATCTTCGAAAAGAAGAGTATTGTCAGGATGGCCGGCCATTATATCAATATTTTAAAATCTATAGTCGATGACCCAAACAGTAAAATATCGAATCTGAATATGCTTTCTCCAGGAGAAAAAAGACTGGTTATACAAGGCTTTAACGAGACCAAAGCCCGATACTCTCTTTCAAAAAGTGTTGTACAGTTATTCGAAGATGAGGTTGAAAAAACCCCGGAGAGGACTGCAACTGTATTCCAGGGGAAAAAGACAAGCTATCTTGAATTAAACAGACATGCCAATCGTATAGCCAGTTTTCTTTTGAATCATTTTCAAATAAAGCCTGGCGAAATAATAGGCTCCGTACTGGATCGTTCAGATATGACAGTGGCTGGAATGCTGGGTATAATGAAAGCAGGTGGCGCTTATACTCCTGTGGATATGTCATATCCGCCAGAACGGATACGTTATATGATCGAAGACAGCGGATTACGGGTCGTAATTGTTGACAGGGCAGGAAAAACCCTGCTCGATTCTCTTGATCTTGACTGTAAAACAGTTGACATCACAACCATTCATGAAAATGTCGATAATCCATGCCTTAATATTGCAGCCCAAGATCTTTCATATGTGCTTTACACATCAGGATCTACAGGAAAACCCAAGGCCGTCATGCAGACCCACAAATGCCTGAGCAACCTCGTGCAATGGCAGACTCGTGCAATCGGCAGAGAATTTCGGATATTACAGTATGCAGCACTTGGATTTGATGTTTCCATCCAGGAAACATTGTACAGCCTCGTTTCAGGCTCCACCCTCTTTATCATCCCGAATTCTCTCAGATATGATATGGCAGGTTTATCGGCCTTTATCAGAAAAAATCGGATCAATCTTTTTACAATGCCTTTTTCGCCCATGAATCTTCTGTTCAAAGAAGGCCGGACGATTACAGACAACCCTTATTTACGCCATATTGTCACATCAGGGGAAGCATTGAAAATTTTTCCGGAACTTGCCGATTATCTGTTAAGACATCCTAATGTCAGACTTCATAACCAATATGGGCCTACAGAAACCCATGTAATAACTGCTCACACTATTTCGAGTGAACTCGGAAATATAAAGACGTACCCGCCCATAGGAAAACCCATTGCTAATACAGAGATCTACATCCTTGACGAATATTTCAACCCGTGTCCTGTCGGTGTCGTCGGTGAAATTTATGCAAGTGGAGCGAATCTGGCCAGAGGGTATTTGAATAAAGAAAGTATGACGGCAGAAAAGTTCATATCAGGGGTTGCTCCGGTAGAATCAAAGCGCATTTACCGGACAGGAGATATGGGAAGATGGCTTGATGACGGAATGATCGAATTTCTGGGACGAAATGACGACCAGGTAAAAATCCGTGGAAACCGAGTAGAGCTGCAAGAGATTGAAAACCGGCTTCTTCAACATCCAGCGATAAAAAATACTGTAGTTATTGCAGGAGAATTCAAGGAAGGCCAGACAGAAATAGCAGCCTATATAATATTATCTAAAAAAAATGAAAAATCTGAAAATCCTGAAAAAAATGATGATATAACAGATTTGAGAAATCATTTAAAAAAGAGCCTGCCCGATTATATGATTCCTTCTTATTTTGTATTCCTCGAATCTTTTTCTCTGACTCCTAACGGCAAAGTGAATAAAAAAGACCTGCCCGACCCTTTAAAAGCTGGTGTGCATACGCAAAAAACCCAGGCCGGGCCGGAAAATGACATCCACGAAAAACTTATCGATATATGGATCAAAATTCTGCCTGTAGATTCAATTGGTATAACAGAGGATTTTTTCCAATGTGGCGGACACAGCCTCACTGCCATACAATTGATAAGCAGAATTCATAAAAATTTTGGCGTTAAGATGGCTGTCAGCGCAATTTTCGCAGGCCCGACTATAGCAGAAATGGCTAAAAAAATTCAAAATACGCAGCCTTCGGAATATGAACGAATAATTCCTGAACCCGAAAATCCAGACTCAGGGCAAAGGAACACATGGCCGCTTTCCAATGCCCAGAGCCGCCTTTTTATTTTACATCAGATTGCAGGGGGGCATATAGCATATAATATGCCAGGGGCCATGAAAATCAAAGGTGATTTCAATCAAACAACCTTGATTCACGCATTTACCGAACTTATAAAACGGCATCAATCCCTTCGCACCGTTTTTGTCATCGAAAACGGCGTACCATGCCAGCGAATAACACCGCCCCCTGAAAATCTAATTGATGCCGGGATAATCAGAATTATAGACCTGCCTGATGATCTTGATCTTGATAATGATCTTGATTTGGAAAAAAAATCTAAAGAATTAATTCTAAAGGATGCAAATACACCTTTCGATCTTGAAACCGGGCCTCTTGTCAGGATCACCCTGGTCAAGGTGACAGCTGATAGAAAAAAAGTGACAACTGATAGAAAAAAAGCGGCAAATGATAGAAAAGAGGAAAAATCGTCCGGGAACATCATGATCATAAACATGCATCACATTATATCCGATGGCACGTCGCTCAATGTTATGGTCAATGAGTTCAGCCTGTTATATCAGGCATTTTCGAGGGGCGAAAAAAATCCGCTTTCCCCTCTGTCAATTCAGTACAAAGATTATACAATGTGGCAGAACCGGATGATAGAAACCGGGGTTTTCAGCGATCATCAACAATACTGGCATAAGAAACTTGCAGGAGAGATTCCAGTGTTGAACCTGCCTGCTGACTTTCAGCGTCCATCAGTACACAAATTCAACGGAAAAATTCTTTCGTCCAGACTTCCAGAAGAACTTACCGGGCAATTAAAGACGCTTGCCAGCAATGAAGGTGCTTCGCTTTTCATGGCCCTTATTTCAATGATAAAAATTCTTGCTTACAGATATACCGGCCAGGAAGATATTATCATCGGAACTCCGGTGGCAGGCAGAAATCATGAGGATCTTGAAAATCAGATCGGATTTTACGTAAATACTCTGCCTTTAAGAGATCACATTGATCCTGATGCCGGGTTTACGGATCTTTTAAAACAGGTGCAGGAGACTATCACTATGGCTGTCGAATATCAGTCATATCCTTTTGATAAACTTGTGGACGAACTGAACTTGAATCGCGATCTTTCAAGGTCTCCTTTATTCGATGTAATGGCTGTACTGCAGGAAGACCCGAGACCATGCCTTAAAATAGAAAAACTTCTTCTGGAACCGATAAAAACCGAGTATGAAAGCTCAAAGTTCGATCTTTCTTTTATGTTCTTTGAAAAAGAAGGGTATCTTATCTGCGATATCGAATACAACACATCGCTTTTCGCCAGAGAGAGAATCTCTCGCATGACCGGTCATTTTCAAACTCTTGCCAGAAGCATTCTCAAACATCCATACCGTCCTGTGAAAAAGCTCGACATTCTGACACTCGAAGAACGTACAAAACTTGTTCATGAATTCAATTATACAGAAGCTGACTATCCGAAAAATAGTAATATCGTCGAACTTTTCAGAAAAAAAGCTTTTTCTGCTCCTGACAATAATGCAGTGGTGTCTGGTGGCAAAACTCTTACCTTCAGGCAATTGAACGATAAAGCAGTAAGTGTTGCAGCCTTCTTAATAGAACAATATGATGTGGGTAACGATGAAAGAGTGGGACTTTTAACAGATCGATCCGATGGATTGATCATCGGCGCTCTTTCGATTCTCATGGCAGGGGCTGCATATGTGCCAATAGATCCTTCTTATCCTGACAATAGAATCGATTTTATCGTGAAAGACAGCGGTTGCAAACTCGTGTTAACCTCAACAAAATATATTCGGGAAAAAAATATATCCGAAGAAGAAATTCCATTTGTAGAAATAGAATCTATTCCTGGAAAAAAAGCTTTGGCTGAAATGCCCGATTTCCTGACACCAAAACCAGAGGATCTTGCATATGTAATCTACACTTCGGGTTCTACAGGCCAGCCAAAAGGCGTTGCAATAGAGCATAGATCTCTTATAAATCTCGTATCCTGGCATGCCAGAGCATTTGAGGTAACATCTGAAAGCAGGGCAACGATGTATGCCAGCACAGGTTTTGACGCTTCTGTATGGGAATTGTGGCCATATCTTTTAAATGGCGCAGCTTTGTATCCTCTGGACGAAGAGATAAAACTCGACAGCGACGAGTTGTGTAATTTTTTCATCAAAAACCATATCAGCCATGCTTTCCTTCCGTCCCCTGTATGCGATGCTCTTATTATGAAAAATCCTGGGGGTATGGAAACAATGAAAATATTAACAGGCGGCGATGTCCTCAAGAATAAACCAGGTGAAAACTTGTGTGTCATCAACAATTATGGGCCTACAGAGTTTACAGTAGTAGCAGCGAGTGCAGAAGTTGATCATTTATCTGCCGGTACTGTTTCCATAGGAAAACCGATCCATAATACCACAATCGACATACTTGATAAGAACATGGAACTGGTGCCTGTGGGCATTAAAGGAGAAATCTGCATATCAGGTGCTGGGTTGGCCCGTGAATATCTGAACTTGCCGGATTTGACAAAAAAGAGTTTTATTTCTCATCCGTTCAGAAAAAAAAGCAGGATGTATCGTACCGGCGACATGGGGCAGTGGAGATCTGACGGTATGATCGACTTTATGGGCAGGAACGATCATCAGGTAAAAATCAGAGGCTATAGAATCGAAACCGGTGAGGTCGAAAATTCCATGAAGCAGCATCCTTTGATCAAAGATGCCGTGGTTCTGTCAATGAAAATCCGGGGGAACGAAAAAGAACTGGCTGCCTATTTCACGATACGGAAAAAAAAGCAGGGTGATTCGTCAATTGTCGATTCTTTACGAAAGTTTCTTGAAAGCAGGCTGCCTGCATTTATGATACCTTCCTGGTTCTTTGAAATGGACGAATTTCCTCTTACATCCAGTGAAAAAATAGATAGAAAATCGCTGCCTGTTCCGGAAAGAAAGAGCAGAAACTATCAGGATACCATAGCAGAGATATTGAGTGATACAGAAAAAGTGCTTATCGAAATATTCGAAGAAGTATTGATGATTGAAAAGGCCGGTCTTCACGAAAATATTTTTGATATGGGCGGAAATTCCTTAATCCTTATAAAAATCAAGGATTTGATAAAGAAAAAACTCGGTTGCCAGATTTTAATGGTGGATATGTTCCGTTATCCAACAGCCGGAATGCTTGCTGGCCATATTGATTCAAGCAATATCAATTCAAGCAATATCGGTTCAAATAAGATTTCGAGTCAGGACGACTCAAACAAGGCCGATTCTGGTCATACCAATTCAGTTAAAAAAGCGAATATGCGTTCCACAAGAAAAAGAAAATCTGAAAAAAGACGAAGTGCCAGGTCAAAAGGCAGAAAAAAAGAAACTATAACAATTCCACAGGGACACTAATTACCTGTGTATAACTTTTATATTCCTGTTTCTGACGGTGCATTGTACCCTGCAGAAGTTTATTTTTTGTACAGGCACTTATATCGGCAGGTATAAAACAGAAAGAATGAGTTATGAGCGAAATCTATTCGGATGATATTATCGAAGAATCTATGGTAGGCGAGGATATGGTAGATGAGGATGCTGTTGCCATCGTTGGAATGGCAGGAAGATTTCCTGGAGCTGATTCTGTTGAAAGCTTCTGGGAAAACCTTTGCAATGGAAAAGAATCGATCACATTCTTTTCTGCCAAACAACTTCTCAAAGCAGGTATAAGTCCACAAATATTAGATAATCCGGCATATGTCCCGGCACGAGGTGTTCTTTCTGACATAGAAATGTTTGATGCCGATTTTTTCGGCTTCTACCCTCGAGAAGCTGAAATCATGGATGTCCAGCATCGAATTTTTCTTGAATGCGCGTGGCAGGCTCTTGAAAACGCGGGCTATGATCCAGACAATTATGATGGCGAGATCGGCGTATATGCAGGTGCGGGCATGAGTACATATTTTCTCAATAATTTAATTCCGTATTTCAATGTTGCAGATCCAAGCTTTGCATACCAGGCGATATTATCGAACGACAAGGATTTTTTATCTACTTTGACCGCGTACAAACTTAATCTCAAAGGGCCTGCCATTGGTGTGCAGAGCGCATGTTCGACATCCCTTGTGGCAGTTCATACCGCATGTCAGAGCATTGCAAACGGCGAATGCGACATGGCTCTGGCAGGCGGCGTTTCAATAGATGTTCCCCAGGTTGCAGGTTATATGTATGAAGAAGGCATGATTCTGTCAAAAGACGGTCATTGTCGGGCATTTGACGAAAAAGCGGGGGGGACAGTTCCGGCAAGCGCCTGTGGTATAGTATTATTGAAAAGATTGAATGACGCTGTCGAAGACAAGGATAATATCCTTGCCGTGATAAAAGGATCTGCCGTAAATAACGATGGATCGCTCAAGGCCGGATATACTGCCCCAGGTATTGACGGGCAGACGGACGTGATTGCTCAGGCCCTTGCCGTCGCAGATATCGAGCCTGAAACCATAAGCTGCCTGGAAGCTCACGGAACAGGTACATCCCTCGGAGACCCGGTGGAAATAGAGGCATTAAAAAAGGCTTTTGATACAGGTCATGGGAAAAAAGGTTTTTGCGCCATAGGTTCTGTCAAAACCAATATTGGTCATACCAACGCTGCGTCGGGAATAGCAGGCTTCATAAAAACAGTCCTGTCAGTTAAACATAATCTGCTTGTTCCATGCCTTCATTTTAATAAGGCAAATCCTGGAATCGACTTTGAAAACAGCCCTTTTTTTGTAAATACTCAACTGACAGACCGGAAGAACAGCGAAAATATTCCCATGAGAGCTGGTGTGAGTTCCTTTGGTATCGGCGGAACAAATGCCCATATTATAATTGAGGGTTATCATGACCGTCAGGGTTATCCCTGTCAGAGCAGATCTGTCCCGGATTCAGAAAAAAAGAAGGAAAAACCAGCCCTTCTCATTCTTTCGGCAAAGACGGAAAATGCACTTGATAAAGCCGCAGAAAATCTTGCCCGTCATTTTGAAAATTATCCAGATATAGATATTCATGATGCTGCCTATACATTACAAATCGGACGCAGATCGTTTGCACACAGGCGCACGATGGTATGCCATAACACAAAGGAAGTTATACAGAATTTGACTCCTGGAAAAAAATACCTGGCTTCTTCTGTGGTGAAATCAGGCAAAAGGCCCGTGATATTTATGTTTTCAGGACAGGGGACACAATACACAGGCATGGCAGAAGATTTATATACGAACAACCGGATATTTAAGGAAGCAGTCGATTGTTGTGCAAAAAAACTTCTGCATTTACTCGATTTTGATATCAGGGATGTTATATGGCCAAAAAGTCCTGGAATCAGAAGGAATCTGCCGGATATTTCCAGTTCCGATACTTGTCAGCCTGCTATCTTTGTTATCGAATACGCACTATCTCAACTTTTCATGAAATGGGGAATTTGTCCTGCAGCAGTAACAGGCCACAGCTTAGGCGAGTATGCTGCCGCATGTGTTTCAGGTATCTTTAATCTTGACGACGCACTGAAGCTTGTATGCAGAAGAGGCAAACTTATAAACGACCTGCCGCCAGGAGCCATGATTGCCGTCCCCATGCCCGAAGAGGACATAAAATCGTATATGGAGCCATCCCTTTGTTTTGCGGCTGTCAACACTCCAAAACGCTGTGTGATTTCAGGGCCTTTGGATGCAATAAATCGTATAGCAAACAGATTTGAAAAAGATGGTGTCCAACCTGTACGTCTGAAAACTTCACATGCATTTCATTCTTCAATGATAGAACCGGCTATAAAGCCTTTCGCTGATTTTTTCGAAGGTATTGATTTTGGAAATATTAAAATTCCAATGTTATCATCGGTTTCAGGCAGCTGGCTTAAAAATGAACAGGTAAACAATCCTGAATATTGGACAAATCAGATGCGAAGTACCGTCAGATTTAAAGAAGTTATAGAAAAAATATTTGAAAATAATAATGGAGAAGACAGTCCAGTATTGCTCGAAATTGGCCCTGGAACTACGCTTGCTGGTATTGTCAGAAGTCATCCGGCAACCCCTTGTGATCATCCTGTTATAACATCAACACGACATCCAAAAATTATATCCGATACGGACAATAAAATGGCAGATACTGTTCATATAACCGAAGCTGTCGGAAAACTATGGGCTGCCGGGGCAGATATAGACTGGGAAGGTTTTTATGATGGCAGCAGGCATTATCGAGTTCCCCTTCCTTCATATCCTTTCGAGCGTAAGCGGTACTGGATAGAAGAAAAAAAATCTGAGGCAATAAAAAGAGAACCCTTATTAAAAAAGAGAAATGATGACCCTGCCCTGATCTGGAAGTATGCGACCGAAACAGCCGCAGAAAAAGCCGGAGAGCAAGACATGAACAGCCTTAAATGGCAGGAAAAAAAAGCAGATATGAACCGCTTATGCCTGGCATATATAAATCGGGCGTTTCAAGAATCAGGAGCGTTTATAAAAGAAAATGTTGAGTTATCGACAGACGACTTTTTCAATAAATACAGTGTGCTGCCACAATTTCATTCTCTCGTTTCCCACTGGCTCACTCTTCTGGCTGAAGATGGACAGATTCATATATCACAAGTTAGATCACAAGATAGATCACAAAAAAAATCAGAAGACAAATATTCGAATCTTGCGATAATAGAACAAAAAGTCTTTGACGAGCTTTTAAAAAAGACCGAAGCAGCCTGGGCAGACGAACCCCTATGGCTTGAACGACTTAAAAAATGCGGGAAAAATCTGGATGCGATAATAACGGGAAAAGAAGACCCCTTGATGCTTCTCTTTCCTGAAAAAGGATTCGATACAGCGGAAAAGATGATAAAAGAATCCAGCCTGGTTCGCTATTATAACCCGATCATGCAGGCGGCTCTTAAAAAAATAGTCGAAAAACTCCCGCAGGAAACCGGAATCAGAGTTCTTGAAATCGGAGCTGGGATGGGAGTTTGCACATCATGGCTCCTGCCAATACTGCCGGCAGACAGGACAGAATATTATTATACGGATGTGGGGCAGTTATTTTTAAATCAAGCGGAAAAAAAGTTTTCGGATTATCCGTTTGTTAAATACAGAATCCTGGATATAGAACAATCTTTGCTTTCTTCCGAAATCAAGGCCGGATTTGATATAATTGTTGCTGCAAACGTCCTGCATGTCACAGAAAAAATAGATAGAAGCCTGGCAAATGCAAGACATATGCTTGCAAAAAATGGCATCTTTTTCTTATGGGAAATAACTGATGCTCCGTATTATTTCCATATTACAGACGGTCTTCTAATGAACGACGTAAATGATAAAAACCGGAGCCGGGCAAACCCCTTTCTTGACACGAAACAATGGACGGCAGCGTTGACAGATCACGGGTTTTCAAAAGTGGCACAATTTCCTGAAAATGATGCTGCTGGCTCTCATATCTTTATGGCCTTTGCAGATGAATCGTCAAAAAATGAAAATACTCCTCCTGCTTTTTCTCAAAAAATATGTAAATCAGCTGATAAAAACCTTCTTCAAAGAAGATCAGAAATTTCAGAATGGTTCTATCTTCCTTCATGGAAAAGATCAAGGCTGCCTGCTTTAAAATCAGAATCGAAATTATATGAAAATATTCTTATTTTTATCGACGACAAAGGACTTGGCAGGAAAATTAAATCAAACCTGGATAAAAACGGCCATGATACGATAATTATCACGCCAGGCGATAGTTATAAAAAAGAAGATAGCAGGGCATACACCATAGCCTATGACTGTCAGTCCGATTATGCCATGCTTTTTGACGACCTTTTTTCATCTGACAGGCTCCCTGATACCTGCATTCACCTGTGGTCTATCACAGATTCAGAGAAAAACAATAATGAAAAACCAGATGAAAAACTGTTAGACGAAAGCCTGAACAAAGGATTTTACAGCCTGGCTTTTATAGCCAGAGAATTTCGACGTAAGGCAAAATCTGCCCCCTTGAAACTTATGGTAATATCAAACGGTGTCCATGATGTAACTGGTGAAGAAACCCTGTGTCCGGAAAAAGCGCCCATAATCGCTCCAATTATGGTAATCGGTCGGGAATATCCTGAGATTTCATGCAGGCATATAGATATTATCATGCCGAAAAATATAAACAAGCAGGGAATTGAAGAGATTTCAGATCAGATATTGGCAGAAAAAGTATTATTGGCAATGCAGCAATCAGTGTCCGATCATGTTGATCCGTGTATCGCGTTAAGAGGAAAATACAGGTGGACAAAGGCGTGGGAGCAGGCAGGATGCGATATGTTTGAACACCATGATGTCTCCGTTTTAAAGGAAAAAGGAGTTTATCTTATAACAGGAGGACTTGGAGATGTAGGGGGCAATCTTGCCGAACTTCTGGCTGAAAAGAAAAAAGCCAGACTCGTTTTGACAGGCAGATCTGTGCATATAGAAAGAGATAAGTGGGACCAATGGCAGCAGACACATGGTGAAAATGATCCGATATCCGTAAAAATCGCAAAAATCAAGAAGCTTGAAATTCTTGGAGCAGAAATTATGATTGAAGCCGCCGATGTCGCAAACTATGAACAGATGAAAAAAGTTGTGTCAAAGGCAAAATCAGCATTCGGCAGAATTGATGGCATAATACATGCGGCAGGTGTCACCAGGGCAAATTCTTTCAGTCTGATTGATGAAATTAATCAAAAAGATTGTAATAAACATTTTCACTCCAAAATTTTCGGAAGCCTGGTTCTATCGCAGATAGTAAGAGAGGAATCACCTGATTTCTGTATCCTGGTGTCGTCCCTCTCTTCGGTTCTCGGCGGAACAGGTCTTGCCGCCTATGCAGGGGCAAATCTTTTTATGGACGCTTTAGCTGTCAACGCTGGAAGGATGAAAGAATGTGTGATCAAAAGCGTCAATTCTGATATCTGGCAGTTTACCGGAGACAGGACAGGCAAAACCGATATTCGTTCGAGCCTGGCCCAGTTAGCGATGACTGCAGAACAGGGAAAACAGGTTTTTGAGAAAATCTTTGACCAGCCCGATATAAATCATATTCTGGTATCAACTGCGGATTTGAAACAAAGAATGGCATATAAACCGGTCTCTTTTAAGCAGAAAGCAAAAAACACAACAGAAAAAAAGTCGCTTACACACAAGCGTCCTGATACCGGCAAGCCATATATTGCCCCCCGCAATGCAATCGAACGACAACTCGTTGATATCTGGCAGAAACTGCTTGGAATAGAACCTGTGGGCATTCAAGATGATTTTTTCGATTTAGGTGGAGATTCCCTTTTAGGAACTCAGATTATCTCGCGCGTCAGGAATCGTTTCAACATTGACCTTCCGGTAAAAAGCCTGTTCGCAGAGCCGACCATAAGCGGTCTTTCGGAATTGATGGAACAGCTGAGACTTGAGCAGGCCGATGATGAAGCCCTCGCATCCTTGATCGACCAGTTGGAAAAAATGCCTGATGAGGAGGTGAAAAAGCTGCTTGATATCGAAAACGAAAGAGTTGGAAAAAACGAGACTGAAAGTTAAGGGCCGTGCATAAATTATGTTACATTTATTGTAGGGGCAAACCCTCGTGGTTGCCCTCCGTACAAGGGCAGGCACGGGGCATTCCCAAAAAAATAATATCCAGTCCTGCTTGTCTTTTGGCCCGTATTCTGCGTTGCTGCAAAGGGTGAAGATGTTAAACAAAAAAGGTTATGATATGAACGATTTAAAAGAACGACTGAAAGGGCTTTCGCCTGAAAAACGCGCTCTTCTCCAATCCATGCTTGCAAAAAAATCAAAGGCTGCTGCCATAACGACGATAGAAAAACGCTCCAAAAATAAAGAAGCAAAGCTTTCTTTTGCACAGCAGAGACTCTGGTTTCTCGAACAGATGGAGCAAAATATCTCCCTCTATAATCTTCAGGCTATGTTAAGGCTTAGAGGAAATATAGACCCGGAGCTTCTCGAACGCAGCTTTCTGCTGATCATTGAACGGCATGAAGTGTTGAGAACCTGCTTTAAAAGCGATAGCAACGGCCCTTTTCAATACATATCGGATCATATTGAACTGCCTTTTTTACATAAAAGTATGGAAAAACTCCCGGAATCTGAAAAACTTGGGCAAGTATTTGAACTTGCAGCTAAAGAAGCACAATATCCTTTCGATCTTGAAAAAGGCCCATTGCTGAGAATAATGTTGATAAAACTCGCACCGGGAGATCATGTCTTTGTTTTAACTCTGCATCATATTATCACAGATGCATGGTCTGTTGGTATAATGATTCGCGAAATCACAATGGTTTATGAGGCTTTTTCAAAGGGTATGCCCTCCCCTCTTGCCCCATTGAAAATCCAGTACGCTGATTTTGCCTGCTGGCAGCATGAATATTTAAAGGGTGTACTGCTGGAAAAGCAGCTCGATTACTGGAAGAATCAACTTGCAGGCGTTCCCCGGATTCTCAAGCTTCCCCTTGACAGGCCAAGGCCGTCTGAAAAAACATTTCCAAGAGGTGTTGTCCGATTTTTCATAGATACTGATCTGACAGCGCGTTTAAACCGGATTTCCCGAAAATCGGAAGCCACCCTTTTTATGACCCTGCTTGCAGTGTTCAGCATTCTCATGGCTCGTTACAGCGGGCAGAAGGATATTCTGATCGGCTCTCCTGTTGCAAACAGACATATAAAAAGTGTAGAACCTTTGACAGGATTTTTTGTCAACACACTCGTATTTCGCACAAAACTTGACGGTAACCCGAAATTTACCAATGTTCTGGAACAGGTGAAAAAAAACGCAGCAGAGGCATATTCTAATCAGGATATCCCCTTCGAACATCTTGTGGAAATCTTACAGCCTGGAAGAAGCCTGAGCCATACGCCTCTTTTTCAGGTCATGTTCGTTCTGCAAAACGCTCCTGTAGATAATATCGACATGCCCGGACTGAGAGTAGATGTACTTGAAGCAGAACCTGTGGCAGCTATTTTTGATATCACTCTCTCCATGACTGAAACAAAAACCGGAATCAAGGGGATGTTCGAATACAATACAGATCTTTTCGATGAAGAGACATTGTCGAATATGGCGACTCACTTTGAAACACTGCTCGAATCAGTCAGTAAAGACTGCGATCAGCCGATATTCAATCTGCCGATGCTGACAGAGAATGAAAAAAAGCATATAATAGAAAACTTGAACGATACGGACGCTCAATATCCCCATAACATGACGATAAGCGATCTTTTCTGTGAGCAGGCTGAACAAAAACCTGATAAAACAGCAGTGATCTATGGAAACAATAAGACTACTTACAGGGAGTTAAATATACAGGCTGATCGCCTGGCCCGATATATCAAAGAAACCTGCAAAACCGAAAACGAAGAATTCATTGCTGTAATTTTAAATCGTTCCGACAAGGTAATTTCCACTTTTTTAGGTATTTTAAAGGCAGGGGCCGCATATGTGCCGATAGATTCAACATATCCAGAAGACCGGATTTCTTATATCCTTGCAGACAGCGGATGCCGCGTGATAGTGACGGAATCTGAATATGCAGACACCCTTGCTGCCAGTCAGGTGGAAAGGATGAGAAAACAAGGGAATAAAACAAATTTTCAAATAGTGAATATCGATACCCTCCCCTCTTTTCCTGAAACCGTGGGATATGAAACAGGCCAGTATGAAACAGGCAGGTATGAAACAGGCCAGTATAAAACCAGGCCGGACAATGCTGCATATGTAATTTACACATCAGGCTCAACAGGGCTGCCCAAGGGCTGTGTTATAAGTCATCGTAATGTAGTAAGACTTATGAAAAATGACAGATACAGATTTGAATTCGGGCCTGATGATGTATGGGTGACAGCTCATTCTTTCTGTTTCGATTTCTCGGTATGGGAAATGTACGGGGCGTTATTATACGGAGGTCATGTGGTAGTCGCTGCACAAGAAGATGTTCGTGATCCGCATCGGTTTTTAAACCTGATTCGCACCCATAAAGTTTCAGTATTAAACCAGACACCCGGAGCTTTTTATAACCTGATCGAAGCCGAACTTGACTTGAACTGTCATAATTTAGACGATCATCTTCGATATGTAATATTTGGTGGAGACAGGCTTGACCCGGGATATCTCAGAAAATGGGCAGATACATATCCTCTTGAAAAGATCAGGCTTGTAAATATGTACGGAATTACAGAGACGACAGTTCACGTAACCTTCTGCCAGCTTTCCAAAGCAGAAGTTTTCGGTGAATACGGCAAAAGCCCGATTGGAGTTCCTCTGCCCGAAACAAGAGTCTATGTCTGCGACGACTACATGAACCTTCAGCCAACAGGTGTTCCCGGTGAAATGTATGTAGGTGGAACAGGGGTCAGCTCTGGATATCTCAACCGTCTGGAACTCACTTCCCAGAAGTTTATAAAAAGCGAATTCCGGACAGACGAAAAACTGTACCGGACCGGTGACACAGGGAAATGGCTTAAAACAGGAGTCCTTGAATTTTTAGGAAGAAATGATGATCAGGTTCAGATTCGGGGATATCGCGTGGAACCAGGGGAAATCGAAAACAGCCTCATATCACACGAATTCGTCGAAAAAGCCGTAGTTATAGCAAAAGAAGGACGGGAGCAAAATATGCATCTTGTCGCATATTTGACCTTCACAGACAAATCTGAACAAGGCCCAGGCATAGATACCCTTAGGGAATACTTGAAAAAAACTCTGCCAGATTATATGATTCCAGCCTATTTCGTATGTCTTGTAAAGTTTCCTCTTACGTCCAATAACAAAGTGGACAAAAAAGCTCTTCCAGACCCCTTGCTTGAAACTATGAATAGCGGAGTCGAATTCATTACTGCCCGAAACCAGCCGGAAGCAGATATTATAAAGGTATGGTCAAAAGTGCTGGGAATCAAAAAAATCGGCATTCTCGACAATTATTTTGCACTGGGAGGAGACTCCATAAAGGCCATCAGAACGGTATCAAAATTATTGAAAAAAGGGTGGAAAATGGAAATTCGAGATTTATTCAAATATTCCACCCCGAAAGAACTTGGCCCCCATCTTCTGCCTGTCGGCAAAATAGATGAATATAAACGGCCTTGGGGTATCGTACCCATAACCGCCATTCAACAATGGTTTTTTGAAACCATACACCCTGATTCCAATCATTTCAACCTCCCGATAATCCTTGAAGGACTGCCGGATTTTGATGCGGATATTCTGGAGCAGGCTCTGAATGCTGTATGTAAACACCATGACACTCTTCGATTGCGCTTTTTTTCCCAAAATGGGCAAATCATCCAGAAATATACAGAAAAACCCGAGGCATTTCATTTTGAAGTGTTGAATTTTGAAAACGAAGATGGAATTTTAAAGATGAAATCCCATGCAGATAAACTGCATGGGAGCATGAATCTGGAAAATGGCCCTTTGATAAAAACGGCTCTTTACAGGATCAAAGATAAAAAAGAACTGCTGCTGATCACCGCTCATCATCTTGTTATTGACGTATATTCCTGGAAAATTTTCCTGGAAGACCTAAATCATGCCTACGGCCAGATAATCAGAAAAAAATCCGTCCAACTGATACGAACCGCTTCTTTCAAGCAATGGGCTGAAAAAATTTGCGAATATTGTAAGACCGACAAGCTTTTGTCCCAGATATCTTTATGGCGTAATATAGTAACTGCCGATGTAAAACCCCTGCCATCTGACATGAACCGGGCATCTGACAAAAACCGGGCGGATATAAACCAGGAAAAATGCCTGGTCGCAGATACGGACTATGAATCCACGGAACTTTCCGAAAAACACACTGAGTTATTAACGACAATAGTACAAAAAACCTTCAATACTGGAATGGATGAATTTATCATAGCTGCCCTTGCAAAATCGCTTAAAAATTGGACGGGAAACAACATTCAAAGACTATTTCTTGTCGGACACGGCAGGGAAAAATTATTCGATGATCTCGACATAAGCCGCACTGTTGGCTGGTTTACAACACTCTATCCGGTGCTTTTGACTTTGCCGCAAGAAGAAGATATCGAACTTTTGACAGCCCATATCAAAAACACCTTGAAAAAAGCGCCTGATAACGGAATCGGATACGGCATCCTGCGTTATGTTGCAAAAGATCAAGTTCTATGTGACAATACTATTCCTTCGGAAATTGTGTACAGCAATCTCGGACATTTAGACGGAGAAATCAAAACCGATTTTTTTACGGTGACACTCGATTCTTCTGGCAATCCGGTAAGCACGTTCCAGAAACGCCCCCATTTCCTGGAAGTTGTAACAATGATTGCAGACAACAGGCTGAGACTGAGGATAAATTATTCAAGCAGAAGATTTTATAAGAAAACCATTGAAACCTTTCTGACTGATTTCAAGAATATGCTTGAAATAATAATACAGCATTGCATATGAAAGATTGGCACATTAATTACAGTAACTGTCGGCTTTCGCTTTTAAACCTGATCATATATTATGTAACAATCCGTAGGGGCAAATCCCTTGTGGTTGCCCTTGCTGAAAATACAAAATGTTCCGTTTTCAAGCAGGGCAACCACAAGGGATTCCCCCTACGAAAATATTAAAAAATTATTGGTCGGGTACTTACACCGCCATTAACAATTTCGCTACTATCAATCCTGCCAATATAACCCACAAGTAAATCAGCCAAAGTTTTCGGCTCAACTTGCTGTTTTAGTGTTCTTTTAAAGTTTTTTTCCCTTTTGGAGAAAAAACGTTCTTGAAGTGTTTTAAGAGCAAGCAATTCAATAGTCGTTCCTTGCTTCTCGGCAATGTCGCCCAATACTTGTTCTATTTCAGGCGTTAATGCTATGTTCATATTACAAACCTCATACGACTAAATGAATTGTATTATTAATAAGTTAAATTTGACATCACATCTTTTTCAGACAACATTTCTTAAATTTTTTTCCACTTCCGCAGGGGCAAGGTTGGTTTCTTCCGATTTTTTTTACTTTTTTGACATGAGGAGAAGCAAAGAACTTGCCTGAAGGTTTGGTTATTTTATTCTGACCCAATTGTTTGAAACATGACCAGCTTTCCAATTCACTGATTGTATTGTCAATCAATCGGTATCTTCTATTATTTTGTAATTCATAAAGACATTGCTCTTTACCTCTATTTAGAACATCTTCAACGTATTCTCTATTGATAATGAAATTTTCCACTAAATTTTCATTAAACACTTTTTTTATTTCTTCATAAATTTCTTCTGGATATAACCTGGTACTTTGAACAATCAACTCTGTCCATGCATATGAATATCTTCTTTCAAGTCTACCATTGAACAGTCCTTTAAAATAAAATATTGCTTCTTCACGAGAAATTTTTCCGATTACTACAAGAATGGTAATAGCTTTGAGTGCGGCTGATTTAACATATCCATTAGTATTTTCATTTTCTATCAAAGCTTTAAGAAGATTGATATCACCATCATAAACAGATGCCAATATTTTATCAAGATCCTCAGTTACAATGTCTCCTGTAAAATCAAGGGTGATTTCGCCTGGAATAGAAAACAAGTTTATTAATAATTTATATGCTTGTTTTTCTCTGAATTGAGCCAATAAATATATCGCATAGGTATGAGCAAAGTATCTATCTTTTTCAATCAGTGTTTCAATATTTTTAGTTGAAAATTTTATTATTTCTAATAATTCAGGAGTTATTAATTCCTGTTTTTCTATTGCTTGAATTAATGCTTTGCGAGGAAATACTCCATTATTATATTTCAATTTTTCTAATATTTCTTCAATTGTCATGTCAGCTCCTTTTATTTTATAAGTTATTGATGGCTATCTCCATCCGATATTAGCTGTGCGTTTTTTTTGTGTCCGTTGAATTTGTTTATTGACATACTGGTGTCATCAAAAAGGGGAAGCTGCTTATGCTTAGTTTGATTTTTAGAAAAATATTGTGGCTCAAATTTTGTATCTTCATTCCATGTTGCATAAACACAATACTCAAAAAGTTCCTTTTTGCTATTTCGCTTTCTGACGACTTTATTCCCAATATTCGAAAAACCGAGTAGTTGCAAAGATTCTTCTAAAAGCGATTCTGTCTGAACTTGAACACCGTAAAAGCTTGAATTTCCAACAATGTAAGATAAGACAGCGCCTTTTTGTAGAAACTTAGATATATTCTGAAAATGCAAGTGCATATCATGAAAATATTTCCACACATAATTAGCCATAAGCAATGAATTTTTTTCTTCAGTTTGAAGGATACGTGAAACAACAGTATTCAAAGATTCTGGCAAATCGAGTCCATTTGATTTCCAATCTTTAAGGCGGCTAGTTGCGATTCCCCATGTACCTCCAACAGCTTTCCAGTCTAATTCGCCAGCATCTCTGGATTCTTCAAGAAATTTTGTCCAGTACATATACGGGCGGAGTTCACGGATGTAGCTTATTCTATTTGGGTATGGAGGGGATGTAACAATATGAGAATACAATGTATTTTTAATTGAGCCAGGGTTAGTGGAATCAATATGGTGAACAGATACATTGCCAGAAAAAGTTTCGATTGTACTTTGAATAATCGCATGGATAATATCATTATAACCGGATTCAATTTGTTCAATCTCAAATGTTGTGACTTCATCACTAAATGACATGGATACATGGTTGAATGCGGCTGATGAAGTTTCTATGATTAATCTACAGAACGCAATCCACGCCAGCGAAGAGACATTATCTTCTTTTGGTTCTCCAAACTGGTTTACAATCGCTTGACGAAGTGCAGATAAAACTTGCAGTGTCTGTTCACACCACCATCTCGTGATATTATGGATGGATGGCTGCCAGTTATTTTTATGTATTAACTTTCTACAATCTTTAAAAGACTTTTGAATCCCTGTTTTAAGTTCCTCAATTTCAAACTTTGAATAGTTTCTACATTTGGCATTTCCAAGCCAGATAAGGAATGGATTAATATCATAGCAATGTGCAGATAATCCATGTTCTGCAGCTACTATACCAGTTGTAGCTGTACCTGAAAAAGGGTCAAGAATGAAAGAATTGTCGGGAGTATGTTCAATAATCTCTTCGACCAATTTGACAGAATAGGCGGGTGTTAATCTAAGCCATCCATGTCTGCCTAATTTTTTATTATATTTAAATGTATAATCCGAATTTTGTTTAATCTTCATGTCATCACTCAGCGCTTAACAGTGTTTCAAGGATATCATGTATTTCGTTTTGTATATCCACAGCATGCCTTTTGAAAAAATCGGCTAAATCATAACCCAGGATGTTATTGCAAAAAGCATACAACGACGATTGTTCGTTATCGCTTATTGTTCCAATGAGTATCCCGCATCGATTGTTTCGATACCTTAAAACAATATCAGTGTCGATTTGCGAAGAAAAGATCGCAAAAACAGGTAGATAATTATTAGCCCACGCTACTGTTGCATTGTCAATGTCCGCATTTTGGCGTTTAGAATCTTTGCTTTTATAACCTTGACGAACTTCAAAAACAATACCATTATCAGGTTCGGATACTTCTCCTAAGTCGGCACAGTAATCTTTAATCCAGCGCCTTACTTCGTTAAGTACTATTTCTTTTTTGATTTCAGCAAGTTCTATCCTGCCATCAAGGGATAATTTTTTTGTTTTACCTGATCTGGTTTTAGCGGTGTAAGACCAGGTAGCAAATTCAGGATGAGTATAGCCAGTACTGTCAAACAAAACAGAACGAAACAATCGTTCACAGCCAATCCCTATCTGCCGATAAACGGAGGTCATTCCACCGGCTACTCGGTGTGCAGAATATATTAATTCTGTATCGAGACCAAGCCATGAATAGAATGGATCAGAGCTATACAGAGTTTTGAATTCGCTTATTGAGAGTCCTTTACCACTACCCCCTTGCCCAAATTTGGGTCTATAGTTTTTACAATTCCTGATTGGAATAAGAAATGTTTCCAGATATTCTTTATCTTTGTTTTCCATATTATCTCCTGCATACATCAAAGGGGCCAACGACAAGCTCAGAAGCCCTATGTTGCCATACCCAATATTCCGCAAAATAAAAATTAAAAAGAAACTCGCACCATGATCGACTCGGTTTTTTGCGTCCGCTGAATTTTTTATTGTCAGCCATCTTTAATTTAAGCCGCTTTCTGTAGATACAAATGCTGCTGAAAGTCTATAAACAGCGATGTTATGTTTGAAATATCGCCCAATATTTCTTTGGGTTTATATTTTTTTAAACAAAGATCGACAACATCATCAATGCAAAATTGTCATCAGCCGGAATTCAGAAAGCGAGCTATATTACGGTAAAGTCTGTCACACTGATCTTTCAACAGATTTTCCATATTTATGAATGCATGGGCCATGTCATCGAAATGGAGATGCTGGTTTCGAATACCGGCATCGTTTAATTTTTGAATATAGGCAAAAGCTTCATCACGCAGCGGACAGAATTCAGCGCTGATGACCAATGATTCGGGCAAATTTCCCGTAAATTCCATATAAAGCGGAGAGACTTTTCTGCGGTTTTCGTCATGTTGAAAATAATTATCGAAAAACCATTCGATTTTTTCTTTTTGCAGCAGATATCCGTCTCCGTTCAATTCTATGGATTCCGACTGCATGGTATAATCGAGGCTGGGATATATGAGTATCTGCACCCTTATGTCAACATCGATGTCGTGCTGTGTATAGTGTGAAAGAGTAGCGCTTATGGCTCCGCCTGCACTGTCACCGGCTATGGAAAGTTGACGAATATAGTTGACTTTTCTCTGGCCGAGGGTAGCCCATATATTTTTAGCAACAGTGACTGCATCGACAATACCCGCCGGATAAGGGCATTCTGGAGCAAGTCTGTAATCGACTGAGACCACAATATGATTGGTTGCAAGAGCCATTTTCCGGCATATGGAATCATAAGCGATAATACTTCCGGCCATGTGGCCGCCGCCATGAAAATAGAGGAGTACCGGCAGCCTGGATTCGGGTTCGGGATGATATATTCTCACCGATACATTGAATTCTTCCCCCTCGACCAGATCGTCTTGAACCCACTTGATCACCGGTTTTTCCGTTACAAAAGTGGATGTCAGGTTTACCAGCCCTTCACGGGCATTGGTCGGAGTCTGCTTGAACCCGTTTGCCTTCAAGTCTTTTAAAAGTTTGTTATATCCCTTGAGCCAGTTTTCAAGTTCTGATGCCAATTGTCGCATAGATTCGCTTTCCTGTTTTTTGATAAAGTATGAAAAAAAATATCAACATGAAATGGAAAAGGAAGCAAAAATGATTTCCTTCTCACAGTTTGATAAGTACCTAATCAAATATTTCTCAACATTAATGTAGGGGCAAACCCTCGTGGTTGCCCTCCGTACATAACCGTCGCGCCAACAGCTTTAGGGGAAAACGCCTCCCGTTCTCGCGGTCGGGTTGAGCCCTTGTTATGAAAGCATATTTTCCATTCTTAGATGGTTGAAATTTATAACTTTACAGCCTGCTCTCGAAATTTCGTTGTACAAATCAAAATCAACCGTAAAAACACAATCAACACGTTTAGCTTTTACAGTTATTGCGGAGTCTGCAACACCCAAACGACTGAAACATTCCTGCTTGAAAACGATAGTTTTCTCAATATGTGATTCTTTGAATTGAGATACTATTTCCTTCAAGAACGCCATTAATTTGTTGCTTTTGTTGGCATGAGATTGTTTCAATAAATTAGAAACCTCTGCCAGACAGTGTGAAGTAACCCATATTACTTGGCAATTAGCAAGACTCTCTTTGAGCAAAGCAAAATCTTCCTTAGTGAAATTACTTGTCCTTTTATGGTTTTCGATGAGATTTTCATCATAAAGCCCCACGACTAAGAGCAATAGCAAATTTGTATCTAATAAAACACTACTCACTTTTGATTTCTCTTATTTTAATTGATTTCACTTTTTCAGTTTCATTATCAATTTTTACTACTTTGTATTGCCGTTTTGGATTCAGAGCTTGCAAAGTTGCTATCACACCAGTTTGTTTGGGATGGTCCCATGGACGAGAAAAACCCACTGTTACTTCCCAGGCTTTTTCATCTTCATTCAAAAACACTTCTTCCAAGCCAATATTTTCAGGTTTCTCCGCTCGAAATATTTCTGCTGCATATTCTATAGCTTTTTTTACCGCATCTTTAACATTCATATGTTTTTCTCCATTTCATAACGTATAGCATTATATGCATGGAGCGAGTAAACCCGGTCTCCAAAATTGAGATTACAGTTGTCACGAGCGGAGCATGCATATAATGCCGTGTTGGGCTAAACCTACAGCTCCATAATGACAATTTAACATATGGATTTTTAACGCAAATGGCTCTGAAAAGTCAAGAAATTTTGGCTGAGGTAAGAAAATTTTTGGATTATAGATATGAAAAAATGCACGTTCCAGTCCATTTTCTTTGAAGAAACAGATGGAACATGCAAAAAAATATAAGAATCAGACAGATCACAATGGCCATAACGGCGTTTATATCTGGCCTGTATTACGCGAAAAATACCCAGCGCTTTAAATCAGGAGACAACTATCAAAGATCAGCATGTTCAAGCAGAATCCGGCGCTTTAAAATCGTTCTTGCGCTCTGCTCAAATCTGTCAGTCAGGTCAGATACCATAAAACGGGTTGATCCGGTTTTGCTGATCTGCTCATCAACATCAGGGTGATCTTCAAGAAAGGATTTTATTTTTTCGGCAATGGCAAGGGATGAATCGACAAGATAAACCCTTTTGCCCATTTTTCGCTGTATGATTTTTTTCAATATGGGAAAATGAGTGCATCCCAGTATGAGCGAGTCTATCTGTCTGGTTTTCAGAGGATGCAGATATTTTTTTATGATCATGGTGGTTTCGGGTCTGTTGAGCCAGCCTTCTTCTACTATAGGCACAAGCAGGGGGCAGGCTGCTGAATGAATCCTGGACCTGCCGTTTTTTTTCATGATCATTTTTTCGTACACACCGCTTTTGACAGTGGCTCTTGTGCCGATTACACCGATTTGCTTTTTTCGTGAATTTTTCAAGGCAAGATCGACAGCAGGCTCAATGGGTTCGAATACGGGAACACCAAAATTTTCACAGACTTGAGTGTATGCAGCACTTGATGCCGTGTTGCAGGCAATGACAATAATTTTTGCACCGATATTGAAAAGAAAATCGCTCACCTGAAGGGAATACTCTGCAATTGTCGCAGCACTTTTGGTTCCATAAGGGGTGCGTGCAGTATCTCCCATATAAACAATATCATAGCTGGGTAGAGAATTCATTATGGCCTTTGCAACTGTCAGACCGCCTATGCCGGAATCAAATATTCCTATCATGATAAATAAACCGCATTTTTTTTATTGATTAAAAAAGCATCCGAAATTACGATTACTGGCATTTGGCTATATGCCGTTTAACCGATTTTAATTCAAAAGGATGATGATGATGACTATGGATAACGATCTGTACAACCAACGCTCCATGAGCCAGAAAATATTTGAAACCGGGCTGGATACGAACACCATATCCTTGTATCTTCTATGCTGCGGCATAGCGGACACTGGCGCGGCAGTTACAAAAGAAAATCTTCTTGGCCCATGGAACAATACTCCAGATGCCTTAGATACTGCCATTGGCGTACTTGAAGACATCCGAATCATTTCAAAAAAAGATGGAGCCTTTCTGGCTGACAATGACAATTCCCTGGCATGGCATATCAATGCCCCCGATCACTGGGAGATATGACCACTTAAAAATCTTACCATCGGATCACCAGGGATCACCGGGGCTTATTATACATATTGTTGCCGGTTGACTTAATGACCTCCCGGACACATTCTGCTATAAGATGGTTCGGAACATCTGTTCGCATACCCGGACATGACCCTGCCATCATATGCCAGTTATCTGTATCGATCAGAACACTGTTGATAAATGGCCAGGCCCTGCACATGCGGGGCTTGACCGGATGGATGGTACACAAACTGTCCCAGAACATGCAAACCCCATTTTCATTCTGGGCAAGAACATACCTGTTTCCTGACAACTGGCAGCATCTGTCGATAAAAAGTTTTGGGTCTTCATTGATATATGCGGCAATTGCCTCAATGTCGGCAGGGGTTACATATGTTCCGCCATATCCTTTGCAGCATTCTCCGCACAGGGTACACTCGAATATATCCGAAGGTTTTGCTTTTGTTCTGTCTGATGATGAATCGTTTATTTTATCAGACAAGCCTTCACTGGAACTCATAGCGGCACTCCATCGCTCTTTTCATGGTCGATTGATCCACATATTTCAAATCTCCTCCGATGGGAACTCCTGATGCTATCCGGCTGACTTTGACCGGATATTTTTCGAGCTGGCCCGCTATATAAGATGCCGTGGCCTCGCCTTCTACACCAGTGCCTGTAGCAAGCACCACTTCCCGCACACCTTTCGATTCGACCCGCTGGATCAGTTCCCTGATTCTGATATTATCCGGCCCGATTCCGTCCATGGGTGACAGCACACCCTGGAGGATATGGTAAAGACCTGAAAAACCGCCTGACTTTTCAATGGCCACCATTTCAGCAGGCTGCTCCACCACGCATACGCAGGCAGAATCTCTTGCCGGGCTGCTGCAAATCTGGCAGATATCTTCATCGCTTAAACAAAAGCACATGGAACAGAGTTTCGCCTTTTCTTTGACATCCGATATGCTTCGGGCAAGATTTTCGGCTTCCTGGCCTGGAGCGTCAAGAATATGCACAGCCAGACGTTCTGCGGTTTTTTCGCCTATACCCGGAAGCCTGGACAATTCCCTGATCAAATTTAAAACAGAAGCGGGATAATGGTTCATGAACTAAAACATTCCCGGTATATTCATGCCGCCTGTCAGTTTTCCCATTCTTTCATTCGCCATCTGCTGAGATTTGGCAAGGGCATCATTTACGGCTGCTACAACCAGATCCTGGAGCATTTCAACATCCTCCGGGTCAACCACTTCTTTTTCGATCTCTATGGAAACAATTTCCTGTTTTCCAGTCACAACAACTTTTACCATGCCGCCGCCGGAAGAACTTTCAGTTGTTTCTTTTGCCAGATCATCCTGAAGCTTCATCATTTTTGACTGAAGTTTCTGCGCCTGT
This sequence comes from Desulfobacterales bacterium HSG16, assembly GCA_030377965.1. Lineage (GTDB taxonomy): Bacteria > Desulfobacterota > Desulfobacteria > Desulfobacterales > HSG16 > JAUCGE01. The sequence goes on from JAUCGE010000010.1 coordinate 41,661, forward strand.
TTCATCATCTGTCCCATTCCACCTTTCATCTGCTTTCCTTTCTTCTTGTAAATTTATTGGTTCAAAACTTTAAAATCGACAATTTTGCCGTTGAATATCTCAAGAGCAGCTCCTATTAAAGGATGGCTCAAGGCTTCCTGTTCAATTGCATTGGCCTGCCTTGCTCCTGCCTGTCCGTTGTTTTCGGCAGGTTTGCCGGGTGTAACTATTACTTCCATTTTTCTGCCAAAAACCGATTCGCAGGCAGTTTTTATCATACTCATGTTTTTATTGATCTGTTTTAATTGAAATGCCTGACCGCTGGTTTCGATTTCGATTTTACCTGTGTCAAAGTTTTTCAGCCTGCATTGTGACAAACAGTTTGCCAGCAGGCTTTTCTGATCTGCTATCCGGCTTATCAAGCGTTTCCATCCTTGTTCAGGATTTACAGATCCGGTATTGACAGATTCTGCTGCAAAGTTTTCTCCGGCCAGATTCGGTGTATTCACAGGAGCGGGGGCCTGCATCGGGGCAGAATAATTGTCTGGAGTACTTAATGAAATATCCGCAGAATATGCATCCAGAGGAATTTCTTCCAAAGCTCCGTTCTGTTGATCTTCCATATGGCCGGAAGTATTCGACGGGCGTGCGGCAGGAACTGGTTCCGGCACAGGTGGTTCCGGTATCTGCTCTTTTTGTACTGGTGCGGCAGGAACTGGCTCCGGCACGGACGGCTCAGGTATCTGCTCTGTTTGTACTGGTGCGGCAGGAACTGGCTCCGGCACGGACGGCTCAGGTATCTGTTCTTTTTGCACTGGTGCGGCAGGAACTGGTTCTGGCACTGGCGGTTCAGCTATTTGCTCTGTTTGTACTGGTGCGGCAGGAACTGACTCCGGCACGGGCGGTTCAGTTTTCTGCCCTTTTTGTACTGGAGTAACAGGAACTGCAACTTTCATATCAATACCGATATTACCTGCCAGATGATCCAGTTTTTCTATCAGAGTATCTATGGGCAGGCCCGGTCTGGTCTGAAACATTCGTATGAAAGCCATTTCCAGAGCTATCTGTGAATGAGCGGAAAAAAGGACAGAAGCCTCTTCTTTGAACAGAATATCAAGCATACGGCCCAGATAAATATCCGAAACCTGATTGGCCTGGGCTTTCATTGATTGGATTTCACGCGCCGGAAGATCCATGAGTTTTGCAGCATTGTCGGTTATACGTACCATCAGAAGATTCCTGAAATGACCCAGCAGGGAAGAATACAGTTCCTTTACGCTGTGGCCGCGTTCATATACGGTATCAAGAATTTCAAGAATTTTTGCAAGATCCTGCTTTAAAATGGCATCTGATATATCAAAAAGAATTTGCGAGTCGATTACGCCCAGGATATCTATGATCTGTTTTGAAGTTATTTCACCATCCGCACAGGTCAGTACCTGATCCAGGAGGCTCAGGGCATCTCTCATGCATCCGCCCGATTCTTTTGCCACGATTTCAAGTCCTTCGTGATCGACCTTTTTACCTTCTGCAAGACACAGAGAAGCCATGTGATTTATGATTGATGCTGATTCGAGCCGTTTTAAATCATGCCGCTGGCATCTTGAGAGAATTGTCACCGGAATCTTGTTGGATTCGGTGGTGGCAAAGAAAAACATTATATGGGGAGGCGGTTCTTCCAGGGTTTTTAACAGCGCATTGAAAGCGGCTGTACTGAGCATGTGGACTTCATCTATTATATATATCTTGTAACGGCTGTGGGCAGGCATATACCTTATATTGTCCCTGAGTTCCCGGATATTATCCACGCCATTGTTGGAGGCTCCGTCGATTTCAAAAACATCGACAGCGCTTCCCGATGTAATTTCCTTACATGACTGGCACTGGTTGCACGGTTCGGAGGCAGGCCCTTGTTCGCAGTTCATGGCCTTTGCCATTATCCTTGCTACGGTTGTCTTGCCAGTTCCCCTGGGGCCGGAAAACAAGATGGCATGAGCCACGCGATCTGCCTCAATGGCATTTTTTAAGGTGTGGGTTACATGGGTCTGAGCGACCACATCTTCAAAGGTCTGGGGGCGGTATTTCCGAGCAAGAACAAGATAGGACATAAGAATCTCCGGGGCCTTTACAGGCCGCTTTTTTTATTGCGCCTTTTACATTGATATTGTCCACGGATAAAATCGTTGAAGACCGGTTTCCATAATGAGCTGTACATTCGGGCTTCAGGATAAAGTATTTGGGAAAGACCGGAAGGGGCTGAAATCATATAAGAGTGTAAATTATATTTTATGATAAATAAGGGCCGTGGATGAAATAACTTCCACAACCTTGCTTGCCTTTGAACCTGTTTTCTTCGTTGCATCAATGGGTACAGACAATAAGTATTCACCCATTGATGCGTCTTGAACACAGATCCAAATTCGGTGCAATCTTATGGAACTAATTTCATCCACGGCCCTGATCAGAAACTTTTTATTGAAGGTAAAGAACACCTGTAAAAAAATATGGCGGAGAGAGAGGGATTCGAACCCTCGGTACCACTTGTGGCAGTACACACGATTTCCAGTCGTGCTCCTTCAGCCAGCTCGGACATCTCTCCATTTATTTATTCATTCATATGCAAAAAAAAGCATATGGGCTTTTTAAAGTCAATCTCACTCTCTTGCAGGAAATATCCTGGCGGAGAGGGTGGGATTCGAACCCACGATCCCGCTTTTGGCAGGATACTGCTTTTCGAGAGCAGGGCCTTCAGCCGCTCGGCCACCTCTCCAACTCTCAAACACAAAAATAGTCTAATACACGTTTGAAATTTACTTGTCAACGATCTTTATCGATATTTTTTATGTTTTATGGACATTATTTGAAAAACATATAGAATTCACTTGAAAATTGCATTTGTTTTTAGTATCAGTTTTCCGAATTTTGAATATGTCAATCACGGAAAATAAAGGAAATAAATTATGGCCGAAGTGATTCCGTTTTGTGGAATATTGTACAATCAGGAAAAGATCAATGATCTTTCAAAAGTTACCACCCCTCCCTATGATGTAATTTCTGACAGACAAAAGGATGAATTTCATGACTGCCATCCAAATAATGTAATCCGTCTGATACTTGGACAATCGAAAAAAGATGATACAGACGATGATAATTATCACACCCGTGCTGGTAAATATTTAAACGAATGGATAAAAGAAGGCATCCTGGTTCGGGACAAAGAACCTGCCGTTTATCTAAATTCCACAACTTTTACCGTTGAGGGCAGAACTTTCGAACGTTTCGGACTGATCGCCCGGGTTCGGCTGGAACCTTTTGAAAAAGGTATAGTTCTTCCTCATGAGCGAACATTTTCAAAGATAAAATCAGAACGTCTTAATTTGATGAAGGCCAGCCATGCCAATTTCAGCCCCATCTTTTCCCTTTATTCGGATGATGACAATATCATGGACATAATCCGAACGCATTGTGAAAACAATAAGCTGGATGCCTCATTTACTGACTCTGCGGGTCATGGGCAGAAGATGTGGAGTATTTCGGATCAGAAAACTCTGGCGAGAATTACCGATCTGATGAAAGAAAAAACCATATTCATAGCGGACGGACATCACCGGTATGAAACGGCAATCGCTTACAGGGACTGGCTGAAGCAGACAGATCCAAATTTTTCCGATGATCATCCAGCAAACTATGTCATGATGTATTTGAGCAGTATTGAAGATCCGGGGATGGTCATCCTGCCTGCCCACAGGATACTTTCCGGCGTTGATGAGACTGATTTGAAAAAACTTGCTTCATCCTGCAAACCTTATTTTCATATCGAATCTTTTCCCTTTGAAAAAGGAGGGCTGGAAGCTGCCAGGGACAAATGGACGGCGGAATTGAAGAAAAATCGAATGGAAAATTCAATAGGAATATTCATGAAAGATGATCCCTGTTTTTATCTGCTCCGTCTTAAACAGGGGGTCATGAAACGTGAATTCGGCAAGGAGTCCGAACTGACGGACGCTCTTCTTGAACTTGATGTTACAGTCTTGACACGGCTCATTTTCATGGAGTTGCTCGGTTTTGATCAAGCCCGGCTCGACAATGAAAAGCTGATTTCCTATTCGAGCAGGGAGGAAGAAGCTGTAGAAGCTGTAAGTTCAGGTCGGTTTGACGTAACCTTTGTCTTGAACGGCACAAGGATAGAACAGGTGCAGCGTATAGCAAAGGAAGGCAGGATAATGCCCAGAAAATCGACCTATTTTTATCCCAAAGTGATTACAGGGCAGGCATTGAACAGCTTGAAAAGATAGATAGGATCAGGGTTCAAACATCTCTGCAACTTCATCTGTATAAACGTTTTCTTTCTTATAGATAAAAAGGGGCGGGTCCAGTTTCATACCGGGTCTGCCTCCTTTTGTTCCGCATACGATAACAAGTTTTGCTTCTGCGTCCGGCCCGCCGTGAATCGTCCGGACATATTTGGGTTCAATCTTAAAACTCTGCATACATGACAAAAGTTCGGCCATACGCCATGACGGATAAATTATTAAGAATTTTCCGGAAATATTCAACAGCCTCCCTGCTGTAGAGACCACATCAGCAAGAGTTGCCGATATCTCATGGCGCGCACATGCTTTCTCACTGTGAGGGTTGAGCCTTCCTGAACCCACATTTCTATAAGGAGGATTAGAAATCACCAGATTCGGGGTGTCAGGGAACAAACCAGCCTTTATATTCTTCATATCCATATTGAAAAGACGTACATTTTTTTCCATCTGGTTGGCTTTAATATTCTGTGCTGCAAGATCGAAAAGCCCTTTTTGAATCTCGATACCGTAGACAGGAGTATCCGGATTCCGATAAGCCAGAATTATGGGCATGATACCGCAGCCTGTTCCAAGATCAACAATCGTATCTGCCTTGATTTTTCCCGCTGCCCAGGCCAGAAGTACCGAATCGATGGAAAACCTGTAACCGTCAGGATTCTGCTGGACACTGACTTTTCCGTTGAAAAAAGTATTATCACATAAATTATTCATATTGCATAAAATTGATTGTTATACCTGACCGACTTTCAAATCGATATCTGTGATGATTTTCTTGCCGGCGGCCTGGTTTATTTTATCGATCATATCCGGTTTCATGAACATGAGGTGATGGAGCAGGATCGAATGTGCAACATGAACGATCAGCACTGTTCCTTTCAGATAGAATGGCCGAGTTTCCTCAGCCACGGCTTTTCCCACGGTCTCTTCCCAGCGTTCCTTTATTTCAGACAGAATGCTGCTGGCTTCAGGGCGCAGGGATTTTATGGTTTTATCAAGAATCAAACCAATATGTTCAAACGAAGATCGTTTTTTTTTTCGTGAATTCATAAGCAAACGAATATATGCGGCAAATCCTCATGTCAAGCGCAAATCTTATGCCTGTGGCTTTTTGCTTGACTAAACGCTGGCGCTCCATTAGACATGTTTGTAAAAATGAGCAGTTGAAAGCAAATTCATAACCGTAAAAGAAACAGGGGATAAAATTGTCATATGAGTTGGGACTGGGACAAACTTAAAGAAAATCAACAAAACAGGGGAGATATGCCTCCCAATTTGAACGATTTTGATTTTTTCAAAAAAATCAATGATTTCAAATGGAGAGGCGGATCATTGGCGTTTGTGGTAATCTTGATTGCCATTGTTTATTTCGGATCTTCGATGGTTTACAGCGTGGGCTGGGATGAAGTCGGAGTGGTTCAGAGGTTCGGTAAATATAACCGGACAGAGGGACCCGGACTCAATTTCAAACTGCCCAGGGGAATTGAAAAAGTTACAAAAGTCCCCAAAACCAGGATATATAAGGAAGAATTCGGCTTTTCTCAGGCACAAAGCGAGTCTCGATCCTTTTCTTCAAGATCCAAAACTAGCGATGTGAGCCTGATGCTGACCGGGGATTTGAATGTGGGAGTAGTACCCTGGATCATACAGTACCGGATCAAAGAACCAAAAAACTTTCTATTTAAGGTTGCAAATGTCAGAAGGCTGTTGATCGATATGTCCGAAGCCACTATGCGTCTCGTTGTAGGAGACCGAAGCATCAGTGAAGTGATCAGCAAGCGTGAAGAAATGGCTCATGAAGCACAGAAATTACTTCAGAAAGAAATGGATAAGGCCGAAGCCGGGATTTTCATCGTTACTATCGAAATGAAACGTACCAATGTACCGGACAAGGTGCGATCATCCTTTAATGAAGTCAACCAGGCTGTGCAGGAAAAAGAAAAGCTGATTTATGAAGCTAACAGGGAATATAACAAAGCAGTGCCTGCTGCAAAAGGTGAGGCTGAACGGATCATCAAATCGGCAGAAGGATACAAATTGGAAAGGGTCAATCAGGCAGAAGGAGATGCAGCCTGGTTTACCTCGTTGTACAAAGAGTACACAGAAGCCAAAGATGTCACGAGGAAACGGCTTTATCTTGAGACAATCAGTGAGATGCTGCCAAAAATGGGAAAGAAATATATAATTGATGAAAATCAGAAGAACCTGGTTCCTCTGATGAATCTTTCCGGTATAAATCTTCCCGACATGAAAGGCGGTGTCAAATGAAATCGAGTATAATAAGTATCGTATTTGTAATCGGACTGGGGGTGGGAATCGTTTCGTTCTTTCTTTCCGCTTTCATAGTAGATGAGACAGAACTTGTTGTAATAACACAATTTCAAAGAATTGTGGGCAAGCCTGTAACTGAACCTGGCTTATACTTCAAGATACCTTTCATTCAGAATGCACGGTATCTGCCGAAAAACCTTCAGCAATGGGATGGTGATCCGGGAGAAATTCCCACGGTGGCAAAGAAATATATATGGGTTGATACCTTTGCTCGATGGAAAATTGTTGATGCCATCAAGTTTCTTGAAACTGTAAGCACAGTGGAAAGTGCACGTCTTCGACTTGACGAGATTATTGACCCTGCTGTTCGCAACTTTATCACATCAAACAGCCTGATTGAGGCGGTTCGAAGCACTGATCGGAAACTTGATATTACAGAAGCAGGCCTGGAAGATCTGCAAAAGGAACAGCATTCTTATGAAGTGAAAATGGGACGTGAAAAAATTACCCAGGGAATCCTGGAGCAGGCGCGGCCCAAGCTCTCTCCTTTTGGTATCGAACTTGTTGATGTCAAGATAAAGCGAATCAACTATGTGGAATCGGTCAGAGAAAAAGTGTATGAAAGGATGATTGCAGAGCGCAGGCAGATAGCTGAAAAATTTAGATCTGAAGGTAAGGGAGAGGCCAGCAAGATCATTGGTGATAAAGACCGGGACTTGAAAAAGATTTTTTCAGAATCCTATAGGAAAGCCCAGGAAATAAAAGGTGAGGCAGATGCTCTGGCAGCAAAAATATATGCAAAAGCCTACAATGTTGATCCTGATTTTTATTCCTTTGTCCGTACCCTGAAAATATACAGGGAGGCTTTGGACAAGGATAGTCAACTCGTGCTTTCGACAGATTCGGAAATTTTCAAGTTTCTGAAAGGTAATTACAAGCCTGCGGCATCCAATCCGTAACATCTTTCCATAAGATGTATCAATCACATGGGATGTTTTTTTTGTGGGGAAATCTTGACGAAAAAAGCGCCATAACTTACTGACATGGCGCTTTTTTAGTATAAAATAAAGGGAGACAAAATAATTATTTGCCTTTTCTTCTCTGATGCCTCGTACGGGCCAAAAGCTTGCGATGCTTATGCCGTCTCATTTTTTTTCTTCGTTTTTTCACAACACTACCCAACAGACCACCTCCAATCCAAAAAATTTATTGATGATAAATAATGATAAAAAATTTTGATACCCCTATTTCAGATTTATTGCAAGCTTTTAAATTTATTTCGATCAAGGCATTGTCAAAATGGATGATCTTTTTTATTTTGATACCCGGCAAATCAAGATTGTAACAGATTCTGTCTCAATGGCAGAAGAGCTTGTCAGCAACTTTTACAAGATGTCGGCAAGTCAGTGGACACAATTGAAATATGATGTGGTCACATTGGCGGATCTTGCTGAAAATGAGATAGTTTACGGACCTTTTGCACAGGTGATACGCTATGAAGCCAGGCAGAAGAATCGGTATCTTGGATCATCTTCCTTTCACTTTTATAAAATATGTATCCAGGACCATGCTATTTCAGATGCGCTTGCAACTTATAAGCATATCGATCTTTTTCCTTTCAGCCTGTACATCATGGTTCATGAATTGATCCATGTAGTCCGTTTCAACAAATTTCTTCAACATTTCGATGCCTCGGAAGAAGAGCGGGTTGCAGAAGAGGAGAGAGTGCATCGAAAAACCCGTGAGATTCTGGCTTCTGTCAGGGTAAAAGGCATGGATAAAGTTTTTCTGTTTTACAGACAATGGAAACAGCCTCTGGAATACTTAATTTAGCCTTGCAGCATAAGAAAGAAGAGAGGCTGAAGAACAAGTGGGACATGAAATTAATTTCATCCATGACCCTTACATTATTTGATTGAAGAAAATGACAGATCATTCCTTGACAACCTGAAAACAAGCTCTATATTTTTTCCAGAACAGCAGACAGGCCGGGAATTAAACATCCCGGATTCTATAATTTTTTTCGATAAAGGAGAGGGTGCAAATGCCGATTTATGAATATGAATGCGAACAATGCGGAAATGTTGTAGAAGCATTACAGAAGTTTTCCGATAAACCGTTGACAGAATGCGGAAATTGTTCAGGCAGCCTTCAAAAACTTATCTCTCAAAGCTCTTTTCATCTCAAGGGAAGCGGCTGGTATGTGACGGATTATGCAGGGAAAAAACAAGGGGCCGACACAGAGGTAAAAAAAGAATCGAAAAAGACAGATTCAAAACCGGATAAATCTGCGAAAACTTCTGATAAAGCAATTTGATAAAAACCCATTTTATTTTTTTCTCAATGCCTGGTTAAATGAAAACCTGGTAAATGAAAACCTGGTAAATGAAAACTCTTTTTGTTTTTGACAAATAGAGTTTACAGAGAGAGAAGTGTGGTTACAGTTGCACAGATTTTTTTTGGCCAATAACTTATTGTACTCAATATAAAAAAACATCGAAAAAAGGAGAAAGTAAAATGAAACTGAGACCTCTTCAGGATCGAATCCTGGTACAGCGTGTCAAAGAAGAAGAAACAACCAAAGGCGGAATAATCATTCCAGATACAGCAAAAGAAAAACCGGCAGAAGGCAAAGTTACTGCAATAGGCAGTGGCAAAGTCGGCGATGATGGCAATAGAATCCCTATGGATGTAAAAGAGGGAGACAGGGTGCTGTTCGGTAAATATTCCGGAACAGAAGTTAAGGTTGAAGGCGAAGAGTACCTGATTATGCGCGAAGATGATATCCTTGGAATTATTGAATAATAAATACTTATGATGGAGGTCAGATAAAATGGCGAAAATAATAAAATATGACATGAAGGCCCGCGAGGCCATGCTCAACGGTGTGCAGGCTCTTGCCGATGCTGTCGTTGTAACCCTCGGCCCCAAGGGCAGAAACGTTGTTATCGATAAATCCTGGGGTTCCCCCACAGTGACCAAAGACGGTGTGACCGTTGCCAAAGAAATCGAGCTGGAAGACAAGTTCGAGAACATGGGCGCACAGATGGTCAAGGAAGTTGCAAGCAAGACTTCGGATATGGCTGGAGACGGCACCACTACAGCAACAGTTCTTGCACGTTCTATTTACGAAGAAGGGCAGAAACTGGTCGTGGCTGGTAACAACCCGATGTCCATCAAACGCGGCATCGACAAGGCTGTTGAAGTGGCAGTTAAAGAACTCCATTCCATAAGCAAACCTACCAAAGATCAGCGTGAAATCGCCCAGGTCGGCACAATTTCTGCCAACAACGATGCTACCATTGGTAACATCATTGCTGAGGCCATGAACAAAGTCGGCAAAGAAGGCGTTATCACAGTTGAAGAAGCCAAGAGCATGGACACAACTCTTGACGTTGTTGAAGGTATGCAGTTTGATCGTGGTTATCTTTCTCCCTACTTTGTCACCGATGCTGAAAAAATGGTGGCTTCACTGGACGATCCTTATATATTGATCAACGAGAAAAAAATCAGCAACATGAAAGACCTTCTGCCCATCCTTGAGCAGACCGCAAAAATGGGTAAACCCCTCATGATCATCGCCGAAGATGTTGATGGCGAAGCTCTGGCTACCCTGGTGGTCAACAAATTGAGAGGAACTCTTCAGGTAGCAGCAGTTAAAGCTCCTGGATTCGGAGACAGAAGAAAGGCCATGCTGGAAGATATCGCAATCCTTACCGGCGGCCAGGTTGTGTCAGAAGATCTTGGTATCAAATTGGAAAACATGACCTTGAACGATCTTGGTACAGCCAAACGTATCTCCCTTGATAAAGACAATACCACCATCGTGGATGGCGCAGGCGAACGTGCAGCTCTGGAAGCTCGCGTAAAACAGATCCGCGCACAGATCGACGAGACAACTTCCGATTATGACCGTGAAAAACTCCAGGAACGTCTGGCTAAATTGATCGGCGGCGTGGCTGTCATCAACGTCGGAGCTGCTACCGAGACAGAGATGAAAGAGAAAAAAGCTCGCGTGGAAGATGCTCTGAACGCAACTCGTGCGGCTGTCGAAGAAGGCATCGTACCTGGCGGCGGTGTGGCTCTTGTACGCTGCATCAAGGCTCTGGAAGGAGCACAGATAGATGATCCCGAAGAACAACTGGGCGTCAAAGTGGTTGTAAGAGCCATTGAAGAACCTCTGCGCCAGATTGTCAACAATGCAGGATTTGAAGGTTCTGTTGTTATCGAAAAAGTGAAGCACGAAGAAGGCGCATTCGGTTACAATGCAGCAACCAACAAATACGAAGACCTTATCGAAGCCGGTGTAATTGATCCGACTAAGGTAACTCGGTTTGCTCTGCAGAATGCTGGAAGTGTCGCATCCCTTATGCTGACCACAGAAGCAATGATCGCTGACAAACCTGAAGAAAAATCAGATATGCCTGCCATGCCTCCTGGAGGCGGAATGGGTGGAATGGGCGGAATGGGCGGAATGGGCGGAATGATGTAAAATTGTTGGAGCCACTTATACGGCGACACTGACATCATATCGTTTATTCGTTCAATAAAATGAATAATGAAAAGCCCTTATGCCATTGGCATAAGGGCTTTTTTCTTTATATGCACTAATTGTCTATTGACTATTGATGGTTTTTTAAGGCATTTATAAAAATATAATCAAGAGCGGCTATACTCTTTCAGATAATAGGAGAACCAATACAAAATGGATAAGCCAGGCGGGTTTTGCAATATTTTCATACGGCTCGGTATTTTTTTTCTTTTTTTCCCCTGTCTTTCAGTTGGCGCTCAACAGGATTTTCAACCTGTTCTGGACAAACAAACTGCTCCCAGGCACTATACAGTCCAGAAAGGTGACACTCTATGGGGTATTGCCGGCAAATTTTTCAAAGCTCCTTATGAGTGGCCGGGCCTGTGGAAGCAGAATATCAATGTTCCTATTCCGAATCCACACAGGATTTATCCCGGTCAGCGGCTTCTGATATATCCAGATAAAATGGTTATCGACTCAGGCCCTGGACATTCGAGAAAAATAATCCAAATCCTGGGTCCTGGAACAGCAAGTTCGTCTGATAATACTGCCGGAACACAGGATGAGTTTGTCGAATTCGATCAAAGCGTTGTCATACCAGACTTCACCTCTCAACCACCGGTTCCGCCGGACGCTTTTGATGCAGATGCGACATTTGCCGATCCTTCAAAACCTTACAGCCAGTCAAAGTTCGGACTCCGACCCGGAGAATCAGTTTTTACCTATCCGGCTATAAACAAAGTGGGATTTGTCCGTAAAAAAAAGGCCGCTGCACATGGAGAAATATATAAGGAAATTGGCTCAAAAAGTATGATCAGTCATAACGATTTTGTCTACATACGTGAACTCGGAAACTCCCCTTTAATAATAGGCCGCCTTTATACAACATATCGTAACACTGCTACAGTAAAGGATGTGGCTACCAATAATTTGATCGGCACACAATATTATCTGACAGGTATCCTTGAAATCAAGAGAATCGAGTCTGGATTGGCTGTCGGGCAGATAAAGCAGTCTTTCAGAACTATTTATGCAAAGGACAAGATCATTCCTTATATTGAGAGATCACCGAATATCCCTTTTCAAGAAAGCAAGGAAGAAATGATCGCAAGAATCGTTGAAAGTGAAGAACACACAGAACTGCTTGGAGAGCATGATATTGTGTTTCTGGATAAAGGGTCTGTTCATGGTATTGAACCAGGCCAGAAATACAATATTTTTTATCAGACAAAATATACAGCAAAGAAAAAAACTATGAGCAAACACCAGCCGGATTTATTACCTCCAGAGGATTTCGGAACGGTTATTGTGCTTCATACGGAAAAAACAACTGCAACAGCTTTGATCACAAATTCAACAAGAAAAGTTACAATAGGTTCCATGCTGAGGAATCCAAATCATTGAAGTATTTTATTTTTATATAAAATGCAGATGCTGCTCCCATTATTTTTTATGGAAGGGTTCTTAGAATATCTGGTTTCCATGACATAGCTGATACCATTTTTAAAGTTTCTATCGAAGTACCGATTGCTGTTGCAAAAAAAAAGTTAATCGTTTATGCATCCCTATTTTATGAAAGGGGATAATGAACGGGAACCACATATGCCAATCAAGCTCTGGAACAAAGTCAAGTCCATATTCATTACATTCTATAAAAGGTTGCTTAAAATAAGAGGGCAGCCAAGGGAAATTGCACTTGGATTTTCTCTGGGGATCTTTATCGGGATGACACCCTCTATGGGATTCCAGACCGGAATTGCCGTATTTTTTGCAAGCCTTTTGAAATGGAACAAAGTATCTTCTGCTATAGGTGTCTGGATATCGAATCCTTTTACTGCCCCGTTTATTTACTACACGACATATATAGTCGGTGAAAAATTGATGCAAATGAGCAATATCGATACTCAGGGAATTGCATCCAAGGCGTGGGCAATTACCCTGGGAGGTGCAGTTATCGGACTTCCTCTGGCTGTTATTGCTTATTATTTTTGCTATTCCGCTCTTTGCCGATATCAGGAAAACATTCAAAACAGCCTTGCAAAGCAGAAGGAAAAATTTGTTCAAAAAAAGGAAAAGATCGTAGAGAACGTGACAAAGAGAAAAAAAATGAAAAAGAGAAAAAAACAGATGAAAAAGAGAAAAAAACAGATGGCCGAACGAAAATGAGAGTTTGGATTCTATCTTTGTCGATTCTTTTCCTTATAGGATGCTCGTATGCGGAAGCTGGAGAATCTTTTGCTGGATTTAACAGGATCAAAAAATATGACAGACATTTTTCCAAATATTCCAAGCGGTATTTCGGACCCGGATTCGACTGGCGATTTTTTAAAGCTCAGGCAATAGCCGAATCTCGATTGAAACAGGATGCCAGATCTCATGTCGGGGCAGTGGGAGTCATGCAGATCATGCCCCGCACATTTAAAGAGATCAAGAAAAAAAATTCTGCGATAAAAGGGGGCCTGCTTAAAGCAAAATGGAATATTGCCGCAGGCATATGGTATGACAGAACTCTATGGAAAATATTTACAGCCAGACGGCCATTTCAAGACAGGGTAAAGTTCATGTTCGGTTCTTATAATGCCGGTAAAGGCACTATTATTAAAGCCCAGAAAAAAGCCGCCAAAAAAGGACTCAACCCGAATCTCTGGCAGTCCATAGAAAGTGTTTTACCTGAGATCACTGGCAGGAGAAGTTTGGAAACACTTAAATATATCAAAAAAATACAAATAATCAAAAGGGTGCTGCGATAATGGAAAACGCCGATTTTTCACAATCTGTCATAATGATGTTGAATCTTTTATATTCGCTTGCAGGGTCAATGCTGGCCATTATGGTCATGATTATTGCCTATAAAATATTTGACAGAATGACTCCGTTCGATACTGCCAGAGAACTTGCCGGAAACAACACTGCCGTGGCTATAGTAGTGGGTTCCATATTCATCTCTCTGGGCATCTCTATCGGTCTTGTTATTGGCCTGGGTTTAAATTAGGTCAATGGTATAGAAGTCAGCTCTTTCAAAAAAGTGTTGACAACAATTCTGAGAATATTATATCTAAAAGATTTTATGAATATAAACTGATCGTTAACTTGATAAAGGAGTTCGTTACTTTGGCAAATCATAAATCTGCAATCAAACGCGCCGGACAAAGTGAGATAAGACGTTTAAGGAACAAGGCTGTTAAAACCCGTGTGAAAAATGTAATCAAAGAAATCCGGCTTGCAGCCGTTAATGGCGAAGCAGAAGGTGTTAAAGCAAAGCTTGACAATGCTAAATCGGTAATTGACAAGGCTGCTAAAAAAGGAGTGATTCACGGTAACACAGCTTCCAGAAATATTTCCCGTCTTTCACGCCTGGTTCAGGATATAGCCTGAACAAAAAATAAATCTGTTGTAAAAATGTTGTCCCCTCCGCTTTTAAGTTAAAAGCAGGAAAGAAAAAATGAAAAACCGGATTATGAGATCTATTATTTTATAAGATCCATGATCCGGTTTTTATTTCAGGTTATTCAGGCCAGCTTCTTGAATCAAAAGGATTCATTGGCAATTTGAAGATAAACATCTTCCGCAAATCTTTCCGAAATATCCACAATGGCTTCATAGCGATTTCTCTCTGTAGCCATCTTATTATCCACTATGACATTATAAGCTTCCCTGAAACGAAGTTTTTTGGCTGACCACATGACTTTTTTAGTTGATAAATCAGTTAGTTTTAAGCTGATAAAACATGTCACCCTCCGTTCCGTGGGCGTGTGCTGCCCCCGATGGGATATGGTTGATACGGATATTGAATCAATTTGCCCGGAAAGAACAGTGGCAGCCTGTCCGGGAGATGTCAATATCCTGACATCGCTGTTTTTTTGAAATTCGGAAATCAGGTGATTGGCAAAAACAGATTCAATACCTGTTTGCATTGTCCGATTTTTAAAAAGTTCGATACAGACAGATCTGATTTCTTCGGGAAGGCCAGGGCCTGAAAACCTGTAGCCGCAGCCTCCAAAAGAAAAACAGACCGACAAAAAAAGGATAATTCCTGTAATATGATAGATTATTTTATACAACGATATTAACCAGTTTGTTTTTAACGACGATAACTTTTCTGATTGTCTTGCCATCAATAAACTGTCTGGCTCTCTCATCGGCAAGAGCGGTTTCTTTTATTTGTTCATCAGTAGCAAGGGCGGATACTTCAATCCTGTTTCGGAGCTTCCCATTGACCTGAATCACTATGGTGAGACTGTCTTTGACAAAGGCATCCTCTCGATATGAAGGCCATGAGGTATTCAATGTGCTGGTCGAATAACCGATGGTACGCCAGAGTTCCTCGCAGAAATGAGGCACCATAGGAGACAGAAGCAGAACAGCGGATTCAATAGCCAATCTTGTAACTTCCGGATTGCTGGAATCTTTTTGATCATCTTTCATGGTGTACATGAAATTGATCAACTCCATTACAGCACTTATGGCCGTATTAAAGTGAAAGCGTTTATCAATATCATCCGTCACTTTTTTGATGGTCTCATGAGTTTTGACATAGAGTTTGCGTACATCACCCTCAAGTTTATCAATACTGTCAGCATATGCCGGTACATTTTTTATCCGATCCATGCGGTTATACACGAGCCGCCAGATACGGTTCAAAAAGCGGTATCCACCATCTACACCCTGCTCGCTCCATTCCAGATCTCTTTCCGGAGGTGCAGCAAACAGGCAGAACAACCGTGTAGTATCTGCTCCATAACGTTTGAGCAATAACTTCGGGTCGATCACGTTCATCTTGGATTTGGACATTTTTTCCACACGACCGAAGATAACCGACTTGCCGCATTCCGTACATACGGGATCTTTTCCAGACACATCAATTTTTTCAGGCAGCAGAAAGCCATGATCCGGGCAGGATGCAGTTTCTTTACATACCATGCCCTGGGTCAAAAGGTTTGTAAACGGCTCTTTGTAATTTATAAGGCCGAGCTCGTTCAATACACGGGTAAAATAACGGGAATAAAGCAGATGAAGAATAGCATGTTCCACTCCTCCGATATATTGATCCACCGGCATCCAGTAATCTACCGCCTTACGGTCAAACATGCCTTTATCCCAGTGAGGGCTGCAATATCGCTCGAAATACCATGATGATTCAACGAAAGTATCCATTGTATCGGTTTCACGGGCAGCATCTTCTCTGCCACAGACCGGACATTGTGTCTTATTGAAATAATCGAGACTGCCAAGAGGCGATTTGCCTCCTTCAAGAAGGTTTACGTCTTCAGGAAGCTTGATGGGAAGATCTTCGTCTGGTACGGGTACGATGCCGCAGCTTTTGCAATGAATGATGGGAATAGGCGCTCCCCAGTATCGCTGTCTGGAAATACCCCAGTCCCGCAGGCGAAAATTGACGGTTCTTTTACCGATTTTCTTTTCTTCCAGAAACTCGGCAATTGAATCCAGTGCCGCAATGTTTTCAATGCCGTCAAACTGACCTGAATTTACCATCACTCCTTGCCCTGTATATGCCTGTTCCATATCTTCAGGCTTTTGGGGATCAAGGGATTTGTCTGCAGGAGATACAACCACAATGACTTCAAGCCCGTATTTTTCAGCAAAGTCGAAATCCCGCTGGTCATGTGCAGGCACGGACATTACAGCACCTGTTCCATATTCCATCAAGGCAAAATTTGCCGTATATATGGGCATACGCCGACCGGTTAAAGGGTTGATACAATACGCGCCTGTAAAGATCCCTTCTTTTTCATAATTTTCCAGTGCCTTTGCTGACCGATCCTGTAAGGACATACGTTCTATGAATTCTTGCACATCCTTTTTCTGATCGGTATGTTCACTCAGGACTGTTACAAGAGGGTGTTCCGGGGCCAGACACATGAAGGTCGCTCCGAAAACCGTATCCTGTCTGGTTGTAAAAACCGTTATGGTTTCATCCGAATTTTCTACAGGAAAATCGATCTGAGCGCCAATGCTTTTTCCGATCCAGTTTTTCTGCATCACTGTCACTTTATCCGGCCATCCGGAAAGTTTGTCACAATGAACCAGCAGATCCTCGGCATAATCAGTTATACGGAAAAACCACTGCCAGAGTTTTTTCTGTCGAACCTGCTTGCCGCAGCGCCAGCACATACCAGCTTCGACCTGTTCGTTGGCAAGGACTGTCTGACAGGGTTCACACCAGTTTACAAAAGACTCTTTTCTGTAAGCCATTCCTTTTTCATACATCTTTAAAAAGAGCCATTGTTCCCATCTGTAATATTCCGGCGTACAGGTGGCTATTTCACGAGTCCAGTCATATGAAAAGCCGATACTCTTCAATTGTTCGCGCATGGCATCGATATTTTCCCGTGTCCACCTGGCAGGATGAGAATTGTTGGCAATGGCAGCATTTTCAGCAGGCATACCAAAAGCGTCCCAACCCATTGGATGCAGGACATTAAAGCCTTTCATCCGTTTATAGCGTGCCACCACATCCCCGATTGTATAGTTTCTCACATGACCCATATGAATTTTTCCAGACGGATATGGAAACATCTCCAGCAGATAATATTTTTCCTTTTGTGGATCTTCCTTTACATCAAAAAGGCCGGAAGCTGACCATTCGGCCTGCCACCCGGACTCGATTTTTTGCGGATTGTATTTTTCCTCCATGACAGTGTTCTCTCTTTCATGATAAAGGCTTATTATTAATATATAAATCTTTCTCTATAACACAATGTTTCAAAAATATCAAGTACGCTTCCAGGCAAAGATAATTATTTTTGGTTCCATCTGTCCTTATATACTTTTTTTAAGCCTGTTTCATATAGTTATCATCACCAGAAATTGTTTGACTTGTATCGAATAATTTCATATTCATTGGTATGTTATGGCGAATTGAATATGGTCATTTAAAAAACATTTGGAGCAAAAAAAGACAGTGAAAAAATATGAGCAATAAGATTCTTATCAATGCAGTGGACCCGGAAGAGTGCAGAATAGCAAAAGTAACGGACAGTAAGCTTGAGGAATTTCACATTGAAAGCGCTGCAAGGGAAATCACCCACGGAAATATTTACAAAGGCGTAATAACAAGGGTCGAACCTGGCCTCCAGTCCGTATTTGTGGATTATGGAGCTGAAAAAAACGGTTTTCTTCCGAAAAATGACATACATCAAGATTATTATCAGGACGATCTTTCAGGTCATGGCTCGATTAACAATATCCTGAAACCAAACCAGGAATTGTTTGTACAGGTGGTAAAAGATCCGATTATGAAAAAGGGAGCAATGCTGACCACCTATATCTCTCTACCAGGCCGCTACCTGGTATTGATGCCGGGCAGCAAAAATCGGGGAATTTCACGAAAAATTGAGGAGGAAAAAGAAAGAGCGCGTTTAAAAGATATTCTTTACAAAATGAAAATTCCCGAAGAATTCGGTGTCATAGTTCGAACAGCGGGAATCAAGGCAACCAAAACTTTCTTGTCCAGAGATATCAGATATCTTCTTCGCCTGTGGAAAAATATCAAAAAAATCGGCCTTACCGCATCTTCACCCTCTATTTTATATAAAGAGCGCAATCTGGTGTTCAGGTCAATAAGAGATTATCTGACTGAAGATGTGTCTGAAATTTTGATTGATGACGCAACAGTATTCAATGAAGTCAAGGGATTTATCAACATCATAGCCCCGCGTCACGCCAAAATTGTCCGGCATTATAAAGGGCCCAAGCCGATTTTTACCAAAAATCAACTGGAACGTCAGATCGCCTCTATTTTCGAAAACCGGGTGGAAATGAAATCCGGCGGTTCCATAGTCATAGATCAGACAGAAGCTCTTGTAGCCATTGATGTCAATTCAGGCAAAGCGATTCGTAACCGGTCAGTGGAAGAGACCGCTTTTCAAACCAATGTTGAAGCAGCCGAAGAAATTGCACGACAGTTGAGGTTGAGGGATCTTGGGGGTCTGATAGTTATCGATTTTATCGACATGAAGGACAGCAAGCACAAGTCGGAAGTCGAGCGAACTCTCAAAATGCATATAAAAGCTGATAAAGCCAGAACCACGGTCGGAAGAATTTCCCGTTTCGGCCTCCTGGAAATGTCAAGACAGAGAATCAGGCCTTCTATAGATTATGGAAGCCATACAGTCTGCGAGCATTGTGGAGGAAAAGGGCTTAAACCTTCCACAGAAACACTTGCTCTGGCATTCTTAAGAAAGTTAAGTCTTGATACACTCAAGCCGGATATTACAAATGTTAAAGGCATTGTGCCAGCCAAGGTTGCCGATTACCTTCTTAATCGAAAAAGAAAGGAAATCCTGGAGCTTGAAATGCGTCGGGAAGTTGGTATCCGCATAGAAGGCGATATAAATATGCTGACTATGCAAAGCGAAATCATATGTGAATAGGCTATATCACAGGAAATATCATGCCTGCCGCGTAAACAGAGGAAAATCATGATCCGCAGAAAAAATCAGGCCAGTACGGGAAAAATCATATTTTTTATCATCTGCGCTGTGATGATAATCTCAATTGCTGTGGGTTTGAAATACTGGTTCGACCGGGATGAAGTCATTTCCGAAAACACTTCGGTCGAACCTGCCCCAAATATTCTTCCTGAACAATCAGACACCAAACCACTTAACAGAGGTCAAAACCGCCCTGTTGCTGTAATTGATCATGAAAAACAGAAGAATCAAGCCGAGTTCAAAGATTTGATGCAAAAACGAAAGGCTCGCTACGGCATAGAGAAAAGCCTGGATATGGTAGTGAGGCCGGATGAGTCCGTGAAAATCGGAGATACGGTCGTGCCTGTTCAGGAAATTATAGACAAAATCCGGCTTAAAAATAATGAAGTGATCGAAGGAGATATCAAAAACGGTCCGGATAAAAATACTGGCTGGGCCGACATCGAAAAATTATTCAGCAAAATGGAAGATGCCCGAAAAAAATTTCATAAGCTGGAAACAAAACTGGCAGATCGCCCCGATCATTTACCACAGGATTTGCTATCAAACGATCCAGAATCAGCTTACAAATTTATTGATGACAGCAGCGAATATGCAAGGTTAAGCAGGATAAACCAAAACATAGACGATTACAGGGAAAACATCGAAGATATAGATCAAACCTTTGAGCTGCTCGAAAAAAATGAAACCAGAATAAGAAAAACTCTTATAGATGACATCCAGAATCTTGCAACTCGAAAAAAAGAAACCGAAGAAAACCTGGATGCCGCTATTGCCAGAACCATTGCCGAATCCGGCCCTGCCTTGCCATTAAATATAACAGGCAGTATAACAAAAGAGGGAAATGCAAAAATCATAGAGTCGTCCCTTAAACGTTTCGAACAACTGGAACAGGAGCTAGAGGCAGCAAAATCGGCAGACAGCGATATTTCCGTCAAAAAACTTGTTAAAGAACATGAAAAGCTCGAAGGTATCGTAGCAAGCTATAAAAAATACAAAAAAAATCTGGAAAAAATCGAAGCTAAAAAAGAATTGCTGGTTCATGAAGATATCCATGTCAAGATTAACGCCTTAAATGACATCAGCGACTTGAAAACAGAACAGGTACTGCTGCTCGAATCAATGAGAAAGGCATTAACAGAATTTTTGCCAGATGATCCAGACGATTCAAATGATCCAGATGGTCTCATTTCACATGATGCTGACGAGACTGCTTTATTCGATATAGATGGCGATCTAACTGACGATGCCTCCCTGTTAAAACGACTCGAATCTCTTGAAACTCGATACATCAAACTCGACCGACAGATCAAAGATCCTCTGTTCAAGAAGAAAAAAGAAAAATATTTACATATGGCGGATGAATATCAAAAGCTCGCTCCGATAATGGCTGAGTATCGAAATTACCTGAAAACTCAAAAAAAAATCAGGGACAAAAAACGCATTCTCGATCATGACAATGGATCTATAAAAGAAGTACTAAAAAATCATGCAAATCTCCTGCTGGTAGAAAGAAACCGCCTGGAATCAGATCTTTCAGAAAAGCTTATCGGCGATAAACCACCTGATATGTATGGAATATATATTGTCAGAGCAAATGACAATGTATGGAATATCCATTTTGCATTTTTGCGCGAATATTTTCAAAAACGCGGGGTATTGATGTCGAAGGTAGAAGACGAACCTCTATCCAGTGGAACCAGTTCAGGTGTTGGAAAAATCTTAAAATTTTCGGAAAATATGGTTTATATTTATAATGTCAGAGAGCGAAAACTGGATGTAAATCTCGATTTTATCCATCCTTTGAGTAAGATCGTTGTTTTTAATATAAGCAGGGCCATAAGAATTCTGGATGAAATAGACTATTCCAATGTCAACACAATTCATTTTGATGGTGAGACTCTCTGGATTCCGGCGAAGTCGTAAGGGAAGTCAAAAACAATGCTGGTCGGTTCTGTCCAGTTCAGGCATTTTAGGGTGTGACAAAAGAAAACTGAATTTTTCGGTCTTGCTGAAGTACCCCGGCGTTATGTTGCCAGTTATGTTATGTTATGTTGCCAGTTACTCAGCGTATCCCGCAAATAAAAAAATAAAAAATACCCCGCCGCCACCGATTGCTGAAAATCAAAACTTCATATCAGTACCAGAATCCCCTCATTATAATGCGCTGCTTTGGATCAAAAAAACTGCACCCATTAACAACCCTAATAAAGCCGGGTTATTCATTAAATTAGCTTTTCGACGATCTAACTCTTGTTTTTTGCCATTCACAATTTGAGTTTTATTCATTGTATGTAGCAAATCTCGAACAATTTGCTTTTGTGCCATTTCTACGTCTCCATTTATTTAACTTGTTTCATAGTTCTATTACATCTCTGACGTGAAAAAGAAACAATGACCTTGATTTCTTGGTCTGTTTGTAGATAGCCAAATTAGCCTAAAAACTAAAAACCTAATAAGTTTAGTACGTCAGAGCCAACCGGACGACCTTTACCTTGATACGGATGAGAATGAATGGCTAATGCCGGATTAGCATTTAGTTCAACTATAAAACAATTATAATCGGATCTTGGACGTGATGGGTTTTCAATTAGAAGGTCAACTCCTGTTATTCGAGCTCCAAGTGTTTTTGCTGATATTTCGGCGATCGTTTTATAACTCTCGTGAACCTGGTCTGTGAAATCGATTGAATCGCCACCAGTGCTAATATTAGCTGTTTGTCTGAGATAGACTGTCTGCTCTGGTGCTGGAATGCTTTCAAACGTAAGTCGCTGACGAGCTATTTCCTTTAAGCCTATTCTGTCCGGAATCAACGGACATAAAGGGGTATTGTTCAACTGTCCTCGACGGAAATCTCGGTTCTTGATTTCAACAAGCTTTTTTAGGGTATGCTTACCATCTCCAACCACATTGGCTGGTACACGTTGAACAACAGCGACACACCGATAATCAATCACCAAAAAACGAAAATCATTACCACCAACAAATGTTTCAACAACAATAGCAGTATCATTTTGAAAGACGATTTCGAAAGCCTTTTGCCACTCTTCAAAGGGTGAATCAGGTGATAAAAAAGAGATTTTTCTTCCGGAACTGAGTGAGTTTGGTTTAACAACGGAATGGTGGTTGTGATAGTACTCAAAAGCCACCTGAAGGTCTTCGAAACTATAATAAATACTGCCTTTCGGTACAGGGATACCCTGTTCGGCTAAACGCATTTTGGTCATATATTTATTATCCAAAAGCCTTGACGTGATGTGGCTATCCACTGATGTTCGTGTGGCCTGCTGAATATATTCTATTTTTGAATGGTTACTCAGTCGTATGATATTATAGTGTCGATCCAAAACCTCTACATTTATCTTACGGGAGAGTGCTTCTTTGATCAAAAGTTGTGTACTAAATTCCAGATCTGAGTAATCGTCACCGGAGGGTAAAAGAGATAGTTTCATGTGATTTATAAACTCCTTGTCGGAGCATTTTTTTGGGCGCTGAAAAATTCTATGATTGTTGCCATTTCCAAGTTTCCGAATGCTGATGACAGCTATCATGGTTTGTGGAATATCCACCTAAGTAATATTTGAGTGAGACAACATTATTGCAAGCAATTGTCACCTTTGCAGAAAGTAGCTGTTCCAGTAGTTTGTCATCTTCTGCTTTATTATTAATCCAGTCTTCATGTGTAAAATGTGTGGGGATGGGATGGTTTAAAAAAAGATCGCGTTCTATCAGCCATTCACTAGTATCAATACATCGATAAGGCAGATTATTGATTCCGTCCCTAACAACATTAGAATTGGGCGAAATAAGACCTCTATTCGCTAATTCAAGATATCGACGCGTTCCATGTTGGGTATCCCTACACCACGGCCAACATTGTTCCAAATACGGCGACCCATCAAAGTTTAAGATTTGCATCCATGAGTGAACAGCGGAACAGCCGGTCCGTTGGACACAATCCATCAATAACCTAAGATGAAACGGTTCATATTCATTATCATCATCCAAAAAACTAATCCATTTGAGGTTGGCCATTCGCCCCATCAAATTTCTTAGTTTAGCAAGATGGCCAGGGCCACTTTGTTCACTCTCTGAACGCGCTCTCAAAAAGAAAGTTAAATTATCTGGCGTAATATCTTGCTGCTTTAGCATATTATATGTATCAATACAATCATCAATACATATAATATGCTGTATCTTGGCATCGTAATCCTGCTTCTTAACCGATAACATCGCACGCTTAAGCAATTGAGGTCGATGACGAGTGACTGTTAAGACGGTAATGGCATCATGTCGAGTAGACATAATATGGTTCCTCCTGTTTTATCATTTTATAAATAAGTACTCAAGGATAAGATAACTACTGCCTGTCTGGAAGTATTTTCGATTAACAATATCAACAGGTTACTTTACGTTTGCCAGGACGAATATTTACTTGTAAAGCCACAAAAATGAGCAAAAATCACGATGCTAAATTTTTCTTTATGCAATCAAAACGGATAGTTGTATGTTTATATTCATTTTGAGTTAAGAGTAAATCATCGATCTTGAACTTGGCATTTTTGCATAATAACCTGTTGATATTATAAAACCGAATTTCCGGAATGTCCGAACGCACCCAGGAATGTTATGCCCGATCCGTCCGGCAACTCATTGAGTTCTATGACAAAGATCCCCGCAAAATTACAGAAGAAGAACTTGAAGAGTATTTCCTGTATCGGAGAAACACAAGCCAGTGGACTCCTGCTACTTTAAAAATTTGTTACTGCGGTCTGAAATTCTTCTTCACAAATGTTCTTCGGAAAGAGTGGCATCTTTTCAAGATACTGAAAGCTCAACCAGAGAAACGTCTTCCTTGCGTATTGAGCCAGGAAGAAGTGTTTCAGATCCTCAATCAAGTCCGAACATTTCACAATTATGCATATCTGTCAACGATTTATTCCTGCGGGCTTCGTCTTCAAGAGGGGCTATATCTTCAGGTTTCGGATATTGACATCATTCGGATATTGACATCATTCGGATGATGATTCATGTCCATAGGGGAAAAGGAGCTAAGGATCGGTATGTTCCTCTTCCCCATGAGAATTTGATCCTGCTCCGTCGATATTGGGTAACACATCAAAATCCTTTACTGATTTTTCCGGCTTTGGGTCGAAGCAGCAAAACCGGGTCAAGTGCTAAAACACCTATGGCCATTGACAGTGTTCAAGGCGTCTTTCGTCAGGCCAGAAACAAGACCGGGGTAAAAAAACGACGTATCACCATCCATACTTTGCGTCATTCATACGCTACACATCTTCTGGAAGCCGAGGTTAATATTCGTGTGATTCAACGGTATCTCGGCCATGCCAATCTGGAAACCACCATGATTTATCTGCATTTAACGCAGAAGGGACAGGAAGATGCTTACGAGATTATCGACAATCTGATGAAAAGATTTAATGTCAAAGAACAGAACTGCTAAAACCACTTTTCCGCAGTTGATTGCCTGACATAATCATTGCTTTGTGAAGCAATCCCCTATAGGCTCTTTGTCAACCGGGCTTCTTGAACAATGGATTGAATCTGACCTGCCTTCTCAGGTAGAAATTTCGGGGCTTATACACAAAGCTTCTCAAGATCGGTGCGTTCGTGATATTAAAGTTTAAGCAGGTCAGTTCAATCCTTATGGGATCTAACGCTAAAGAGTGCAATGCTCTTCTGTTATGGACTTATGAGAACCAAAAGCTTAGACCGTCCTTTTTCTTCGATCCATCATTTTTTGCAGATTGCGGCATATCTCAGGAAGTATAAACTTCATATAGACTTCTTGTAGAAGGCCATTAAAACACGGAGAGCTATTGACTTCGATGACAACCGGCTTACCGTCTTCATCGGCGGTGATATCCACACCTGCAATATCACATTCAATTGCCTTGGCGGCTTTTTCTGCAATAAGAACAACACTCTTGGGTAGCTTTGTTAAGTCAGAAAAAAAAGTGATTTCTGAACCACTACAGGCTGAAGACAGCCAAGCCTTGGAGCTACCATTAGTTTTGATCATGCTTCGGGTATAACAATGCATAGCTTTGCCAAAGACCGTTGTGACACGAAAGTCGTAAGATAATTTTGACTTAACAAAGGGCTGTAAAATAAAGCCTTGCCTATAACCATCATTTTTTGCTTTCTTTAGCTTTTCAGCCACCACCTGTTCAAGCGTGTCCAAGCTATCTATTTTCGCGATGTCATTGCCACCACCGCCACATGAGCGTTTTAAAACATAGTTACCTTGAGTGAGTGAGGCACGTAGTAGATGCCTAGCTTGCGACATATTATCTATTGCAAAACTAACGGGATGCTTTACCTTAGCTGTATTTAGAAGATTACTCATTAATAATTTATCAAAATCACTTTTTGTGGCTTTTTTGCCATTGATGACTTTGATGTCCCGCTTTTCACATTGAGTAAACAGTTCTGTAGTCTTTTCGAGTAGATATCCATTTTTTTCTATGCTGCTTGAATAGATTTTATTTAGCACCAAATCGACCCCTTCAAGCGATTGTGGCTTCATCCTATCCAAGTGTAATGCCTCAATATCGTACTCCCCACCAAGTACTTCACATGTTAATTTATCAGCGGCAAATTGCTGGCTATATACCATTAGTATTTTCATATCAATCCGATAAAGTTAATCCCCTTACATATGCGTCCACAATATAGTTGATGTTCTTTTTGCGGCATTGCTCACGTAGCTCATGCAATGCCATGTGTTGGCTGTGTCCTTTTCGGAATCCGTGGGAAAAGTCGTAGAAATCTACGTTATATATGACGTATAGAATGGTATCTACCGCTCTATGACTCAGTGATGTAAAGATCAGGTCAGGACTGTTTTCCGCCATCATTCTGATCCTCTCAAACGACATTCCGCCTGATAATATCAGCTAATTAGAACTAAACATATAAACATAGCCACCTCAAACATCGGTCGGATATTGTAGACTGTTTACTCCGCAATTACTCCGGCTTTTCGTTTACATGGTTTCCAACCTCAGTGTGTCTCCCATGTTTCCTTCCGAAGTAACGTTATACCCAGTTTCACCTTTCCTTCAGTGGGTCGCTTGGACATCACTTCCCGACCTTCCCGGTCGGTATTTTCGCTCGACCATCGGTACTATGATCCACTAAGACTGCCAGTTGTCCGTCTCAGGTTCGTTCGCTCTTCGCTATCCTCCCCTGATACCTTGTTGATTCTGGTTATTTCAAAATCCACTTGGCAAATATGACTTTGCTGACCACATGGCGGTGAAAATTTGCCCATCCTCTGATAATCGGGTTTATCTTCCATATCAAGTGAATGGGTTTACTGCTCGGACTGCCTCTAACATTCCCTTTAACTTTGTGCAAGAAGTTTCTTACATTTTTCTCTGAGGTTTTATTATCATGGATTTTCATTCAGATCAATAGAGCATACGCATAAATACAAAAAACTTTAATTTTTTAGCGAGTTATCGGACTTTTCCCTTGTATTTTTTTGTAAAATATGCTATTAATTTTACTTTATCACTTTATTGGATTGAATGATTTTTTCAATATTTTCAATTATTTACTCAGTGAATAATTTATATTACCGTAGTTTCTTAATATTATGCAAACTCAATTGTGTGTGAACCAAAATTTAACAGTATTTCTTCAAGCCATTCTGTCAATTTACTGAAAGAAGTGTAAATATACGCCATCGTTTAAAATGTCAAATCATTTCCAGAACATCCCGGACAGCGGCAGCCAGCTTTTGCTTATTCAAGGGTTTTGCCAGCAATTTTCTGGCTCCCAGTTCACGGGCTTTTTCATGAGTGATTCTTTTATTGTAGCCGGTACAGATAATTATTGGTATATCCGGGCGAATCGCCAGAATTTTCATAGCCAGCATGTCACCGGTCATATAGGGCATATTCATATCGGTGATGACAAGATCGAACATATCTTTTTGATCTTGAAACAGTTCAAGGGCTTTTTGAGGATTTTCACTGGCGCAGACTCTATATCCCAGACGTTCAAGCATCTTGCTGGTAACCTCTAAAATCATGGATTCATCGTCAATCAGAAGAATGTTTTCATTACTGCCGACTGGTATGACATTTTCTGACCTGGGTATCGAAACTTCAGAAATCTCGGCAGCCGGCAGCAGAATTGTAAAAATACTCCCTTTTTCAAGTTTGCTGGATACGGTTATCGCACCTTTATGAGCTTTAACAATACCATGTACCATAGACAGCCCCATACCAGTTCCTTCTCCAAGTCCTTTAGTGGTGAAATACGGATCAAAAATTTTATCGACAATGGAAGGATCTATCCCTGATCCGGTATCTTTTACGACCAGTTTCAGATAACGTCCCGGAGAAATATCTTGATTATTTTCCGCATCCTGTTTATCCAGCTGAGTATCGGTCGTCAGGACGACATCTAAAATACCGCCAGCCTCGTCCATGGAATGGGCTGCATTGGTACATAGATTCAACAGAATCTGGTGTATCTGTGTAGGATCGGCGGTTACTATATCGTTTTGAGATGAAATTTTCGAACGGATATCGATATGGGCAGGTATGGATGAACGAAGCAGTTTAATGGTTTCCTTTATGATCAAAGAAATTTTTACCGGTTTTGGAATCTGTTCTGTTTTGCGTGTGAAACTGAGCAACTGGTGGATGAGTTCTTTTGCTCTGTTACCTGCCTTCATGATATTGTCGATATTTGATCTGATCGAATGATCATTCACTGTAAACAATATCAATTCAGAATAGCCCAGAATGATCCCCAGAATATTATTGAAGTCGTGAGCTATACCACCAGCCAGTGTACCCACTGCTTCCATTTTCTGACTTTGGGCAAGCTGGGCTTTTAAATGAGCCTTTTCTTTTTCCGCCTGTCTGCTTTGAGTGATGTCCCGGCTGATACCCAGAACGCTCATCATCTTGTTTTCGTCGTCAAATTCCGGGAAAAAGCGCCAGTTCAAAACACGCATTTCCTGATCTTTTGCATCTTTGATAATGAACTCTGTCTCAATAGTGTTTCTGTTATGATAAATTTCCTGGATATGAAGCTGGAAAAATACTGCAAGAGATTCCGCAATTCCTGATTCCACATATGTTTTCCCGACTATATCCGGCGAAGCGGACATGATTTGTAGAAAAGACGGACTGGCATAGACAAATCTGTGTTGACAATCGATCCGAACGATAATGTCGGTCATATTTTCGACCAGCGCCCGATATTTTCGTTCACTCTCTTTGTAATCATTGAACAGATACGCATTTTCCAACATAGAAGCCGCCTGGGTGGCGAGTATCCGGGTCATCTCCACTCGTGAAGGATTGAAAACGTTGGTTGCAAGGCTGTTTTCAAGATACAGAATTCCTGTCAGAACTTTTTGTTTTATAATCGGAGTACAGAGTACAGATTTGATCCGATTGCTCGAA
Organism: Desulfobacterales bacterium HSG16; assembly: GCA_030377965.1. Lineage (GTDB taxonomy): Bacteria > Desulfobacterota > Desulfobacteria > Desulfobacterales > HSG16 > JAUCGE01. The sequence continues at coordinate 70,657 of JAUCGE010000010.1, forward strand.
AGGTATTCGTCTGACATGAACCGCGTATTGGAAGACGCATCATTGAGTACGACCGTTTTCATAGTGTTGCGTACATAATTTACTATTCCTTGGGATAAATTATTACAAGCAGATATCGGATATTGAGTTTTATTGTAAATATTTACATTCTCATCCGCCACTTCTGCCACAATGTTCAAGTTTTTTTCCAAGACAAGTGCCAGGTATCCAGTTCTGGCTCCTGTATTTTCCACCAGAATCTGTATCAGTTCCTCAAGCAGTTCTTCTATGTGGATTTTACCGGTAATCGCTATAGATGACTTTATCAATGAGTTATAATCCAATATATTGGTGTCTTTCATCCAGATGTCGCTTGAAGACAGCCTCTGAGAATCCATAGTATTTGAATTGTCCAGACCTGTATTGATTGCCAGAAGCTGTCCATGCTTTTCTTCTATGCATACGGTTTTACGAACAGCACCCCATAAACGATAACAATTATACGCTTTTTTTATATACAGCCCGGCAAACTCTTTTTTCTCTCTTCCAAGCCAGAATCTTGCTGCAAGCTCGTTTGCTATGGCTTCATCTTGAATCAGACCGCTCTCTTTTGCCGCTTTGATGGCTGAGTCGTAGATATCCGCAGCGGCCATGACATCACCTTTGATACGACTGATTTCAGCAGCGACCATTCGTATCCTCTTTATATTTTATGGTAAATCTACACAAAAAGTTTTTGTAAGCTCAACGTTTTTCTATTCTATTAATCGGAGAGTGATTCAGGCTCTGCACGCATCCTGATTAATTCAGCAAGGGACGGA
>JAUCGE010000077.1 GCA_030377965.1 Desulfobacterales bacterium HSG16
AATAAGAAAGTATGTATTTGATTCTCGCAAACTTAACCCGGTAGTTGTCAAAACCAAGTTTTATCTGATTTACGCTGATCGTTTCAAAACCCGGCGCAAACAGGGTAATGCCGATTTCACGATCCACATCAATTTTTTCAACCCATCTGACAGGAAAAGGGCTGTCTTCTGCACATCCTATTTTCAAAACTTCCATAACCGCATTGAAAGCGTGGCTGCCCGGCTTGTCTTTAGCCGGGATATCCGCAAAATCGAGTCCGTGAACCACTGGTAGTTTGACAGGATCTGCCGGATTCAATTCCTTGAATATTATGCCTTCGGTATTCAAAATATACTTGCGGCCAAGATCAATGATTGAACAGGGCATCTGTTCGGAAATGACTATATGCAAAGATTCTGGCAGGTCCCGGCTGACTCTGGCTTCAGTAATCCAGGGATTGGCCAGAAGTTTTTTTCTTGCTTCATAGATGTTGACCGAAAGAATGTTGATTTCATCACAGATTCCTGCTGTTTCAAGAATTTTCTCACGTAAAAGGATACTGTTTCCCGTGACATTCACTTTTTGGGCAACAAAGTATTCGCACGTTATCAGGTAGTCATGCCAGGCTATCAGTCCCAGGCTGATAGCCCAGAACATCCCGACTCCCATTATGGTCTTGAGCAAAAATCCGAAAAATCGAAAAATCCTGGCATGGCGCAATTCGGGTGTATTTCTTATAAAATTTGCTCGAACGCGTTTGTTACCCAAGAATCTTTACCTCAGTTTCAAGGTTTACTCCAAAAGTGTTTCTCACCGTTTCTTGAACCAGCCTGGCAAGTTCCATAATATCTGCCGCTGTGGCCTTGTTTTTATTGATTATAAAGTTTGCATGTTTTGTAGAAACTTGAGCGCCTCCGACCATTTTTCCTTTCAGCCCTGCCTGGTCTATGAGTTCTCCTGCTGATTTGTTGTTTTCCGGATTTTTAAAAAAACAGCCAGCACTGGCAACTCCTGCTGGTTGAGTTTTCTTCCGCTTTTTCAATATCTGCTGTGCTTCCTTTCCCAGATTGAAAAATTTTTCGGATTTAATGTTCATACAGACTTTGAGAAGCAGTATGCTGGCTGTCTCAAATCCTTTGACCGACATTTTTCTGTACGCGAAATCAAGGTCTTTTTTTTCTTTTGTCAGAATCTGGCCAGATTCTGTCATAAAAATGACTGATTCGATGATATCACCCATAGATCCTGTCGATGTTCCAGCGTTCATCATCGCAGCACCTCCAATAGTCCCGGGAATACCCAGCATCATATTGAGACCTGAAAACCCGTTTCGAATGGTAAATCTGCACAACGAGACTGTTTTAACACCTGCTCCGGCTACAAGCAGAACATTTCCGGTCCGGGAAGATTTCGACGTAGTCGATAAAAACGATGAAAGATCAATCACCATTTGGGAAATACCGCTGTCTCTGACCAGAAGATTGGTGCCGCTTCCGACAGGTATATAATTCAATTCGGGCATTGAAAGCCTGCGCCAGTCAAGCAATTTAGAAAGTTGTGCCATACCTGAAGGCTTTGCATAAACACTTGCCGGGCCTCCCACCTTTAAGGATGTATGCCTGCTCATCGGTTCGTCAAACTTTACCCTGCCTGGCATAATGCTTTCAAGTTCCAGTTTTGAATCCATGTCGAGTATCATTTATATCATCACCAGTTTACAGTCCATCGGAAACATTCCACTCAGGGTCATCTAAGAGCATCTGGCCAAATTTCCAGATATCCCCTGCTCCAAGGGTCAGAATTATATCATTTTCTGAAATTCTGTTTTTCAGATAATTGCGCCCTGCTTCAAAATCCTGTGCAAAAAAAGCTTCCCGATGCCCGTGTGCCTGAATCGATTCATAAAGTTTTTCGCTGTTGATTCCGTCAATTGGAGCCTCGCCTGCTGAATATACTGGAAACACCAGAAGAATATCCGTCTGGTAAAAGGATCGTGCAAATTCATCAAACAGCGCTTCTGTCCTCGAATATCGATGCGGCTGAAAGGCCACAACGAGCCTTCTGTCTGGCCAGCTTTCCCTCATAGCCTGCAAGGTTGTCCTGATTTCCGTGGGATGATGACCGTAATCGTCAATAACCGTTACACCGTTTTTCTCTCCCTTTATTTCAAGCCTTCGGGCAACCCCTTCGATAGATTCCAGAGCCTGGCTGATCCGGTCGAAAGGAATTCCGAGTTCAATTCCGACAGCAATACCTGCCATGGAATTATATATATTATGGAGGCCGGGCAGATTGAGTTTTACCGGCCCTATAAGTTTTCCCGAATGATAGACATCGAATCTGCTGACCATGTTGGAAAATGAGAGGTTTCTTGCCTGAAAATCGGCTTGAGCGCTCATGCCGTATGTGGTCACACGTTTCCTGATTCTGGGCATAAGATCCTGAACATGTTCATTATCGAGACATAATACAGCAAGGCCGTAAAAAGGAACCCTTTCTATGAAATTTAAAAAAGCATCCTTGATATCATCAAGTCCATCGTAAAAATCAAGATGCTCCCTGTCTATATTGGTCACAACCGCGATTGTCGGTGACATTTTCAGAAAAGAACCGTCACTTTCGTCCGCTTCGGCCACAATAAAGTCACCCTGGCCTAAAACCGCGTTTGTGCCGATGTTTTTCAGTTTTCCGCCTATAACAACCGTCGGGTCGAGTCCGCCCTGGCCTAAAATCCATGACACCATCGAAGTGGTGGAAGTTTTTCCATGCGCGCCTGCCACTGCCACACTGTATTTCAAGCGCATAAGTTCTGCAAGCATTTCCGCTCTTGGAATTACAGGTACGGCTCCAAGACGTGCGGCAACGACTTCTGGATTATCAGGCTTTACAGCCGATGAAGTTACAACAACATCCGCACCTGCAATCTGTTCTTTTACGTGTCCTTCGAATATAACACCTCCGAGATCAATAAGATGGGTTGTAATATCCGACAGTTTCAAGTCCGAACCTGAAACCTTGTATCCCAGATTTAAAAGCAGCTCGGCAATTCCGCTCATGCCGATGCCGCCGATGCCCACGAAGTGAATATGATATTTTTTAAGATACATTTGATTTTTACCCTTTTCTATCCTGTAAGATCAGCTTGTAACAATCAGCAATAATTCGGTCCGCCGCATCCGGCCTGGCAAAGGATTTTGATTTGAGTGCCATTTTTAAAAGCGTTTCTGGATTGTTTCTAAAATCTTCGATTATGCAGGCCAGACTCCTGCCGTCAAGATCCTTATCAAGAATCATCTTTGCAGCTCCTGCGTCCACAAGGGATTTTGCGTTCAGTTCCTGATGATTATCAGCAGCATATGGATATGGAATGAATACCAGTCCTTTCCCAAGCAGGCTGACTTCCGCAACTGTTGTGGCACCGGCTCGACAGATAGTCAGGTCAGATTTGTCGTAAACATCGGTCATATCACGAAAAAACGGGCGGACATCAGCTTTGATATTTGCATTTTTATATGCGTTTTTTACAAGTTTTTCATCATGCGTCCCTGTCTGATGGATGAAAAAAAGATTTTTGACCTGTTTCAGTTTTATTTGCTTCAGAGCATCAATCACAGCCATGTTTATACTGTGCGCTCCCTGACTGCCCCCTGTTATCAATATGGTAAAAGGCTTGTCGGAACCTGCTTCCTCCAGTTTTGTATTCCCTTTTTCAGATGCTTTAAGAATTATTTTTCTTACAGGATTTCCAGTATGAAGAACCTGACCAGAGGGCGCTTTTATCCTTGTTTTATCAAAGGAAACGTAGATTCTGTCCGAAAACCGGGACAAGAGTCGGTTTGTAATTCCGGGAATGATATTCTGCTCGCACAAAATTACCCGTTTATTTAAAAATTTTGCAGCTAAAGCCACCGGTCCTGATGTATATGCCCCCATGCCGATTACAAGATCGGGGGAAAATTTTTTTATAATCTGGATGGACGTAAATATTGATCCCGGCAGCTTCAGGAAGGTTCGGGCCTGGCCTTTGATGCCCATTCCCTTGAGTCCGCCGATTTCAATGGTTTTGAGCTTGAATCCAGCATCTGAAAGCACTGATTTTTCCAGAGGTCTTCCTGATCCGGCAAAAAGAATTCTGCTTTTTGGATTTGCGTCCAGAAATCCCTGGGCTATGGCTATCCCCGGAAAGAGATGGCCCCCGGTGCCGCCGCAGGCAATGAGCGCTTTTATTTTAAGAGACTTTTTTGGCTTCATGCCGTAATGCTCCGATATTTAATAAAATACCTATACATGCCATATTGACGAGAAGGGATGTGCCGCCATAGCTCAAAAAAGGAAGAGTGAGTCCTTTCGTGGGCAGCAGGGCTAAAGTGACCCCGATGTTTATACATACCTGAAGTCCGAAAGAAACTGTGATTCCGAGTGCCAGAAGTGAAGCAAACAGGTCTTGAGTTTCCATGGCGATTCTGATCCCTTTGTACAGAATAAGGCCGAACAATACCAATATGCCCCCCACGCCCACAAGTCCGAGTTCTTCTCCGATCACCGAAAAAATAAAATCCGTGTGAGGTTCGGGAAGATAAAAGAGTTTCTGTTTTCCCTGGGCTATGCCGACACCAAAAAGGCCGCCTGATCCAAAAGCCATCAGAGAATGAACGATCTGATATCCGCTGTCGGTGGCGTATTGCCAGGGGTCCCAGTAACTGAGCAGTCGTTCCATGCGGTATTGCCGGCTGATCATGAATAAATATATGACAGGAGTAAACATGCTCAAAACAACGAAGAGTTGTTTGAAAGGCACTCCTCCCACAAACATCATTATTGATGTCAATATTACTATAATGACAACCGATCCGAAATCTGGCTGGAAAAGGATCAGCAGAGCAAACATGCCTGTCACCAGAGCATGAGGCAGAAAACCTGCCGTAAAAATATGAATATCATCCTGCTTTCTTGATATGGAATATGCCAGGTAAAAAATTATGGCACAGCGTACAAGTTCTACCGGCTGAAAAGAAATTCCCCCGATTGAAAGCCACCTTGTAGCTCCTCCGGCCTTTATTCCGAACCAGGGAAAATAGATGGCAATGAGCATCAGAAATGCCGCGAACAGAAAATGATAGGTTAAAGATTCCAGCCATTTTAATGAAACATGGCGGAAAAAAACCAGTAACCCGATACCTGCTATAGAGAAAACAGCTTGTTTTTTCAAAAAATAACAGCCATCTCCCAGTTTTTTCAGCGCAATGGCGGAACTTGCACTATATACCATCACAACACCGATCCCCACTAGAAAAATCACAGGCAGCAATATGGCCATATCATAATGGTGAAAAGGAATGCGTATAAAAGAAGTACTCTCTTTTCGGTTATAGGATACTGATGGTGACATTGCAGTGTACTCCATTTTCTTCAGGCTCCTTTTCTTACTTTTTGCAGGCAGGTGACTGCCTGGCAGAAAGCTTCTCCCCGGTCGGCATAACTTCTGTACATATCAAAACTGGCGCAGGCTGGTGATAAAAGCACGACATCTCCGCAGTTTGCCGTTTCATATGCACGAAAAACAGCTTCTTCCATGTCGCTGGCTGCACAGGATCGGCCATAGCATCTGGACCCAAGCCGTGATAAAATATCTTTTTTTGCTTCGCCTATGGCTATTATACTTCTGGTATTGCGACTGACCGATTTTTCAAGAAAATCGAACCCATTACCCTTGTTTCTTCCTCCCATGATCAGAACCACCGGTTCTTCAAATGATTCAAGCGCTCTTGCAACAGCATCCGGGTTGGTCGCTTTTGAGTCATTGAAAAATTTTACTCCGTCTACAGTATCGACATATTCCATCCTGTGAGACAGGCCGGAAAAATTTTCAACCACATGGCTGACACCTTCTTTTGAAGCGTTGACAGCAAAAGCGGCAAGGCTGGCGGCCCGCATGTTTTCAATATTATGCGCCCCTGCAATCTTCATTTTCGAAAAATCAATACCAAACAGTTTCTGCTCGTTGTCAGAATCAATATCGAAGAACTTTCTGTCGGAATTTATATTGTCCGATACCATTCGGGCAAGGGAGTCCGAACCGTTTATTATAGCGATATGCCCGCCTCTCTGGTTCTTGAAAATACGGCCCTTGCTTTCTGCATATGCGTTCATATCAGGATATCTGTCCAGATGATCAGGGGTAATATTTAAAATGACAGCGACATAAGGCGTATATTCTTCTATAGTATCTAGCTGAAAACTGCTAAGTTCCACCACCAGAACATCCGCTTTTTCATCACTTTTTACATAATCTATAAGAGGGTTGCCTATATTTCCCCCGACAAAGACTTTAAAACCGGATTTTGTCAGCATCTCTCCTATAATAGTGGTAGTGGTTGTTTTGCCGTTGGTTCCCGTAACCGCGATAACAGGCTCTTTTATGAACCTTGATGCCAGTTCGATTTCACCCCAGACAGGTACACCACATGCTTTTGCTGCACAGATTTCAGGCATTCTGTGAGAAACGCCGGGGCTTATCACGATAAGATCGGCTTGTGTAAAGCTTTTTTCCTCATGGCCTCCAAGTTCAAGATTGATTCCTGATTCTTCCATCTCGTCTGCGGATGCTTTCAGCAAATCTCTTGTGCCGCAATCGGTGACAGTCACATGAGCGCCCCTGTTTTTTAAAAAAAGGGCAGAAGCCTTTCCCGACTTTCCAAGGCCGACTACGAGAATTTTTTTGTTTTCTAACTGCAATTTTTTTTTACCTCAGCTTCAGGGTACTCAGGGAAATAAGAGCGAGAATAATGGAAATAATCCAGAATCTTACTATAACCTTTGGTTCCGGCCACCCCTTGAGTTCAAAATGATGGTGCAAAGGTGCCATCCTGAAAATTCGCCGTCCGTTTGTCATCTTGAAATACCCAACCTGAAAAATCACCGACAGGACTTCAATTACAAAAAGCCCTCCCACCAGTATAAGAAGAATTTCCTGTTTTGTCATTACAGCAAGGGTTCCGATGGCAGCACCAAGAGCAAGAGATCCGACATCTCCCATGAAAACCTGAGCAGGATAGGTATTAAACCAGAGAAAACCAAGCCCGGCTCCAGCTATGATACCGCAGATTACAGTAAGCTCCCCGCTTCCGCTCACATAATGGATCTGCAAGTATTCAGCGATCTTTATATGACCGGCAGAATATGCAAAAAGCATATAAGTCACACTGACCACAATTACCGGCCCGATAGCCAGGCCGTCAAGCCCGTCCGTCAGGTTGACGGCATTGGAAGTTCCGACTATGACGCAGGCTGCAAACGGAATATATCCCCATCCAAGATCCGGTTTCAAGTCCTTGAACATGGGAATTGACAGGCAGGTATCAAAATCGCTGCAGCTATAAATAAGTGTCCCGGCAATCAAGCCCACGACAGTCTGAAGTGCTATCTTCTGTTTTGCCGAAAGTCCCTGGCTTCGTTTTTTTACCTGCATCAGATAATCATCGGTAAATCCGATTGCAGCGCATCCTGTTGTTGTAAACAAAAGTATCCATACAAAAGGATTTGAAAGATCTGTCCACAACAGAACGCTTATCACTATGGAAAACATCATCAGAGTGCCGCCCATAGTCGGGGTTCCTGCTTTTTTATGGTGATCCTGCGGTCCGTCTTCTCTGATATACTGGCCGATCTGCATGGCTTTTAATTTTTTGATGAACCAGGGGCCCATGAAAAAACAGATCAAAAATGCGGTCACACTGGCATAGATAGTTCGAAATGTAATATATCGAAATACATTGAAGATGAAAATTTTATTATGTAAGTGGTATAAAAAATAAAACATGTTACTGGTTGTTCGCTTTCAAAATTTTAATTGTTAATTTATGGCTTATCCGTAAAAGAGGCTTTCAGCCCATTGACGACTTCTTCCATTTTCATGGATCGTGATCCTTTTACCAATATCCAGTCTTTAAGATTACGCTTGTCACAAAGATGTTTTACTATATCCGGCTTGGAACCTGTGAAAATTTTTTTTACGTCCATGCCCTGTCCGGTGGCACCACTGGCCACATTATCTGCAAAATCGCCTGTTGCAAAAATTCGATCAACTCCAGATGCTGCGGCATATGCCCCGATTTCTTCGTGCAGTTTTGCGGCATGATCTCCAAGTTCGAACATATCACCGACCACAAAAAATCCCCTGCCGTCTCCTTTCAGCCGTAAAAGAGTGTCTATAGCGGCTTTCATAGATCCGGGGTTGGCGTTATATGTGTCATCGATAATATTGTAATCTCCTGTTTTTGTTATATTCATCCGGCCTGTTACCGGTGTAAAAGATTCTAAAGCTGATTTGATTGCCTCTTTTGAAATGCCAAGTGAAAATCCGGCAGCAGAAGCAGCCAGGGCATTGGAAACAAGAAAAGGAGCTGGAACCGGAATACGAATTTTTATTTTTCCAGATGGCAGGTTCAGAAGAAAACAGACGCAGTCTCGTCCATGTTCGATATCCGATGCCCTGACATGGGCATTTTCAGATGTACCGAAAAATAAGATATTTCGACCGGTAAGCCCCGAATATTTTCGATCAGCAAGTTTTTTCACCCTGTGATCATCCCCATTGAGAATCACAGTTCCTGCACCTGCCGGCATATGTTCGAGCAGCTCTGCTTTGGCAGACATCACACCCTCAATAGAGCCGACACCTTCAAGATGAGCAGGGCCTATATTTGTGATCATGGCCATGTCCGGCAGGCAGATTTTTGTCAAACGGGCTATTTCTCCAGCATGGTTCATTCCAAGTTCCATTACAGCCCACTCATGTGATGAGTCGAGGTTGAAAAGAGTCAGTGGCAGCCCTATTTCGTTATTGAAATTTCCTGTCGGTGTAAGAATTTTAAACTTTTCGGCCATGACCGCCGCTGTCATTGTCCGTGTAGTGGTCTTGCCGTTCGAGCCGGTAATTGCCAGAACAAGAGCTTTCGATCTTTTTCGATGATAACAGGCAAGGCTGCCAAGGGCATTGATTGTATCATCTACTGCCACACACCATACCTTATTTTTGTAATCCTTGTTTTTGTAATCCTTGTTCCACTCGGCCATAAACTTATCTTTATAACGTTTTTCTATGATCAGACCGGAAACTTTTTTGTCCATAACCTTTGTTACAAAATCATGTCCGTCAAAATTTTCTCCCGGTATAGCCATAAAAATTTCGGTTTCCGTTATAGTTCTTGAATCTATGGAAATACCCGAATATCCATCAGCGGCTCTTCCAGCCACCACTTGTCCGCCGGTAGCTTCCAGAATTTGTTTTTCATTCCAACTATTCGATTTCATATCAAATCCTATCTCCTTGCTGCCCGGCGTATGGCCTGGCGAAAAAAACGACAACGGGCCACAATACTTTAATTACAGATTAAACACAAGGGGGTTGAATGCCAGATAAATATCGAAACACGGATCAAGCGAAAATTTGTATATTTTATCCGTTGGCATCTTGCTCTTTCGAGTCTTTTTTGATGATATACAAAGGTTTCTTGCTCGGTTTTTCAGGATGAACATTCAGATAATTGAGGGTCTCATGCACAATTCTCCTGAAAGCCGGTGCTGCAACAGTGCCTCCGTAATGGTTCGTTACAGGTTCGTCTACCACAACCAGGACGGCTATTTGAGGATTTTCATAGGGTGCAAATCCGACAAAAGAGGCTATATAGTCCTTGTCGGCATAGGTTCCTTTTCTATTGATTTTCTGAGCGGTTCCGGTTTTCCCGCAGACAATATAACTTTCCAGATTCGCTTTTGTGCCTGTCCCGCCTTTTTCCACAACGGATCGCATCATCCTTTTCACATCAAGGGCAGTTTGTTTTGAAACAGCGCGTCCAACCATCTTTGGGCCGAACACTTCAACCTGCGCGCCAGTTGGCTTGGTTATGGGCCTGCACTATGTAAGGTTTCATCAGTATCCCTCCATTTGCAATTGCACAGGTTGCTGTAACCAGTTGAATGGCGGATACGGAAAGCCCATGACCAAAAGAGATTGTCCCCTTGTCGATATCCGACCATTTTGTATAGTCTGAAAGGCTTCCTGCTGTTTCCCCCGGGCAGTCAATGCCGGTTCTTTTGCCGAACCCGAATTTTCTAAATGTATTGTAAAGAGCCATAGCTCCTGTTTTCTCGCTTACTTTGATCATGCCTATATTACTGGATACTTTGATAATTTTCTCAAGGGTCAGCCAGGCATGCGGCTTGGTGTCATGAACCGTGTTTCTTCCGATCTTGTAAGCGCCTTTTTCACAATAAAAAATAGTGTCATTAGGAAAGGCTTTTGTCTCAATGGCGGCCGCAGCACTGAATACCTTCATTGTCGAACCAGGCTCGAACGGATCGGTTATTGCCCGGTTTCTCCATTGTTCGTTATCAAAATCCCTAAACGTATTAGGATTGAACTCCGGGTAATGAGCAAGCGCCAATACCGCCCCTGTCGTTGGATTCATGACAATGGCGATTCCTGATTTGGCTCTGAATTGTTCGACTGTATCTTTAAGTACGTTTTCGCTGATATACTGGATAGTCTGATCAAGGGTAAGGATGAGATTATTGCCGCTGGATGCCGATGAAGCCATTCTGTCATCGACTTTCTCATTGTGGGTCAGACGCCGGCCAAGTGCGTCTTTGATAAAGGTGGATCTGGCCTGAGTTCCCGCAAGATATTTGTTATAGGAATATTCAAGTCCTTCAAGTCCTTTTCCGTCAGTGCCTGTAAATCCGATAACCTGGGCAGCAAGTGTTCGCTTGGTGTAATGCCGGTCATGTTCGGGTATAAAATCAAGACCTTCTAGTTCCAGCTTCTGAATCTGTTTGGTTTCTCTGGGAGAGACCCGCCGCTTGACCCATACAAAAGAGCGGTTTGAGGCGAGTCTTTTTTTAAGAGTGGCTGTTTTCATATCCAGAGTATTTGCCAGAAGTCGTGCATTTTTCGCTGGATTTTTTATCTTCTTAGGATGAGCGGCAATCGACTGTCCATCAATAGTTACTGCCATGACATGGTAATTTCTGTCATAGATAATTCCTCTTTTTCCATTGGAAACCGAGGATATTCGATATTCTGTCGCAGCCCTTTTTGACAGCCAGGGGCCTTTGAAAACATGCAGATAGAAAGCCTTGACGCTGATTATTGCAAACAAAAATCCAAAAAAACAGCCGACAACAAAAATCCTTATGTTCAGAGCTTTTTTCTTACTTGCTTTCATTTTATGATCACCACCTGTTCCGGTAAGGGAGTGGTCAGGCCAAGTTTATCTTTTGCATATCTGTAAATCCTGCCCGGAGCTTTGAGACTTGCAAGCTCAACGTTAAGGCTCTGATGAGTAGCCAGAAGTTCCTGCTGCCGATCTGTAGCAGCCGCAATTTCGATTCCCACCTCATTGCATTTTTCTCTGCACCATATGAAAAACAGCAGCTCAACAATAAAAATGACCATGATCAATGCAATGCCTCCCATAGTTTTGATTGTTCGGATATTTCCGACCTTTTCAGGTTCCATAACTTTTTATACCGTCCTTATCAATGGGTTGAATTGCGTAATCATCAGGTAGAATATTCCTACTCATTTCAGTCACATCCGAAGATTCGGATTTCATTGAGAATGCTTTTCTGCTGCCCTTAGTCTGGTAGATCTTGCCATCGGGTTTATTTCCACTTCTTCGACAGTCGGCCCCACTGCCTTTTTCGTCAGTACACGCAATACCTGTTTTTTATTACACGCACACCCAGGCAGTTTGGGCGGACACACACAGCTTTGCTCCATATCCCTGATCCGATGCTTTACTATCCGGTCTTCCAGGGAATGAAATGATAAGATGCATAAACGAGCGCCCGGATTCAACAAAGCCCCATCGTCTTTTTCCACCACATCCGTCATGAATTTTTCAATATGCTCAAGCTCCCGATTAACAGCAATCCTTATGGCCATGAACACCCGTGTAGCCGGATGAATTTTTTGCTTGACCCGAATTTTTTTCGGAACAGTGCCACAGATTATTTCTGCAAGTTCCAGGCTCGAATCAATGGTTTTCCGCTGTCTATATGAAACAATGGCTTTTGCGATCCGTCCGGCCTTTCTTTCCTCCCCGTATTTTTTAAAAATTTGTGCAAGTTCTCTGGTATCAAATCCGTTTATCAGGTCATGAGCAGTCATTTCATTATTGATGTTCATCCTCATATCCAGAGGCTCTTCCCTTAGAAAACTGAACCCGCGACCGCTGCCCGCAATCTGATGAAACGACAGGCCCAGATCAAGAAAAATTCCGTCAACAGCCTCTATGCCTGCTTCTGCCAGAAATTCGGGCAGCTGGCTGTAGTTGCCGTGAAAAAGACGGACGTTCGATAAATAAGGTTTTAAAACCTTTTCTGCGTTTAAAAGAGCGTCTGTATCCCGGTCTATTCCGATCAACAGGCCGTCAGGCCCGATTTTTTCAGCAATGAGACTGGCATGTCCAGAACCGCCAAGCGTGCCGTCCACATAGATTTTCCCCGGTCTGCAATTTAAATAATGCATGACCTCGTCAGGCATGGCCGGAATATGATAACCTTGCGTCATTTACAGTCCAAGTCCTGCAATTTCATCTCTGATTTCCCCTGATTTCATGTCCTCTTCAAGCTGCGCGTTTTCCGCATCCCAGTTTTCACGAGACCAGATTTCAAAATGATCAAGTACGCCGACTAAAACGATTTCTTTTTCAAGTTCGGCATAATGACGCAAAGCAGGCGGTATGAGAATCCGGTGCTGGCGATCCAGTGAACATGCTGCCGCTCCGCCTATAAAAACTCTTCTGAAGCGGCGCATACTCTCGCTTTTTTGCGCCAGTGACAATATCCGCTTTTCAATATTGTTCCATTCGTCCTGAGTGTATGCAAAAAGGCTGCTGTCCATCCGGCTCACCATCACGCTCCTCTGCCCTTCAGCCCGGATTACATCCCGAAACCTGGCAGGTACGATGACCCGGCCTTTCGGGTCGATTGTATGAAAGGAACTGCCTCTGAACATTATAAATTTTTCCGCATAAATTATGGCTGAAATGAAATCAGCACCACAAACATCCACTTTGCTCCACCTACTTTAGCTAGAGAGTATATTTTGGGCCTGCTGTCAAGGCTAAATCGCTTGAAAACAGGTATTTGATCTGGCATAACACATCGAAATTCATGGAGCTTTATATGGCTTCAATAGTGACACCCGTGCGTCATAATATGTAAATATCCGTTATTCAAGAGTTTAATTCTTATGCTCACGGCCTTTGCAAACATTCAGCCTGACGCTTTTGCGTGCAGGTGTCATGTTCAATAAATTTCTGACAGTTTCCAAAAGATGAAAAATGGTTTAAAATGCAGTCCAGCTATCACGGGCAATAAATCAGATAACCCTATATCGGAGGAACCAGACAAAATGAGTGAAAAAAAGTACAAATGGGATTCAAGCGAATACGAAAAACATTCTTCCGCCCAATACAGATGGGCAAAGGAACTGATCGCCAGATTAAACCTTGAGGGTACGGAATCTGTCCTTGATGTCGGATGCGGTGATGGAAAGGTAACAGTTGCAATAGCCGATCTTCTTCCAAAAGGAAATGTTGTGGGAGTCGATAATTCAAAAGATATGATCAATCTGGCCAGAAAACACCTTCCCGATTCAAAATATCAAAATCTGGATTTTTCCATCATGGATGCTACATGCATAACATTTGAAAATCAGTTCGATGTGATATTTTCAAATGCCGCCCTTCATTGGACAAAAAATCATATGGGTGTATTGGCAGGTGTCAAAAAGAGCCTGAAAAAATCAGGCCGCCTCCTGTTCCAGATGGGAGGAAGAGGCAATGCAGAAGATATCATCGATATTCTGCATGATGATCTTCAGCATCGGGATCAATGGAAAAAATTTTTCAAGGATTTTGAGTTTCCTTACGGTTTCTACGGGCCGGAAGATTATGAACCCTGGCTCCAGCAAGCCGGATTGAAATCAATACGGTGCGAACTTATCCCAAAGGATATGACGCAGAAAGGAAAAGAAGGGCTTGCAGGCTGGATTCGCACAACCTGGCTTCCATACACACAAAAAGTTCCCATAGATCTCAGGGAAAAGTTTATTTCGGAGCTGATCAGCACTTACATAGAAACATTTCCCCTTGATTCCGAGGGTTTTGTTCATCTTGGAATGGTACGCCTGGAAGTTGAGGCGGTAAATCTTTGAAGATTTTCCACTAAATAAGTACCTACCCAATAATTTTTTAATATTTTCGTAGGGGCAATCCCTTGTGGTTGCCCTGCTTGAAAACGGAATATTTTGTATTTTTAACAAAGGGCAACCACAAGGGATTGCCCCTACGGATTGTTACATAATATATGATCAGGTACTTACCAGATAGGGTAGGGCGGGGTTCCGTCCCCGCCATCTTTTGAACCTGGATTATCTTGTTCTCAATTCGTTTATATCCTTGTGATCCTTGAGCAAAACCCCAAGATAAGGCAGTTTTGAAAGATTTTGATCAAGCCGCTCAGGATACGTATGAACTGTCAAAGCCAGCACCCTGAGCCACACGAGAAATTCTCCTGTGGCAGGAGGTTTGCGTAAAGTCTTGTTCCGAAGAGCTAAAAATCTCTCCATTGCCATTTTCACAAAATTGTCACTCAGGTTTTTGTATTCTTCTTTCCGTTTTTCCACAGCCCTTTCAAGAATGGTATCGTTAAATTCAATATGATGATACACGCATCTTCTCAAAAATGGTTCGGGCAGCCGGCGCTCACTGTTGGAAGTAATAAATACTATTGGCCGCATTTTCTTTTCAGCGGATATGGTCTTTCCTGTTTCCGATACGACAAATTCCATTTTATCAAGTTCGTGCAGAAGGTCGTTTGGAAAATCTCGTGGAGCCTTGTCGATTTCATCAATCAACAATATTTTCGGTATGTCAGATGTCATAGCCTGCCACAATTCCCGCTTTTCCACATAATCCGCCTTATCAAGCGGCTTTGTTTCCGTTTTAAGATTCGCGTCATGAAAATATCGAACTGCGTCAAAATTATACAGCAGATCTTTTGCAGTGCTGTCGGACTTGACCTGAAAATGAATTACAGGCTCAATACCAAGATTAAAAGCCGTATAATAGGCGGATTGCGTCTTTCCTGTTCCTGGCTCTCCTGTCACAAGTATGGGAGAACCCACCGCTATTGCGGTATTGATACCAGTTTCGAGTTCCCCGCCCGGCACAAAATGCCGCGCCTCTTCTGCAAAGGTGGTACTCATCTGCGTAAAAGGGCGTTCAAACAGAATGCTTTTGTCTGCAAGCGGTTTGCCTCGATTGTAATTGACTATCTGAAAGGGGTATTTGTCCATTTTTTTCCTTTGTCTGATATTTTGGTTTTTGCTCGATGTTTTTGTTTTTGCTACAAGGATTTCGGATAAGAATAGGATTATAAGAAAAGGATAAACCCATTTCTTTCTTTATCCGATGTTTCTGGTTAAAAATGAGATGAATGTTTTGATTTCAGATAAAAGCAGGGTTATGAAAAAAGGATCAATCCTTTTCTTATAATCCTGTTCTTATCGAAAATCCTTGTAGAAAGCTTTTCAATCATCAGCCCCAAAATCCTCATCTTCATCATCTTCTGATAAATCATCACCATCTTCATCCGAAAAATCCCATGCCTTATCGACCAGTTCCTTCAATGCCTCAAGAGTCATTTCATATTCTCCTTTTGTTTCTTCGAGAAGATCGTCTATCACTTTGTCCTGAAACCTCTGGGGAATGCGGATATTATGAGCTTTTAAAAAATCGAGCAGATCTTTTTTCGCGAGTTTGTCCAGTTCGTCCAGCAGGTGAAAAACCGTTTCTTCCAGATGAAGGTCATCAATTCGCTTTTTCTTTTTTAAAACATTGTAAAATTTTTTCGGGCTGCTCACAACGTAAGATATACCGACAAGCACAAATGCCTGTTTCGGAAGTATCTGAGAAAAATTTAAGTCGAGCCATTCCAGATATTTTTTCAGGTTGTTGAGGGTCATGACTTTTGTGGATCTCAAGGGCTGATGCCGGATATAAACAAGGGTATGTTTTCCTGAAGCTCCGCGAGAAAATTTCCTGATGTTCGGCCCGATATGATCAAGGCTCGGCTCGTCAAAGGCTTCTGTCATCATGTCCGAAAAAGACCTGTACGGGTTTTCAAGCTCCATCGGCCAGTCAGGGCGGACTTCATACAGGTATGTGTTTGTCAGTTTTTCATCAAGTTCCACTTTCATCCGATGGTGAAAAAGATCGACTCCCTGTCCCCCGGTTCCATACCAGGTATATGCCAGTATCCGAGGTTTTCTTTCCCGCAGCATCTGGTTTGTCAGGTAAAACACATTGCCGAACTGGTTGACCCGATCTAATTTCAGATGCCAGTACGGGTCATGCTTCAGCCGGTTTATCCGTTTCGGAGGATGGGCTGTCCAGTTGTCATAATGGCAGTGAAGCACGGGTGTCATCCATCTTGTATCACCAAACGAAAGATCCAGCCTGCCTATGTCATACTGCATTTCTCTGAGCGCTTCATGGGGTGACAGGCCATCAAGCAGGGTGCTGCGCCAGAATGAAAGCCCCTGCTCCTGTGCTGCGTCGATTTTGGCTATAGTCCGATTTGTTATAACGGCAGGTATTAAATTTCCTAGCTGCATTCCAGCACCGAACAATCCTCCGGCATCTCCTGAGCAGCAATTGAGATATACTATGCAAGGCAGATGATCCGGGACATTGCGGAACAAATCAGCCATGTCAGTGAATGATACATTTTTTCGCTTTCGCGAGTTTCCGGCAGTGAATGCAAGCCGGGAAACATCGGCATCTCCGATTCCATGCCCGTAATAATAAACCACGTCCGGTTTGAAGCACCCGACCTGCTCCTGGAAATCTTCCCATGTGGAAACCACTTTTATATTTCGATCCCTGTAATACCTGTGATCAGCTTCAGACAGCATGTCTTCGAGTTTCTCAATATGGCGTTCTGCTCCGGTTTCGTTTAAATCAGTGGGCTGTGGTATTGCCACAAGCATTTTGGGATTATTCGGCAGTTCATAATCAACAAAATTTTCTATCCGGGTCGATAAGGTGACAGCACAGCCTGTAGCAGATAAAAATATCCCGGATTCATCGGCAAGCAATACCCAGGGCAGGCGGGTTATATGCTCATCTTTTGTGATAATGCGGAGTTGAAAATTTTCGTTTCGTAAGGATTGCAGGAAGGCTTTATCCGCATTTTGAAAAATCTGGGAAAAAAGATACTGCCCGAATTCCATCTGCCCTCTTTCGTCATATGCTATTTTGAGGGATTTTGGGTCGTATTTGATCATGGCTTTGATCAGATTTTTTATTGGGTATTCGTTGCCCTTGATTTTCAGAGTATCGTCCGGGTGGAGTTTCAAGTTTTCGATTTGAATATGGTTCTGGTTGTAATGGATTGCAGCTTGATATTTTTTGTCTTGTTTCTTTATTTCTATGCAGCAGCAGTTTTTCATTTATTTTTCCTTTTTTGGAATTTTGAGTTTAATGAGTTATTTTAATTCTCGGTATGGCTTTCTTTAAATTTTCTATCTGCTCTTTACTCACCTGCGTAGAACTCAAATCGAGAGACGAGAGTTTTTTCATGTCTTTGAATGCACTAAAATCACTCACCTGCGTAGAACTCAAATCGAGAATCAAGAGGTTTTTCATGTCTTTTAATACACTAAAATCACTCACCTGCGTAGAACTCAAATCGAGAGACCAGAGGTTTTTCAGTTCTTTTAATACACTAAAATCACTCACCTGCGTAGAACTCAAATCGAGAATCAAGAGGTTTTTCATGTCTTTTAATACACTAAAATCACTCACCTGCGTAGAACTCAAATCGAGAATCAAGAGGTTTTTCATGTCTTTCAACCCAAGTTTACCACTTATATCAATGCCCTTTGTATAACAATCTGATTATACATGACTTATGGTTTTTAGCCCTAAAAAATTACGTCTAATAATTTGGCAAAAGATAATCCTTGACATATGACATAAT
>JAUCGE010000376.1 GCA_030377965.1 Desulfobacterales bacterium HSG16
TCGAAATCAACATGGACATTCTTGAAATTTTCAAAGGTGAGATCAAAAAAATCAAGGTTCAAATCTTGTTTGATCATTGAGAAAATGGAAAGATAACCGGCAATAATTCTTGTTTCCCATTTCAGCCTTCAACTCTATCTCTGCTTTCATGTTCGCTATGACGTTCGGCTGAGTCATGCCCTGGTCGAGGAAACCCGCCGGGTTGTACTTCATCTGATATGCAGACACGCTCATGTCAAAGACATTTTGAATTTTTCACATGGAGGAAATATCCTCAATGAGGAAAACAAGTTCAAGCGGACATGCAGGCAGGTAATGCTTGATGGGGTCAACAATGCTAAGATGACTAAAGAAATTCAGATTAATTTTCTGGTTCAGGCCGCTGTTGTCAAAATGCTTATTTTTGAAATCAGACAACAATATGACCATCTGCTGATTCGCATGAAGGAGCTTCTCCGGGAGTATGAGATTGCCAGGGATGTAAAAGGAGCTATGGAATTGAAGTCACGTCTTGGCAATGTTCAGGAAAATCGGAGTACCATATTGAGCAATATGGGCAAAGATCTGTTCGAATTGCTGATTGATGTTCAGAAAAAAGATTTGAAAAAAATGCGGGAAATAAATTTCGGGGAAAAAGTAATTTTGCCCGATTACGTATTTTCAAATCCTCTTTTTCATGTAGAGAATTTTCATGATGATGGTTTCATGATTGATGAATATGACATCCTGATTGGACGGCGTATCGAGATCCGGACAAGTACGAGATATTGATTGAACTGATCAAAGATTCTTTGATAAAACTGTATAAGAACCACAATACCGAAAGCGAACATGAAAGCAGAGATAGAGTTGAAGGCTGGTTAACAGAGATTGAAAATGTGGATCTCATATTCGATTGTTACAGTACAGAAAAACAATATAACAGATTAAAGAACGGAAAAAACGATAAAAAGAAACTGAAGCAGCTGAAAAAGCTTTATCGCAGGCAGAAACAGATGCTTGACTTTTTTTCTAAAGATCTGAACAGGGCATCCTTTGCAAGAACCAGGCAACTTTGTCAGACCGCCAATGCAGGCAGCAAGGGGCGGCGGTTAATAATCGAAGGTAAGAAAACAGGACTCATCAATAGAATACGTGCATCGTATCAAATGATGTCCGTATATGATAGATATTGCCCACCCTTGATTCCTCAATTGATCATACAATATATCACAACACCCGGTGTAAGAAAAAGCATTGAGATCAGGCTCAACAGGCTGAGGCAATTTTATGGCAAATCTTTCTCCACGATTCCGTTGAAAAAAGCTGTTGTGAATGCAAAAACCTTGAACAAAGATAAGACAAGACAAATTTTTTTACGTTTTCTCAGAGGATTTATAAGATTTCACAGGGATTATCAGTCTTATCTTTCGGTCAAGCAGGCTATGGATAACATCAACCTGACCTTTGCAGACAGGATTATCCACCTGTCTCGCGCTAATAACACCCTGCATGAATTCCTCCTTCCCGGTGAACGGACCAGGGAGGAAAAACCGATAATAAATCATGTTGTAATAAAAGCGGATATCCGGGGATCTACGGATATCACTCATCATATGATGGAAATGGGCCTTAACCCCGCGTCTTTTTTCAGCCTCAATTTTTTTGACCCCATACGGAAAATTCTTCCAGAATATGATGCTTTGAAGGTTTTTGTAGAGGGCGATGCAATGATCCTTTCCATTTTCGAGCGGGAGCGGACTCCCGATAAATGGTATTGTGTTGCCAGGGCCTGCGGGCTGGCTGCCGATATTCTTGCTATAGTGAACAGATACAATGTAAAAAGTGTGCAGAACAAGCTTCCCATCATCGAACTTGGAATAGGGGTTTCTTTTAAAAAAGGTATGCCCGCGTTTTTATTTGACGGTGAACACAGGATAATGATCTCTTCTGCA
>JAUCGE010000078.1 GCA_030377965.1 Desulfobacterales bacterium HSG16
CCACTTGAGCATTGACCAAAAAGAACAAATATTGGATTATGTTCAACAATTCATTAATGTAAAATCAGACGCTGACTGTGTTACCTGATTTTTTCGATTTTGTACGGATTTTTATTGCAACGGCACAGGTACTTATTTGGTATCTTCTTTAAATTTTATAGTATTCAAGGCGATGTAGATGGTTGAAAAAATCAGAAAAATATGCCAAAAGAATAGAGGCAACGATTACACATTCAATAATCAAATAAACACAGAAGGTAACCATGTCTGAAAAGCCTACATATAAAGAACTGGAACAGCGGGTTCGAGAGTTAGAGAAAACAGAATCTGAGCTCAATCAAGTGACGGCAGCCTTGCGTGATAGTGAGGAGCGGTTTAGAACTGTTATGGAGCAGTCTCCTTCGGCCATTGAGATCTATGACCCAAACGGAAAATTGTTAATCGTCAATGATAAATGGGAATCATTCTGGAACATTAAGAAGAGTGATGTAGAGGATTTCAATATCTTTGACGATCAGGAATGTGAAAGAACAGGATTAACTTCAGCGTTCAAAAAAGCACTACAGGGTAAATCAAGCACAATACCTCCGGCAAAGTACGACCCAAAAGAGAGCGGTATGACAGGCGGCTCAATTCGATGGATTAATTCAAAGATGTATTCAATAAAAAACCAACATGGAAAAATAACAAATATTGTTTTAGTGGTGGAGGACATCAGCGAGCTTAAACTGGTGGAGGAGACGCTGCGGGAAAGTGAGGAAAAATATCGTACATTGTTTAATGGGGAATCAGGCGCTATAGCTCTGATTGAAGTGGAAACTGGAAACATGCTGGAAGTCAATCAAGCATTTATCAATCTTTATGGATATAGTAGAGAAGAAGTGCTCCATATGAATAATACCGATTTCTCCGCGGAGCCTTATGAAACCAGAAAAGCTACCCAAGAACATAGTATCATGGTCCCGATAAGATGGCATAAAAAAAAGGACGGAACAGTTTTTCCTGTAGAAATTACAGCTAATATCTTCAACTATAAGGGAAGAGATGTTCATATTGCAACAATTAGAGATCTCACCGAGCATAAACAAGCAGAAGATGAACTGTTAATAACTACCGTTTCTAAAGACTATGTTGACAATATTCTCAAGTCGATGCTTGATAGCCTGATAGTTGTGAATCCTGATGCTACCATCAGGACGGTCAACCAGGCAACGCTTAATCTTTCAGGATATGAAGAGCAGGAACTTCTTGGAAAACCTGTTGAAACCATCATAATGAAAGAAAAAGGATTGTACCGTGGAACAGGAATTGAAGAATTGCTTAAAAAAGGGTTTATTCAAGGTCTGGAAAAAACCTATTTGACAAAAGATGGGAGCAAAATTCCTGTGTTGTTTTCAGGTTCGGTTATGCGTGATGAGGAAGGGGCAGTTCGGGGCATTGTCTGTGTGGCACAGAACATCACCGAACGTAAACAAGTTGAGGAAGCGATTTTGGAGAGTAAAACCAATTTCCAAAATTTTTTTGATACCATTGATAATTATCTCTTCATCTTAGATGAGAAGGGCTACATACAGGATGTCAATCAAGCTGTCAAAAACCGGCTGGGATATACTCTAAATGAATTAAAAAACCAATCAGTATTGTTAGTACATCCCGAAAATAGACGAGACGAGGCTGGACAAATTGTGGCAGACATGTTGAAAGGATCTAAAAAATCGTGTCCTGTACCCATGATCACAAAGAGTGGCGAACTGATCCCTGTTGAAACCTATGTGGCTACGGGTACTTGGAATAGTAAGCCTGCTATTTTTGGAGTAAGTAAAGATATTTCGTCCCTGAAGGAATCGGAACAAAAATTTGCCAAGGCTTTTCACTGCAATCCAGCTATTGCAGGATTTAGCGATGTGGAAACCGGCAAATATATTGAAGTCAACCAAACTTTCTATGATGAACTTGGGTTCACACCTGAAGAAGTCATCGGAAAATCTGCCTTTGAAGTTCTTCGATTTGACACTCAATATAGGAAAAAAGCAATCGCTAGATTAAAAGAGTGTAATCAATTGAAAAATCAAGAAATAACCATTTACACTAAAAAAGGAGTCCCTCTTCATGTGTTGCATTCGACAGAAACTATTAAACTTAATGGCAGGCACTACCTTTTTACTTCAGCACTGGACATCACTGATCGCAAACGGACGGAAATAGCGCTGAAAGAAAGTGAAACAAAACTTAAAGAGTCTCAAAAAATCGCACGTATGGGGCAATGGGAATTGGATTTGAAAACAGATACATTCTCCTGGTCAGATGAAATTTATCAGATTTTCAGCATTGATCCTGATGAATTTGGTGCATCTTATGAGGCTTTTCTTGAAATAATTCACCCTGAGGATAGAGAAAGTGTGAATAAAGCCTATACGGATTCTCTAAAAAACAAAATGCCCTATGAGATCGTTCATCGTTTGTTATTGAAAGATGGCACAGTTAAATTTGTGGATGAAATTTGTCGTACTGAATATGATAAAGAAGGAACCCCATTACGCTCAATTGGTACAGTACAAGATATTACCGGACTTAAACAGATCGAGGAAGAACTTCGTCTTGCCAAAGAACAGGCTGAAACGACGAATAGATCAAAAAGTGAATTCCTTGCCAACATGAGTCATGAAATTCGAACTCCCATGAATGCAATAATTGGATTCAGCGGATTGTTATTGGATGGGAATGAGAAGCGGGATGATAAAGACAAGTTATCTCCTGATGATATAAGCCAAATAAGAAAAATATATACATCAGCAAGAAACTTGATTGCCATTATCAATGATGTCCTAGATTTTTCAAAGATTGAAGCTGGAAAATTAGATATGGAAATCATTGATTTTGATATTAGAAGAGTTGTTGAGAATCTGACAAGTGTGCTTCAAGAAAGCGTAAGCACAAAGAAAGTAAAGCTGACGGCCAAACTTGAGCCTGATATCCCATTTTATCTTAAAGGCGATCCCGGCAGATTTTATCAAGTCCTTGTAAATTTAACCAATAATGCCATTAAATTTACAAAAGAAGGTAGCGTTTCAGTTAATATCTCATTGGAAAATGAATTTCCTACAAAAGTAAAATTAAAAGTTGTTGTTATTGATACAGGCATAGGCATACCTGAAGATAAACAAGATCGACTTTTCAAAGCTTTTAGCCAAGCTGATTCTTCACATACCAGGCAATACGGTGGCACAGGTCTTGGACTTGTAATATCAAGGCGACTTGTTAAACTGATGAATGGGGAACTCCACTTTTACAGTAAAAAAAGAGAGGGATCTACTTTTTGGTTTACCGCTACGTTCGATAAAGGTAAATCGCCTGAAAAAGAAGACAAAATTGTAATTTCAAAAATGCCTGAGTTAAACATACTGTTAGTTGAGGATCAACCATTCAATCAAGAGCTGATGATTGCAGTTTTGGGCAAACATGACGTGACTGTGGCTAATAACGGTAAAGAAGCTGTTGATATTTTAAAGAAGAAGCGATTTGATATGGTGTTAATGGATATTCAAATGCCCATAATGGACGGTTTTGAGGCAACTGCAATTATTCGTGATCAAGAATCCAACGTTCTTAATCATGATGTCTTCATTGTTGCAATGACAGCCCATGCTACAAGAGAAGACCGACAAAAATGTATTGATAGTGGTATGAGTGATTATCTATCCAAACCGCTCGAACCAAATGACTTATTTGCCATAATTAATGAACAATTTGATATACAGGTTGATGATGAAGCTCCTGAAGATGGTGATGTGGGTGACATCCATTTGCTTGATATAGAAACACTTCTGAACCGTGTTGGTGGTAAAGAGGACTTATAGCAGCCCTTGTTTGTGACAACCTAAAACTGATCCACTTTGATAACCCAAAATTGACCCACCCTCCTGGATGTGTTTTGACAAGGTCATACATGGTCTTATATTTATCAAGGGCTTCATGATTGAGACAATAACATGTACACATACCTTCAACCGTTCCGAGTATGATGCCCCGGCCTTCTTCAAACTTTTCAAGTGCTGGCTCACAGTGGACCCGAAAATCCCAATAATCCCAGTTCAGACAAATGGTAGTTGTCTTGAACTGAGATTTGGGGGATTATGGGGATTAAGAGGAAAAGGACATATTTCGAAATTGGTAATCAGCATTTTTCCCGGCTTTTCATTTATGAAAAAGAACAAATCAATAGTAAATATTTTTAAAAAGGACAATAAAATCAATGCTATATATAAACAACAGGCTTCTTGTCTTAGATAGAATTCTTAAAATTTATGACGGGTTTATGGCCCAACAGGACATTGCCTGCTCAAAGGGATGCGCTGCATGTTGTACCCGCAATGTCACCACAACCACATTGGAAGGGTATCGACTCATGGAATACATGATATCTATGGGCAGCAATGAGGAATTGATGGCAAAAATAGAGAATGAATCGGATCGACCGCGTTTTGTTCCCACACTTACCACAAACCGGCTGGCCGAGCTTTGTATGCAGGGAGAACAGGTTCCCGAAGAAAAAAATGATGCAGCCTGGGGCGAATGCCCTATGCTGAAAGATAACCAGTGTCCAGTCTATTCAGCAAGGCCGTTTGGATGCAGATGTATGGTATCCGTATCGGATTGTCGTGGGCAGAGCGCGGCTTCCATGCCTGACTTTCTGCTGACAGTAAACGAAGTTTTCTTACAATATATTGAGCATATTGATCCGTCTGGTAAATCTGGAAACCTGACAGATATACTCATTTATATGTCAAACCCGGACAAGCGGAACCAGTATCTTGCCGGTAATATTGAGGATGGCAGCAGTGAAAATACGCTTATTTCAAATCACCCTGTGAAAATGCTGATGATACCGCCCGAACACAGGGAGAGGATAGCGCCTTTGATTGAAAGCCTCAACAGGATTTAATCGGTATTTTAAGCACCTTTGCTGCATTTGTTCCGCAGATGAGCTCGATATCGCTTTTTGCAATACCTGATTTTTCAAGTTCCTTGAAATATCTCGGTGATTTCAGCAGAGGATAATCTGTGCCAAAAAGTATTTTTTCACGGCAACCGGGTAGTCTCATAGCATGTTTAAAAATGTCCGGTTGATAGAGAAAAGGGGAGGCAGCCGTGTCATACCATACATTTTTCAACACATCCCCGGCTTCTTTTTTCAAAAGAAGGAAGAAGAAAATCCCTCCGCCCCAATGAGCGAAAATAATGCGGTTATCCGGGTATCGTTTAGCTGTTTTATATATCTGACTCAATGTGTTAGGCGATTTTCCAGGGTACATATGGCCTACAGGCTCGTTTGTGTGAATAAGAACCGGAACGTCTTTTTTTCGGCATATGTCCATGACCGGTTCGAGCCTGTCTCGTGCCTCCTGGTCTATTCCCGACTGATAAATTGCAAGTTCACCAATGCCTGAAAGTCCATGATCCAGGCAGCGGGCAGCTTCCTCGCCTGCTTTTTCATGGCAGGGATCAAAACAGCCAAAGCCGATCAGCCGATCTGGATATCTGGACACAGCTTCCATTATAAAATCGTTTTCCCTTATATATATTGCAGGATCTGTCCAGGGAAAACCGAAAATTACGGATTTGTCGATTCCATCTTCGTCCATCTGTCTTACAAGCTCGTCTGCTCCCACAATCTTTGACCTGGGAGAATCGTACAGGAGCTTGAATGCTGGTTCGCCGGGAAAAAAAGACTCTCTTTCTGCTCTGATTCTTTTCGAGAACAGGTGAGTGTGAAAATCAATTATCATCAGTCAATCCTCCATATAAACAATCTCATCTTGGACATTGAATGCAAAATGTGGTATTGATACCCCAAAATTTATTTTAAGTCTATAGTACAACGGCATTTGTTTTTCAACATTTAATAACACAGGAGATTTCGAGTATGAATTTTGAGCAGGCAGGACGTGAAAACACAGAAAAATGCCTGGAACTGGCATTTAAGCGGAGTCAGGAACTGGGAATTGATGAAATTGTGCTGGCTTCCACAACCGGCAGAACGGCATATAAAGCACTTGAAATCTTTTCAGATTTAAAAATCGTTTCAGTAACATATCATGGAGGATTCAAAGAGCCTTTTAAAAACGCCATGTCAGATGAAACCAGAAACGACCTTGAATCAAAAGGAGTTCGGATAGTATCGGCTACACACGCCCTGTCCGGCGTGGAACGTTCCATTGCAAGAAAATACACAGGCAGTTATCCTGTATTATTGATTGCTGATACCCTGAGATTGTTCGGACAGGGAACCAAGGTGGCCGTAGAAATTTCGATCATGGCAGCAGACAGCGGAAAATTGAGCGGAAAAGACATCATTGCCATAGGCGGCACAGGACGCGGTTCAGATTCAGCGCTTGTATTAAAACCTGCCAATCAGTCGGATCTGTTTGACATGAAAATTCGAGAAATCATCTGTAAACCCAGCAATTTTTAAATGGAAAAAAATCGGTTTAAAAAATATGAAACAGAAAATTCCGCATTACGAACGGCATGTGGTGCTTATGGCTCCGGAAGTTCACTGGAATACGGGCAACATAGGCAGAACCTGTATTGGTACGGGGGCATTTCTTCATCTGGTCAGGCCATTGGGGTTTTCTATAGACAGCCGTGAAGTTAAGAGAGCTGGACTCGATTACTGGCCAAAGGTCAAATTGTCGGTGTGGGAGGATTTTTCTGTTTTTTTAAACGGCATGAAACCTGAAGCGGAAGAAGTGGCCCTTTTTTCCAAAAATGGCGCAAAATCTTTCTGGGAAATGCCCCGATCCTCGCGGCTCTTTTTGATTTTCGGTTCTGAAACCAGAGGATTACCGGAAAACCTTTTATCCATGTACCCGGACAAGATATTTCATATTCCGATTTCAGATGACATAAGGTGTCTGAATTTGTCCACATCGGTAGGTATTGCTCTGTATGAAAGCCTGAGAATCGCTGATTTCTCACACTCATGGAAATGAAAGCTTGAATTTTTTTTCCAAACTCGTTATATATGCTTTCATAACAATTTCGATTTCAATATTGATCAACCTTTACACAAAAATTGAAAGGAGGTTCAATTGCTCGAATACCTTCGTTTTGCTATCACTCCTCTAAATCTTCCATTCACTATTTTCTTAGGTGTCGTCATGCTTTACTGGCTGGCTGTCATAATTGGCGCTGCTGATATGGATATGTTCCACGCTGATATGGACATGGATATGGATATAGACGGTGTGGAAGGTGTCGGTCATTCCCTGTTTCATTTCCTGAACATCGGTGATGTACCGGTTATGGTCATCATAAGCGTAATGGCTTTTGGCGGCTGGGCTTTTTCCATGATCACAAATTTCTATTTCAACCGGCCCGGAGACATATTGCTCGGACTTGGTCTGCTCGTCCCAAATCTGATAGTCACCCTTCTTGTTGGATCAGTCATATTGAGACCGGTGGCAAAACTGTTCAAATCCCTCAATTATGAAGACAAGGAAGCCCAGAAAATAGTATATCGTGTGGGCAGAGTCGTTTCCGGGGAGGTCAACAATGAGTTCGGCCAGGTGGAAATGGAAACTGAGGGAGCCATCATTACCATAAATGCCCGAATTCCCGACGGCTTGCCTCTTAAAAAAGGGGAAAGAGTCCTTGTTTTTGACGAAGACAAGGAAAAGAACGTCTATTTTGTCGAAAAATTTACCGAATAGGAGGATGTAAAATGCAGGATATCATTGTTTTCATCACTGGCATAGGCGGATTTTTGATCGTTGGCATAGGATGCGGGCTTCTAATCATGCTCATCAAATGCTACCGAAAAGTGGAACAGGGCCAGGCTCTTATCAGAAACGGAATGGGAGGAACCAAAGTGACCTTTTCCGGTATGGTCGTGATTCCCATTCTTCACAGGTCTGAAATGATTGAAATCTCACTCAAACGGGTGATAATTGACCGGCATGGATCTGAAGGGCTGATATGCCAGGATAACATGCGGGCAGACATAAAAGTGGTATTCTTTGTTCGGGTGAACAAGACAGAACCGGATGTTCTCAAGGTAGCCCAGACAGTCGGATGCGACAGAGCTTCCCATCAGAAGACCATCCAGGAGCTGTTTGATGCCAAGTTCTCAGAAGCTCTCAAGACCGTGGGAAAACAATTCGATTTCGTGGATCTTTATAATTCACGGGAAAAATTCAAGGACGAAATATTGAATATCATCGGCACGGACTTGAACGGATTTGTCTTAGATGATGCCGCAATTGATTATCTGGAGCAGACCAACCTGGATATGCTCAATGAATTCAATATTCTCGACTCCGAAGGCATAAGAAAGATCACCGAACTGACTTCCAAACAAAAGATTCAGTCCAACCAGCTGGCCAGAGGACGTGAGAAAACCATAACACAGCAGGATGTAGAGGCAAAAGAAGCGATTCTTGTGCTTAACAAGCAGCTTGCGGAAGCTGAAAATCAGCAGCGCAGAGAGATCGAATCCATAAAGGCCAGAGAAGACGCTGAAATAGAAAAAGTTCAGCACGAAGAACACCTCAAATCTGAAAATGCAAGAATCAGCATGGAAGAAGAGGTTAATGTTGCAGAGGAAAATAAACAGCGCCAGATCATTGTAGCTCAGAAAAACAAGGAAAAAACCGAGGCTGTCGAAACCGAGAGAATCGAAAAGGATCGTATGCTCGAAGCAAACGAGCGCGAGCGTCTTGTATCCCTGGCTCAGATCGAAAAAGACAAAGCCATTGAGATAGAACGCAAAGCGATCCAGGATGTTATAAGAGAGAGAGTGGCGGTAGAAAAAACCGTTGTGATCGAACAGGAAAAGATCAAAGATACCGAGGCATTTGCCGGAGCTGACAGAGAAAAGAAAGTCGTGATGACTCATGCTGAAAAAGAAGCTGAGGAAAAACTGATCAAAGACATCAAGGGCGCTGAAGCTGAGAAAAAAGTCGCAGCGCTTCAGGCTGACAAGGAACTCTACAAGGTTGTAAAATCTGCCGAAGCGAATCGGCAGGCAGCAGATCTCAAGGCCGAAGAAGTGGTTATTGAGGCTGAAGCCTATCAGAGTGCTGCAGAAAAGAAATCTGCTGCCAAGAAAATGCTGGCAGAAGCCGAAATCGAAGAAAAGGCGGCTCCCGGACTTGCGGAAGTAAAAGTTGCCCAGTCCCAGGCAGATGCCATAGAAAAACGTGGTGCAGCAGAAGCCAAGGTGATCGATAACAAGGGTACTGCAGAAGCCAAGGTGCTGGAACTCAAAAACCAGGTGACAGCAAGAAGCATTGATAACAAAGGCACGGCAGAAGCAAAAGTACAAGCTCTCAAATTTCAGTCGGAAGCAAAAGGTATTGAAAACAAGGCCAATGCAATGAAACTGCTTGACGCGGTGGGCCGTGAACATGAGGAATTCAAGCTTCGACTTAATAAGGAAAAAGATATCGAACTTGCTGCCATAAATGTTCAGAAAGAAGTTGCAGAAAACCAGGCAGTCATTATCGGAGAAGCTTTGAAATCTGCCAAGGTGGATATCATCGGAGGGGAAACCACATTTTTCGACAGGATTGTCAATGCTGTATCTGCCGGAAAGGCCGTAGATCGATTGGTGACAAGTTCCAAGACAATAAGCGATGTCAAGGAGACCTTTTTCAATGCTGATCCGAATTTTTTCCGGAGCCAGATAAAAGATTTCTTTACCCAGTTCGGACTCAGTTCCGAAGATTTTAAGAATTTGAGCATTTCAGCAGCCCTGACTCAGCTTCTGTCCATAGTCGAAAAACCTGAAGATCGATCACAGGTTTACGATCTTATGGCCCTGGCTGAAAAATCAGGCTTGAAAGATCGGATGTTGTCTATTGTCGATACAAAACCTGTCAAGAAGAAGAAACAGGGTTGAACGTAAAAACCTGAAAAACCGGATGTCATTCGATTTATAGATATCCGGTTTTACTTTTCTGCCAGTGCCAGGTAACTCAGGGATTTCCCAATTAATAAAATACCTGGTAGGGCGGGGTTCCGTCCCCGCCATCTTTCTTGGCAGAGAACAACGCCCGGCGATCAGGCAACTGGTGGGCAACGCTTCGCTTTTGCCCACCCTGCTAAAAAATGTCACGAAATTTTTGCACAGGTACATATGCCAGCAATCAGGCAAAAATTCGATTAAATTTTGAATCGATCAAATTTCAGATAAAAAGGAGTAATACCAATGCCCCCCGAAGATGAACAAAAACTGGGAACCGAAGGCGAAGTGGTATTGGAGGGCGGAACCTATGAGATCATCAGAAACCGCCTGTCAAGCCACGGCCAGGATCTGCAATCAAGGCTCGGACAGCTCAATGAAAGCCGAAAAGAAATTTTCGGCTCCATAGAAGCCACCATTCTGACAACAGAACGCGTAAGTACAAAAAACAACTGTGTTCCCAGAGATCTTGTTCCGGTCGGGGGAAACAGGTTCGTTTTCGGGTTTAATGTTCATCTGGGGCTGAAATCCGAGATGAATTTATCCGATGTATTCGCTATTTATGAATATAAAGATCGAGCTTTTCGCGAACAGCCCCTCGATATGTTGAAGGCAGGCAGATTCGAAGAGGATTTTTTAAACCTGTACAAGTATTACAAGGGAACCCGATTTGCAAAATTTTCCATTATCGGTCCCAATCTTTTCATGATATTCAGAGTAGGCAAAACCCCAAAAGACATAAAAACATTCAAGTGGGCCGTAAGTGACGAAGGTATAACCTATATCGATAACCGAAGCGATCACGAATTCAAATATCCTCCCCAGCACGACTTTACATGGACACGTACCAACAGAGACCTTCACCGTACCGGGCTTCACCCCCACATCTCTATCGAAGAAAAAGTCTTTGTAGAAGCTGTAGGAGGCGACATAACCTTCAAAGTGGAAGATAACACAGACAGCGGCCAGGGCATATATGCGGAAGTCGTGGAAAATCTGGACCAGACTCTTGATGACGCTGATATCCGTTATGCCATCTTAGGCCACATCATACTTGTCAGGATCAAGCCCTATATGGAGAGTGATTTTCGATATTTTATATTCAATGAAAAAGACCAGACGGTTCATCGTGTGGATGGGATAGAAAATTCCTGCGTTTTCCTGCCGGATGACCAGGGGCTTATCTTTTCAAAAGGATATTACCTTCAGACCGGCGAACTCAAGCAGTTCGACTCCGAAACCGAGGATATGATATTTGAAAACCGCATTGCAGCAGCAAACGGTGAAGACTACCTTTATACCTTTTACAATCAGGAAACCGGCGAGCATGTACTTCTTCCTTATAATATAATCGACCAGAAAGTGGAAAACCCCATTTCCTGTCATGGTTTTTCCAACTTCGATACAGGCGAAATGCTTATTTTTCGGGGTGATCCCGATCCTGCAAAACATCATGCCATCCAGATATGGCAGACTCCTTATGTAAGCGGGGAACATGCCTTTACAGAGGAAAACGACTCCCTGCTTTATAAAATCGGAAACCCCGACATCGTAAGATGCATGGCCGAATGCAATGAAT
This sequence comes from Desulfobacterales bacterium HSG16, assembly GCA_030377965.1. GTDB lineage: Bacteria > Desulfobacterota > Desulfobacteria > Desulfobacterales > HSG16 > JAUCGE01. Next base: position 11,544 of record JAUCGE010000078.1, read on the forward strand.
TGTTAAAGTTGATCTACAAGGAATCCCTGTATGGAGGCATTTACATAGATATGGTCAAGAAAGCCACGACCATAGCAGATACATGGTTCTGGCTGGACAAGGAAGAAGCCTTCAACTTAAAAAACACAATAGTAGAAGTCAGGGATGCGGCAAACTCGGCTATTGACGAGTTTGAAAAGGTAGTAAGACTTAAAAAGAGTACAGCCGACGAAGTTGTAAGAGTATCTGACAGGGCTGTAGATATCCTGAAACGAGCAGCTCCCGACAGGATGGAAAGCATCGACCATTTTGTCGCTGGCCTGGCAGAACTCCGGAGCGTCAGGGGTGAAATCATATCCTTGAAGGAACTGCGCTATGTGGATATTGCCGCAGTGGAAAATCTGGAAGGCAGAATTATAACATCCACTGAAGAGATGTCTGCCATATGCGTCGAGTTTTTACTCAAACCAGAATCGCTGATACCCTATGAAAATCGCGTGACAGGTATTGAGGGAAAAGTCGTGGAACTGGCAAAAGTGACAGAAGCCAAAGCGCTTGAAAAAGAAGTTGCTGATGCAGGAAACGAACTTGAAATGCTCATAGAGATCGTGAGCAATCTCAAGATAGAAGATGCTACACATACCACAAAAATCATAGAAAATATTTCAGAAATTTATTCTTCTGTAAACCGTATCAAGGCAGCCATAAAAAATAAGGTAAAAAGCCTGCAATCCACAGAAGGCGCTGCCCAGTTCAATGCCCAGTTGAAACTTTTGAATCAGAGCGTCATAAATTATCTTGATATCTGTGACACCCCTCAAAAATGCGACGAATACATGACAAAAGTCATGATATCAGTGGAAGAACTCGAAAGCAGATTTTCAGATTTTGACGAGTTTATCCTCGAACTGTCTGGTAAAAGAGATGAGGTTTACAACGCATTTGAATCAAAAAAACTGAATCTTGTGGAAGCTCGGAACAAGAAGGCCAATACACTGATGAGTGCTGCGGAAAGAATCTTGAAAGGGATTCAGAACCGCGCTAAGGGAATGGATGACGTTGACGCTATCAACGGATATTTTGCCTCGGATATGATGATCGAAAAAATCCGGGATATAATAGCCCAGTTGATCGAACTGGACGATTCGGTAAAAGCCGATGATATCCAGTCCAGGCTCAAAACCGTTCGTGAAGATGCTGTCCGCCAGTTAAAAGACCGGCAGGAACTTTTTGTTGATGGGGCAAATGTAATCAAATTCGGAGAACACAATTTTTCTGTCAATGTACAGGCTCTGGATCTGACCATCGTCATGAAAGATGGTCAGATGATGTTTCATCTTACCGGAACAGATTTTTTTGAAACTATTGATGATAAAGAGTTTCTATCTACCCGTCCTGTCTGGAACATGGATGTACCCTCGGAAAACAGAGATGTTTACAGGGGAGAATTTTTAGCTTACAAAATGCTTGAACAGATCGAAGCAGGGGACGAAACTCTTGATCATTTGAAAGCTTCTGCAATAGCAGGAGAGGACGAAGAAAATCCAAATCTGTGGACCGAGGCAGTGCAGAAATTTATGGGGCCTCGATACACAGAAGGCTATGCCAAGGGCGTGCATGATCATGATGCTGCAAAAATTTTAAGCGTTCTGGCAAAAATGCATTTTTCCATCGGCCTGTTGCGTTTTCACCCAAAGGCCAGGGCATTGGGCCGACTTTTCTGGTTTTTGTACGAGAATGATAAAAACCGAAAAAGTCTTGTTGCAAAACTCAAAAGCTTTGGCTTGATGCAGGAACTTTTCCCGGACAAAAAAAAGCAGGACAATTATATCTGCCAGTTACAGAGTTCGGTAAAGGATTTTATCCGTAAAAGCAAATTATTTCCTGAAGAATTATTCGAAGTTACCGGTCAATACCTTTTTCACGAATTGAGCAGGCGTGAAATCGTGCCGGGCGAGCATTTTGTGATATCCAAAGAAGCCTGGGAGCTTGTTCGTGAGTTCAACCGCTATTTAAAGACTCACAGGTTCATGGATAAATTCAAGGGAGCAAGAAAAGAGCTTGAAAATGATTCCATAGCAGAATTTGAGCTGGTCTTGAACTGGATGCAGGCATATGTGGATACTCTGGACAATGAAGAACTCGCCGATTATTCCGATGAGGCAGCAGTCCTCGTGTTCGCCCGGAGTCAGGAAGCAGAAGCCGAGCAGAAAAGAAATGTGGTGGATGTTGCAGTCACAGCCGAAATCGAGAAAATGGCAGGCGACCATAGAGTTTTAAAGTCCGGTAATTACTATCTCAATTATAACCGGTTCATGGAAAAACTGGGCAAATATGAACGTGAAATAATCCCCATGTTCGAAAAAAGTGCAAGTCTCAAAAAAGAATTGACGGACAATATGCGCGAAGATATGCGTCTGGATGAATTCAAACCCAGAATACTTAGCTCTTTTGTCAGAAACAAACTGATAAACACGCTCTACCTGCCCCTTGTTGGTGATAACCTGGCAAAACAGATCGGAGTTGTAGGAGAAGCAAAGAGAACCGATCTTATGGGACTTCTGCTTTTGATATCTCCTCCCGGATACGGAAAAACCACTTTGATGGAATATCTGGCCAACCGTCTGGGTATTATCTTCATGAAGATAAATGGCCCTGCCATCGGCCATAGGGTGACATCCCTTGATCCTGCCGAAGCACCCAATGCAAGTGCAAAAGAAGAGGTGCAAAAACTTAATCTGGCATTGGAAATGGGCGACAATGTCATGCTCTATCTTGATGATATCCAGCACTGCAACCCGGAACTTTTGCAGAAATTTATATCCCTTTGCGATGCTCAGAGAAAAATAGAAGGCATATATAAGGGCAAGAGCCGCACCTACGATCTGAGAGGTAAAAAAGTAGTTGTTGTCATGGCCGGAAACCCATTTACGGAAAGCGGCGAAAAATTCCAGATTCCCGATATGCTCTCCAACCGTGCGGACACTTACAATTTAGGCGATATAATAGGAGACAGCGCAGACGCTTTTAAAATGAGCTATCTTGAAAATGCCCTGACCTCCAACGCAGTGCTGAACAAGCTTTCCAGCAGAAGCCAGAAGGATATTTACAGCATCATCCGGATAGCGGAAACCGGCAACAGGGAAGGAATCGAGTTCACCGGCAATTATTCAGGTGAAGAAATCAACGAGATGGTCTCGGTCATGAAGAAGATGATCGTAATCCGGGACGTAATTTTGAAGGTAAACACCGAATATATTTATTCGGCGGCCCAGTCCGACGAATACCGTACAGAACCCGCCTTCAAACTTCAAGGTTCCTATAGAAACATGAATCGTATCACCGAAAAAATAGTTCCCATAATGAACGATGATGAACTTGTCACCATGATTCTGGCCCATTACGAAAACGAGTCTCAGACATTGACTACCAGCGCTGAAGCAAACCTTCTGAAATTCAAGAAACTTACCGGCTGGATAAGTAATGAAGAAGCCGAGCGCTGGAAAGAGATCAAGAAAAAATTCAACCAGAAACAACTGTTTCACGGTGCGGATGCAAGCGACCCGGCTTCCCGTGTAGTAGCTCAATTGATGGGTTTTCAAGACGGCCTGGAATCGATAAAAGAGGTGCTTGCTTCCGGCATGAAAAAAGCAGGCAAGGCTGATCCTGCAGAAAATATCGTCACCCAGCTAGTGGGTTTTCAAGACGGCCTGGAATCAATAAAAGAGGTTCTGTCTCTTGGCATGGAACAAATGACATCAAAAGAAAAAAGAGCTGATAAGACAGGAAAACAACCTCTGGATACTCATGTCAGCTTCAGCCCGGAAACCATGAAAAAGCTCGAAAAATTATTGAGCGGAATGAAGCCGGTTTCTGTAGTTGCAGCGCCTATGGGCCAAGCGGTCCCTTCTGTACCGTTACAGACCCAGAGGAGCGATATATCGGTAGCAAAAAACGCAGCACAGATGGCCCGTGGCGGATTTCCCGAATCAGCGCCAATGGTTCCGGACACTGCCCGCGAGATCCACAAAATGCCCAAAAATCTTTTTTATCGGTCAATAAAAACCGGCGATGCAGGTGCAATTACAAAATTGCTCGAACAAGGACAGGACCCCAATGTTTCCACCACAGAAGGAGCTACTCCACTGATGGCGGCTGCTTTTCACAACCATTTTAAAATAATAGATATTCTGCTTCAAAAAGGTGCGAAAATAAATACACGGGACAAAGATGGTTATACAGCTTTGATGATAGCCTCCTGCAAGGGATATGAAAAGGCTGTCAAAATGCTTTTGAAGCATGGGGCAGATCCAAAATTACAAGACAAAGACGGCATGACCGCCTTGGACTGGGCGCAGAAAAGCGATCTTCAGGGAATAAAAGAGTTGTGGAATGATGGGACAGAATAAGACCTGTTTCAGATAAAACCTGAATCTATATAGCCACCGCATGTATCTGCGGTGGCTCTCAATTTATGAAAAAAACCTTTTATTCCCTAAAATTGCAGAAGAGCTACTGGCAGCAGAACTGATACAGCAATCCAGAAAATCGTTTTTACCATGCCTGCATAATCGGGAGAAATCGGCAGATTGTACAATTCCTTATGCACTCCGGCGTTTTCTCCTGTCGTATCTTCAGGTGAAACCATGTATAAAGCAAGCCCTTTGACATGTCCCCACTTTTCCTTTGATTCTTCATTTTTTATAGACACATCTGCACTTGCATTTTTCGGCATAAAAACTGTTTCTGAATAATAACAATTGCTGTTCATGGTGTTCTCCTCCTGATAAATTATTAAACATAAAGTTTGCCATATCTATCGGCATCAATTCTTCGATCATCTTTTTGACATATGATAATCAATCTGATAATTAATAACAGATACAGATTATGAAAAATTAAACCATAACAGATTGGAGGCGCTATTGTTGAGAGCAGTTAAAGAAAAGCCTGATTTTCAGTATCTCAGGCTAGCAAATGAAATAGAGGGTAAAATTATAGGGGGTGAATACAGAGCTGGTGACAAACTGCCTTCCTTGAGAAAACTGCACAAGCAGATCAGCCAGAGTATTTCCACCGTATATCAGGCATATATCGAACTTGAAAACAGGGGCATTGTGGAGTCACGTTTGAAATCTGGATTTTATGTAAAGCCACTCCTTCATGTCAAACTGTCGTCTCCAAAAAGTGTAACACCCTCTGCCATACCGAAAAAAGTCAGTATCTGTACTATTGCAAATTCGATCATTGAAGCCATGAGTGATCCTGGGATTCTTCAACTTGGAGGTGCTGCGCCGAGTTCTGACCTCCTGCCTTCCAAGCAGTTATCGAGAATCATCAAGTCAGCGTCTCAGGAGGAAATGAAACATATCATGCTTGATTACGAAATCCCTGCCGGGAACATGGAGCTCAGACGTGAGATAGCGAAAAAAACTTTTGGACTTTTTGAGAAAATAACGACCAATGAAATCATTACGACAAATGGGTGTATGGACGCTGTCAGCCTCTGCCTCAAGTCTGTGGCAAAACCGGGGGATACCATTGCTGTGGAATCTCCGACTTTTCATGGTTTTTTGCAGTTGATAGAAGGGTTTGACATGTATGCACTTGAGATACAGACCGATATCGTAAAAGGCATTGATACAAAAAAACTGATGAAAGCCATAGACCAGCATGATGTCAAGGCATGTATTTTAAACACTACCTTCAACAATCCCACAGGATTTTCAATGTCTGACAGGAGAAAACGCGAACTTGTCACATCGTTGAACAAAAAGAATATCCCCATAATTGAAGACGATATTTATGGGGATTTATATTTTGGGGAAAAACGCCCTTCCACCCTGAAATCTTTTGATAAAAAAGGACTTGTCTTATATTGCTCATCATTTTCCAAAGCCCTTGCTCCCGGCTTGAGGGTCGGTTGGACGATACCAGGAAAATTCAAGGAAACAGTCATGCGAAACAAAATGATCGCATCTCTGGCTTCCTCTCGTCTGAATCAGGTGATAATCGCCCGTTTTTTAAAAAGCGGCTCATATGACAGACATTTGAGAAAGATCAGGAACCAGTTGAAAAACCAGGTGAGCAATACATCTCTTGCCATTGCACGCCATTTCCCGGAAAATACCAAAATTACCTCACCTGCCGGCGGGCTTTTACTATGGTGTCAACTTGATCCGGCTATTGATGCTATGGAATTATACTATGAAGCTAAGAAACGTAACATCTCCATTCTGCCGGGTGCTATCTGTTCAGGGACAAAAAAGAACCATAATTGTATCAGGATCAGTTGCGGATATCCCTGGAGCAAGGATCTGGAAAATGGAATCATTACACTGGGCCGTTTGATTTCGGATCTTGTCGATAAAAAAAATGGGGCGAATTGAATGTAAACGCTAAATGCC
>JAUCGE010000079.1 GCA_030377965.1 Desulfobacterales bacterium HSG16
CGTATTCAAATACAGAATGAGCTTCGTCAATCAAATAGACCCGGTAATGGTAATCCAAGAACTCAAATTTTCAAAGAGCAGCGAGAAAATTCTTCACATGCAAAAACCTAACCGGACACTACTGATTCGTATTCAAAATACTTTGAGAAAGGAGATAAAGCGGAATGAAAAATATGAGAATCGGGACGAGGCTGGGAATGGGATTTGGCTTGTTGATTTTTATCACATTCGTTGTCAGCGTTGTCACAATCAGGTACATGAAGACATTGTCCGATCTGACATCTAAACTGCACAGGCATCCCTATACAGTCAGCACCGGGGTACTTAAAATCAATGCGAATATAATCAGCATGCATCGTTCCATGAAAGATATCACATTGGCTAAAAATGATTCCGAAATAAAAGATGCTGCTGACAAAATAGCTGAGTATGAAGCTGAAGTGCATAAGAAATTTGAAATTATTGCCAAGCGGTTTCTTGGTGATCCAGAAAAAATAAAAAATGCACACGAATTATTTTTAGCATGGAGGCCGATCAGGGATGAAGCGATTGAATTTGTGAATTCAGGAGAAAGAGACAGTGCTGTTGAGATCACAAAAGGTAAGGGAGCGAGGCATCTTGAGACTCTCAGCAAAGAGATGGAAGGACTTACCGAGTTTGCTGATAATATGGCAGATAAATTTTTGGAAAATGCCGAATCTACAGCAGAAGATGCGCTGATGATAACATATGTACTTGTATTTTCTGCATTTTTAATTGGGCTTATATTGGCTGTATTAATTACTCACAAAATTGCAGGCCCTCTGAAAAAACTGTCAGCTATGGCCTCCCGAATGTCAGACGGAGATCTGACCGTTACAATAGCGCCAATACAGCGATCTGATGAAGTGGGGCTGCTCTGGAATTCTTTTGAGTATATGATAGGGAACCTGCAAAAACAGATTTTTGAGATTACGGAAAGCGCTAATGTTCTGGCAGCATCCACAGGTGAAATATCCACAACAGTGTCCCAGCTGACTGCCACGGCATCTGAGTCGGCTGCGGCAGTAAACGAGACCACTGCAACAGTGGAAGAGGTTCGTCAGGCTGCTCAGGTTTCCAGTCAGAAGGCAAAAATTGTTTCCGAGAGCGCCCAGACTGCGGCTGCAACATCTCAAACCGGCATGGAATATATGGAGAACTCCGTCCAGAGCATGGGCAGGATAAAGGAACAGATGCGGTTTATAGCAGACAGTACCATCAATCTGAGTGATCAGAGTCATACCATAGGTGACATCATTACTGCGGTTGCCGATCTTGCAGAGCAATCCAATCTTCTGGCTGTTAATGCGTCCATTGAGGCAGTAAAAGCAGGTGAACATGGCAAAGGTTTTGGTGTGGTGGCTCAGGAAATCCGGCGATTGGCAGAGCAATCCAAACAGGAGACCATCCGGGTGCGTACCATATTAAACGATATACAAAAAGCGGTAAGTACAACAGTGCTGGCTACAGAACAAGGTGAAAAAGCTGTGGATGAAGGTGAAGCTCAGACAGTGCAGACTGGTAAAGCCATCCGGGAGCTGGCCAGCCGTATCACCGATTCTTCACAGGCATCTCTCCAGATCGCTGCTTCCAGCAATCAGCAGATGATAGGCATGGATCAGACAGCCCTGGCTATGGAAAATATCAGACAGGCGAGCAATCAAAATGTTGACAGTTCAAGGCAACTGGAAGAATCTGCAAGGAATTTGAACGATATCGGACAACGTTTAAAAAATCTGGTAGGGCAATATAAAATCTGATTTTCGTCTGGGGTCCTGGTTATGATTGAAAATGAAAAAGAATTTAAAAATCGACTTCTGGCTGCATTTGCAGTGGAAGCCGATGAGCATATAAAAGCCATTTCCGAAGGGCTTACAGATCTTGAAAACTCAGCGTGTAAAGAGCCTGAAGTTGTTATAGAGACCATATTTCGGGAAGCTCACAGCTTAAAAGGTGCTGCACGCGCAGTTGATATGATTGACATTGAGGCAATCTGTCAGTCTATTGAAAATGTTTTTTCCTTGTGGAAACGAGGGCATAAAAAAACTGAGCCAGAACAGTTTAAAACGCTTCATCAGGCTGTCGATGCTGTTGACGAACGGCTTTCATCCGGTAAATATTCTAAAAATGAATTTTCAAATTTAATCGAAAAACTGGAACAATTATCATCTGGAGAATTTTCGGAATCACAAAGATCTGCCCCACTTAAAATACATGAGGCAGATCTTCTGCTGTCTGAACAGAAGAAATTTTCGCAAGACGTTTTTGATCCTGATCCTGACTGTGATTGTGATCCTGGTGATGAAGTCTCTGATTCTCAGGTTTTTTCAACAGTTGAAAATTTTTCGACAGTTGAAAATAATTCACATGATATTGAAATATTGCCTCATACGGATACAATTCGAATCCCGGTAAGCAGATTGGAATCACTTTTCCTCCAAGCTGAGGAAATGGTGTCTGCCAAACTGGACGCAGGAGAGTTTGTTACGGATATTCGACACATCATTGCAGAATTTAATAAATGGCGTATGGATTGGGCTAAAATAAAGACGCATGAACAACATATCCCAAAATTTATCGAATTGAATCAAGATTTTGGAGATGATATTCAACAACGCCTTGATGAATTTAAAAAAGCGGTTGAAGAAAATCAGCGTACCTTAAGCCATATGGTGGATCTTCTGCTGGAAGATATGAAAATGGTTTTGATGCTTCCTTTTTCATCACTCACGGAAATTTTTCCGAAGATGGTCCGCAGTCTTTCCAGAGAACAGAGTAAAGATGTCGCTCTTGAAATTCGAGGAAGTGATGTCGAAGTTGATCGGCGCGTACTCGAAGATATGAAAGACCCTTTGATCCACTTGATTCGAAATGCCATAGATCATGGCATTGAAACACCTGAAGAGCGAAATCGAGAGCATAAACCTTCGCGGGGCAAAATCGAAATCATGATTTCACAAGTTGATATGGACAAGGCAGAACTGGTGGTTTCTGATGATGGCAGAGGCATCGATACAGAAGCTGTTAAGGCTATGGCCATAAAAGGTGGAATGATTTCGGAAACAGGTGCTGACGCATTAGACAGCAAAGAAGTATGTTCCCTGATATTTCAATCCGACCTGAGTACGAGTCCCATTATTACGGATATTTCCGGAAGAGGTCTGGGACTTTCCATTGTGCGTGAAAAAGTAGAACAACTGGGGGGGCAGATATCACTTGAATCCGAACCTGGTAAAGGAAGCACTTTCAGGCTGCTTCTTCCAATAAGCCTTGCTTCATTCAGAGGTATCTTTTTAAAAACTTCGGATCAGGTTTTTCTCGTTCCTACAATCAATGCGGAACGGGTACTGAGAGTCAGCCCTGACGAAATAAGGACTGTTGAAAATCGGGATACCATCTGTATAAATGGTGAAACAATCCCCATTGTGAGTCTGGCCGATACCCTGGAGCTTAACGCTAAACCAGGAGTAAACGGCAGACCGGCATTTATTCAGGCAATTATTTTAAGACATGGAGAAAAACGCATTGCATTTTCGGTTGATCAGATCATAAATGAGCAGGAGGGGCTGGTAAAAAATCTTGGCACACAATTATCCCGCGTAAAAGCTGTTTCAGGAGCTGCCATTTTCGGCAAAGGGAACATTGCCCCGATTCTTAATATTTCGGATTTGATGAAATGCGCCCGAAATGTCACAAGCGCGTTGTCCATATCCGAGGTAAAGGAAGATGTAATTGAGAAAAAATCTTTGTTGGTGGTGGACGATTCTATCACTTCAAGAATGTTGTTGAAAAATATTCTTGATTCTGCCGGTTATGAAGTCAATACGGCTATGGACGGGATGGATGCGTTCAGAGCGTTAAAGGAAAAAATGTTTGATCTGGTGGTTTCGGATGTTGAAATGCCGAAGATCAACGGGTTCGGACTCACAGAGAAAATACGCTCGGACAAGGCATTATCTGACCTGCCGATTGTGCTGGTGACAGCCCTCGATTCCAGAGAAGATCGGGAGCGGGGAATCGATGCCGGTGCGAATGCATATATTGTTAAAGGCAGCTTTGACCAGAATAATCTATTGGAAGTTGTGAAGAGGCTGATTTGACCCTGAATTTACAATCAATAAACGTTTTAATCGTCGATGATTCTTTAGTTGCCAGGGAATTGCTGATTTATATTCTTAATTCCGATCCTGAAATTAACATACTTGGTATAGCTGAAAACGGTGAAAAAGCTCTCGCTTTTATCAAGAAACATAAACCGGATGTCATCACTATGGATGTTCATATGCCTGGCCTCAACGGTTATGAGACCACGCAAAAAATCATGGGAACCCAGCCTGTTCCCATTGTTACCGTCAGCACGGCTGTGGATGAACAGTCGGTGGATGATTCATTTCGTTCAATGGAAGCCGGGGCGCTTGCAATTGTGGAAAAACCCCGTGGAATAGATGATCCAGCACATCGGCAAATGGCGGATCACCTGATTAAAACCGTCAAGCTGATGTCTGAAGTAAAGGTGGTGCGAAGAAGAATGTACCCTACACGAACTAAACCGCCCCTCCGATTTCCAGATAACAGGAAATTGTATGGCAGACGGTCGGATATAAAAATTGTGGCAATGGGGGTATCCACAGGCGGGCCTCCTGTAGTACAGACCATATTATCCCTGCTGCCTTCAAATTTTGAAGCGCCTGTTTTAATCGTGCAGCACATTGCTGCAGGGTTTCTTCATGGCATGGCCGACTGGCTGAGAAAAGAATCCGCGCTTCCCGTTCACATAGCTGCTCACAAAGACAGCCTGATGTCCGGGCATGTATATCTTGCTCCTGATAATTATCATATGGGTGTCACTCGCGGCAGCATTTTACTAAGCAAGAAGAAACCAGGAGACTGTATCTGTCCTTCGGTATCACATCTGTTTCGATCTGTGTCTGAAGTTTTTAAAGAAAATGCGGCAGGTGTGATTTTAACCGGTATGGGGCGGGATGGCGCAGAGGAACTCCTGTTGATAAAAAATTATAAGGGCGTTACCATTGCTCAGAATAAAGAAAGCTGTGTTGTTTTCGGTATGCCGGAAGCAGCAGTAAGCCTGGGGGCTGTGCAATATGTACTTCCGCCCGATAAAATTGCCCAGAAGCTCATTCAACTGGTCAGAGGTCATCATGGAAATATCTAAAACAATAACAAATAGAAATATCAGCGTTCTTATTGTCGAAGACAGCTTTACACAGGCGCTTAAACTGCAATATTTTCTGGAACAAAACGGCTATCGGGTTTCTATTGCGCCCAATGGCCCTGAAGCCATAGTCCTACTGACTACCGGAGATATTCCAGACATTATTATATCTGATGTGGTCATGCCGGGAATGGACGGCTTTGAGATGTGTACAATCATAAAGTCGGATAAACGGTTCAAACATATTCCCATACTGCTGTTAACAAACCTTTCTGAACCTGATGATATCATCAAGGGGCTGGAGTGCAATGCAGATCAATTTATTACAAAACCTTATGATGAGCAATTTCTTCTTTCCCGCATTCAGTACATTCTCATCAATGAAAAAATACGAAATGAAACCACAACTGATATGGGTATCCAGATTTTTTTTGCTGGAAAAAGGCATAAAATAAATTCAAACCGAATCCAGATTCTTGACCTTCTTTTATCCACCTATGAAAATGTTCTACATAAAAAAAAGGAACTTGAGCAGGCCAATAAAGAATTACAGACCGCCATTGGTACTATTGAGCAACTTGAACTGGAATACCGTTATATTTTCCAGAAAACAACGGATGCAGTTTTTGTGGTAAGTCGGAAAAATCGTATTCTTTTTGCTAATCCAGCTTCGGAAACATTGTTACAACAAAGCGTTGAGAAACTGATTGGCCAGCCTTTTGAATTTCCGATTCAGGAAGAATCACCTGCGATCTATGGGAAGATTCTTGAAAACAGTAAGCCTGCTGTGTTTGAAGTCAAAAGCGAACCCATTGCATGGCAGGAACAAGCTGCTTTTTTGACAACCGTCCGTGATATAACGGTTTTTGAACAGACACGGCAGGATCTTCAGACTAATATTGTCAGCCTTAAAGATACGATCAGCGGTACGATGCAGGCTATTGGAAAAGTAATTGAGCATAAGGTTCCTTTTATTGCCGGCCATCCTAGCAGAGTTGCGGATCTTGCCTACCGCATTGCTGTTGAAATGGGGCTTCCAGAAGACACAGTCAATGGGGCACGAATGGCTGCCTATATTCACAATATAGGTTATATCCAGCTTTCCGGAGACATATTGAATAAACGTGATGCTTTGACTGAAGCCGAGTTGGAAATGGTAAGGTCTCATACTCGGATTGCCTATAATTTTTTCAATGAAATAAAATTTCCCTGGCCTCTTGCCGATATTCTGTTACAGCACCATGAAAGATGGGACGGATCAGGCTATCCATCTGGACTTTCCAGAGAAGAGATACTGCTTGAGGCGCGTATCCTTGCAGTAGCTGATGTTGTGGATGCTATGGCTTCCAACCGCCCTCATCGTCCGGCCCACGGCTTGAAAGAGTCCCTTGAACATTTATCGGCAAATAAAGGGATTCTTTATGATCCGAATGTGGTAGATGCTTGCCTTAAAAGGATTTCGGATTGAATTTGATTCCGGAATGAAACCTTAATCTGAAATCCCAAATAGAGAGATTTTATCATGAAAAATGATATCAATATTCTGTTAGTCGAAGACAGTCTGACTCAGGCAATCAAACTTCAACACGTTCTTGAATCCAGAGGCTATCAGGTATCGGTTGCAGCAAATGGTGTTGAAGCCATTGAATATCTTAGAAATCACATGCCCACCCTGATTATCAGTGATGTGGTTATGCCTAAGATGGGCGGTTTTGAACTTTGTAGATATGTCAAAGAAGACGAGGCATTGAAAAACCTGCCGGTAATCATTCTGACATCTTTGTCCGAACCGGATGATGTGATAAAAGGTTTGCAGAGCGGCGCTGATCATTTTATCATGAAACCATATGACCCTGATTTTCTGAAATCCAGGATCGAATATGTGCTGGCTAATCTGGAGATTCGCCAGCAATATGGTGCGGAAATGGGCATAGAAGTTTTTTTCAGAGGAAAAAAACAGTTTCTGGCTGCCAATCGGATGCAGATTCTGGATCTTCTTCTTTCCACATATGAAAATGCTATTCAAAAACAGCGTGAACTGGAGAGCGCAAACAAGGAATTGAAAATTGCCCTTGAAACTGTAGAAAATACAACGAATTCAATTAAACGCCAGAGCAACATTCTTAAATCTGTCAGCTACATGACCGAAACATTATTCAGATCAGTTTCAACAAAAGAAGTTATTCCAGAAATCCTTCAGCGCCTGGGGCTGGCAACAGGGGTAAGCCGTGTCTATATTCTGGAATATCAAAAGGACGAATGCGTTCGGCCTGTTGTAAAGCTGTACGACCAGTGGACTCGTCAGAAAATTAAACCACATACTGACAATCAGCTATACACAAGGCTGCTGTTAAAAAATAGTGATAACATGAACTGGCAGGAAAGACTGGAGGGCAACCAGTCCATTTCCGGGAATCTGAACGATTTTTCTTCCTACATCCGGCAGGCACTCCTTGACAGCGGGATTTTAGCCATTGCACTTATGCCTGTCTTTGTGGAGGAAAAATTGTGGGGAATTATCGGGTTTGATGAATGCAGGCAGGAACGTTACTGGACCGACCCTGAAATTGATGCACTTAAAGCAGCAGTCAACAATCTTGGCGCAGCCATCCAGCGCAGAAAAACAGAACAGAAACTTCAACAGGCTAAGGAACATGCCGAACAGGCAAGCTTTGCCAAGAGCGAGTTTCTGGCCAATATGAGCCATGAAATCAGAACCCCATTGAACTCGATTCTGGGATTTGCTGAGATATTGGAAGAAAAAATTGATGATAAAAAATTGAAACAATACCTGACATTGATCTGGACCAGTGGAAAATCGCTTCTAACCTTAATAAACGATATGCTGGACCTTTCAAAAATTGAAGCAGGAAAACTGGAACTCGAATACTATCCGATGAACTCCTGCTCTGTATTTCAGGAAATAGGGCAGATATTTTCTCACAAAATTGCTGAAAAAAAACTTGAATTTCTGATTGAAATTGATCCGGCTATGCCCGAATATCTTCTGCTTGATGAAATACGAATGCGACAGATACTTTTAAATCTTGTGGGAAACGCTGTCAAATTTACTGAATCCGGTTACATCAATCTTTCTGCCCGCACCAGTTCAACCGAACAATACCCTGACATAATTGATTTTATCTTTACGGTCGAGGATACCGGGATCGGAATTCCAGAAGATCAGAAAGAGATTATATTCAAAGCCTTTGAACAACAGAAAGGACAGGACATCAATAAATACGGCGGCACCGGGCTAGGTCTTACCATCACCAGTCGGCTGGTTAAAATGATGGGCGGTATCATTTCCGTGACCGAGGGAACACATCAAGGAAGCGCCTTTACTGTTACCATTAAAAATGTTCGAATAGCAGATGCTTCAGATGTTAAAGAAAAAAAAGCAGATCTGAATATTGATGGTATGATATTTGATGAAGCGCATATACTGATTGCCGATGATATAGCATCCAACCGTATCCTTTTGATGGAATACCTGGAAGATATGAATTTTAAATTTACACAGGCTGAAAATGGCAGGGAAGTTGTAGAGCAGGCAAAGATTCATTTTCCAGATCTGATTTTGATGGACATAAAAATGCCTGTCATGGACGGTCGCAGGGCAGCACAGATTATCAAAGGCAATGATATAACAAAGCATATTCCTGTTATTGCAGTGACTGCGTCTGCGATGAAAGATGCAGAAAAAGAGATCAGAGTACTGTGTGATGGATATCTGAGCAAACCTGTAAACAAATCCGCATTGATTCTTGAACTGGCAAATTTTATAAAATATTCCTTTAAGGATTCGGTGTCGCCTGAAATTGAAGAAAAAACAAATAGTTATATGGTTAAACCTGATCCTGAAACCCTGAAAAAATTGCCGGAATTAGTACAGAGGCTTAGAACTGAGTTTATTCCCCAATGGGAAGAAATTAATGAAATATTTATCATGAGTGATGTGAAATCGTTCGGTGCAGATTTGAATCATCTGGCTGAAGAATATGGTTTCCAGTTATTAAACGATTATGCCAATGGCTTGTTGGATGATGCAGAATGCTATGATGTCGATGCAGTAAAACGAAAAGTGGATGAATTTCCCCGTTTTATTGAGCGTATAAAAAGAACTGAGAATGGATAAGGGTCGTGGATGAAATTAATTCCATAAGATTGCGCCGAATTTGGATCTGTTTTCAAGGCGCATTGATGGGTGAATACTTATTGTCTGTACCCATCAATGCAACGCAGGAAACAGATTCAAAGGCAAGCAAGGTTGTGGAAGTTATTTCATCCACGGCCCTAATGGCTTTTCCAAAAAAACAAAACCGGCTGCCCCAGAAAACGAGGCAGCCGGTACATTTTAATTCCGTTTAATTCCGTAAAAAAGGAATAATTCTACAATTCTTCGACTTTTTCGGTCAGTTCAGGCACGAATTCAAGTATGTCAGCCTCAACGCCCACATCCGCAAGCTGAAAGATCGGAGCCTTGGAGTTCTTGTTTACAGCAACGATATATGGAGAACCTTTTATGCCGCCCATGTGCTGAAAGGAACCGCTGATTCCCATTGCCATGTAAACATTGGGCTTTACCGTCTGGCCGGAAGTTCCAACCTGGCGGGATTTTTCCAGCCACTTAGCATCTACTATCGGGCGTGAACAGGATACATCTGCTTTCATCGCTTTTGCCAGATCGTGTATGATCTCAAGGTTATCTTCGTCTTCAATACCTCGGCCTACGGATACCAGAACGTCTGACTTGGTGATATCCACATCTCCGGCTTCAGCTTCGAGTACTTCGAGAAAACGGCGTGTACTTTCTGCTATATCGCCTGCGTCACCAGATTTATCGGTTACAGTTCCGCCTGCGCTCTGACTTTCATCAGGAGCAAAGGAACCGGGACGGATATTGATCGCTGCACCCTGGCTGATATCACATTCCATATGAGCGCTGACCATGCCGCTGTATTCCTGGCGGGACAATTTCAGATTGCCGCCCTCGTTTCCTTCGATATCGACAACGTCTGCTACAAACGTAGAATCGAGTTTCACTGAAAGACCAGGGGAAAGATCCATGCCGAATGTATCATGAGGAATCAGGATGATACAATCTGCTGGCAGTACATTTACAAGGATTTTTCGAGTCACTTCAGCGTTTGGATTGGAAAGCGCGGCAGCATCGATTTTCCATACTTCTTTATATGTTTTTGCGACAGCATCACAGACCGCGTCAATGCCCGATCCAACTACGATGGCAGTCACAGCCGCAGTCGAATCGATTTTTGCGGCAGCATTTATCAGTTCGAGGGCAGAATCTTCAGCCTGCCCGTTATTGTGTCCTATATAGGCAAAAATCTGTTGGGCCATTACTTTATCCCTCCCTTGGACTTCAGTAGTTCGATCATTTTCTCGACAATCTCATCTGTGCTGCCTTCCAGCATTTCAGCGCCTTCGCCAAGATCGGGCAGGTAGTAATCGAGCCTTTTGACCTTTGCTCCGTTTTCACCGACAGAAGATGCGTCTATACCAAGATCCGAAGCGCCGTGAACTGGAATTTCCACTGATGCCACTTTCCGGATACCGCGAATTCCGACATAACGGGGTTCGTTGATACCGGTCTGAATGGAGAGTACACAGGGCAGATCAATTTCGTTCATTTCCTGGTTTCCGCCTTCGACTTCCCGGCCTGCCTTGATTTTTTTGTCATCTATAATATCAATGGAATTAACCAGAGATGCATAGGGCAGATCCATCATTGCAGCCAGCATTCCGCCTACCTGGCCTGCGCCTGCGTCAGCCTGTGCGCCGGTCATGATCAGGTCGTATTTGCCTTTTTCGATTTCAGCTTTCAAAATAGAGGCAATACCTTTTCCATCAGAGCCTTCAAAGGCATCATCTGAAATCAGGATGCCATTATCTGCGCCCATAGCCATTTCTCTTCTCAGGACTTCTTCGTCTTCCTCATCTCCAACTGTGACGACAGTAACGCTTCCGCCCACATTGTCACGAATCTGAATGGCTTCTTCTACAGCATAATTATCCCATTCATTGACCGAATACACCAGGTCATCACGTTCGATATCGGACCCATCGCTGTTGATCTCGATTTCATTTTCAGAGGTATCGGGAACCCTCTTCACACATACCAAAATCTCCATAATTTCCTCCGGTTTTATTTTTTCATACCTTTATTGTCATTAATTGATAATTGTCAACTGACAATTATCAATTAAATCAAGGCTGTTACTCCATAATCAGATGGTTGTCAATCAGTTCAACCAGGTCTATCGCTTCCATTTTTCCTTCAAGGCCGCTTGTCTTGATGGCATCTTCCAGGTTTACCATACAGAAAGGACATGCAGTAACTATGACATTGGCACCTGCTTCCTCTGCCATTTCCACTCTGAGCTGGCCCATTCTCATTTCTTCTTCCGGCTCATAGAAAAGCATCAGCCCGCCGCCGCCGCAGCAAAAAGATCTGTCCCTTGACTTTGTCATATCGACTCTGTTCAATCCCGGTATGGCATCCAGCACGTCTCTTGGAATATCATACATGTCGTTATGCCTGCCCAGATAACAGGGATCATGGTATGTAAAAACCAGTTCCTTGTTTTCTACCGGCTTCAGGCGAATTTTTCCGCTTGTTACGGCTTTTGCAATTACTTCACTGATATGTTCCACTGGCGGCAGGTTGTCATAATCTTTTTTCAGGGCATTGTAAGCATGGGGATCTGTTGTAACAATATTGGAAACCCCGGCTTTTTCTATAGCTCCTGTATTTTTTGCCTTGAGATCCTGAAAAAGCATTTCCTCGCCAAATCTGCGGACTTCGTGACCCGAATCTTTTTCGGCCTTGCCCAGAATTCCAAAATCGATTCCAGCAGCCGTGAGAACACGGGCTGTGGCTTTGGCAATGTCCTGAATACGGTCATCATAGGATGTAATTGAGTCAAGAAAATAAAGAGTGTCTGCTGTTGTTTTCTTGTCGAGAATTTTTACAGGGACATCCAGATCCTTTGTCCATTCAGCACGTTTCTTTTCCATCTTACCCCAGGGATTGCCTCTTTTCTCAAGAGCTTTAAGGGGTTTTTGCAACGACTGAGGTACTGCACCTTCATCTACCATGCCGCGTCTCATATCCACTATCTTGTCGATATATTCGATCATGATGGGACATTCCTGCTCGCATGCTCCACATGTGGTACATGACCAGATTTCGTCTTCCGTATAAATGCCTTTGTCATCATCTTCAAGCAATCCTGCGATCAAAGGCATTCCCTTTGAAATTTTTGCTCCTTTTTCAAGAGGATAACTTTCAAAGCATAACTCACGGGCCTTGATGCTGATAAATCTTGGAGAAAGAGGTCTGCCTACGGCATTGGCAGGACACTGGTCGGAACATCTGCCGCAGTCTGCACAGGAATAAAAATCAAGCATGTGTTTCCAGGTGAAATCCTCGAATTTTTTTACTCCAAACGATTCGAGATCATCAAGCTGTTCGTCTGTCACACCCCATTTGACCGGTTTTATTGTTCCCTTGTCCAGTTTCATGAAAAAGACGTTGAAAAGAGAGGTAATGACATGGAAATGTTTTCCCATCGGCAAAAAGCACAGGAAAGAAAAGAAAGTCACATCATGCACATAATATGAAAGGATGTGAACGACCTGAAGAGTGCCTTTGCTGCTGGATAACAACATCATCTTGAGGAACCATGCCAGGCTCAAAGGAGCCAGATATTCGGCATGCAGTCCGGCCTGAATGCTGGCTGCAACTGAGGATGCTTCAAAAAGGCTTTCGGAGATCATGAGTACGGAAATCATGCCCAGAACGAAAATTGCCTCACCAGTATGAGCCTTGCCGTAGCGTGCCGGAACTTTGTATCTTTCCGGGCTGAAAAGCCCTCTTCTGACGGCAGCGATTATACAGGTTATAAGAACTATGGTTGCTGCATAATCTTTTAAGATATTGTAGATATGACCTACAATGCCGCCCATGCCCGGCACAACAAAATCTTCCGACAGTCCTACTATGACCAGCTGGTTGGATCTGATCGACAGGACGATAAAGCCAGCAAAGATCAGGATATGAATCAAGCCGCCGACCATATATCTGGGCTGTCTGTACTGTCCTAACCAGAGTTTGAGTACATTGATGGTTCTTGTACAAATCCGGTCGAATCGAAAATCCGGTGAAGCCAGAATCAGGGGGATTATACGTTTGGCCATGATGTAAGCAAACAGGCCGACTCCTATCATTGGTATCAATAACGAAAAGATCGCTGTCGGTATAAAACCGAAAAGCAGCATCTTTGCTGGAGATATTAAAGCAGGTTCCATTTTTTTCCTCTTGTCTCCTTTCCCACATGTTTGTTAAAACTAAAAAATGAATGAATGTTCATTCATTTCCTACCAGACCGGTTTTCTTGCTGTCAAGAAAAATTTCGATCTTTTTGATGAAAAAGTTTTTCCTGACCTTAAAAAGCCATGGTTGACAAAATTTATTTTTCGACTTAAACGCAGATATATAACATGAATTGTGTTATGAAACAACATTAAAAGGAGGCCCTATTGACCCAGGAAAAGATATATGAAACAAAGCCCTGGCTGAGGCATTATGAGAAAGACGTATCCGAAAGTATCGAATACGAAGAAATTTGTCTCCCGGCAATTCTTGAGAAAACAGCTGAAAAAAATTCGAACAAGCAAGCCCTGGTTTTTCAGGGATATCGACTCAATTATCGGGAACTTTTGACAATGGTTAACCGGTTTGCTACCTGTTTAACCGATTTCGGGGTTAAAAAGGGAGACAGCGTAGCAATCCTTTTGCCCAATCTCATCCCCTGTGTAGCTGCATATTATGCAATTTTGAAGATCGGCGGCATAGCAGTTATGAATAATCCTCTTTATTCGGATCGTGAACTCGAACACCAGTTCAACGATTCCGGCTCAAAGGTTCTTATCACCCTCGACCTTCTGGCAGAACGAATGGTCGCCCTGCGTGAAAAGACTGGGATCGAACAGATAGTATATACGACTATCGGAGATTACCTGCCATTTCCGAAAAATCTTCTTTTTCCTTTTGTAGGTAAGAAAAAAAATCTTACCTGTGATGTCAAACAGGCTGATAATCTGTACAAATGGAAAGATGTAATCTCAAAATATTCTCCCCAGCCGCCGGTCGTAGATTATGGCTTTGATGACGTGGCCATGTATCAGTACACGGGTGGTACAACAGGGGTTTCAAAAGGTGTAATGCTGACCCACGGCAATTTGAGCAGGCAGGTACAGCAGATAAGCGCATGGTTTCCCGGATTTCAGGGAAATGATGAGACAATGCTCGGCGCTCTGCCGTTTTTTCATGTATTCGGCCTTTCGGTTTCAATGAATTTTGCCATATATATGGGCTGGAATAATATCCTGGTTCCAAAACCCCAACCGGAGCCTCTGCTTGAAGTGATCAGAAAATTCAAGCCGACATTTGCTCCTCTGGTTCCAACCATGTATATCGGTATGCTCAACAATCCCGACATCGAAAAAACGGATATGACATCGATCAAGGGCTGTTTTTCCGGAAGTGCTCCTCTTCCTGTGGAAGTGATAAAAAAATTCGAGGAAAAAACCGGCGCTGTTATTGTTGAAGGATTCGGTATGACTGAATCGACTCCTGTTACTCATATAAACCCTTTCAACGGCCAGCGCAAGATAGGAAGCATCGGACTGCCTGTTTTAAGCACGGACTGCCGCATCGTGAGTCTTGAAGACGGAGAAACAGATCTGCCGGTTGGTGAGGCAGGAGAGCTTCTGGTAAAAGGCCCCCAGGTTATGAAAGGATATCTGAATCGGCCTGATGACACCTCAGATACACTGACAGACGGCTGGCTTCATACCGGAGACATAGCGTTTATGGATGAAGACGGATACTTTTTTATAGTGGATCGTAAAAAAGATATGATAATATCCGGCGGATTCAATGTATATCCCAGAGACATTGAAGAGGTTTTTTATAAGCATCCTAAAGTACAGGAAGCCTGTGTCGTTGGGATTCCCCATGAGGAACGGGGAGAAGCTGCAAAAGTGTTTATCGTATTGCAGGACAACGAAAATGCCACCAAAGAAGAGTTGATGGAATATTGCAGAGAAAACCTTGCAAAGTACAAATGGCCTACAGAAATCGAATTCAGGGAAGAACTTCCTAAAACCAACGTAGGAAAGATTCTGCGAAAGGATCTAAGGGCAGAGGAGTTGGGAAAACGAAAATAATTTTCCTCTGGCTGTAAGGAACTTCGAAGAAATAATATACCCAATTATCGATGGCAGGGCGGGGTTTTACCCCCGCCGAAAGATGGCGGGGACGGAACCCCGCCCTACCCATATAACGAAAAATTAAAAAAGGCTTGTCTGCAATACAACAGACAAGCCTTTTTTATTTACTTATAAAAAATTCTCATTCCCAAGTGTCAGGCGAGAATTATTGAAAAATCTATTATTTCCCGCCGAAAGAATCTTCTTCAATGTCCACGACAGAACTGTTGCTGTTCAGTATGGCGATCATTTTTCCTGTTGTTACGGGAATTGTGTTGGTGATGAAAAATTCAGCATTTTTCACCTGACCTTTATAGAATGCATCGTCTTTTTTCTTTTTGCCAATTTTAGGCAGGGCAATGCTTGCACGCCACAGAAGCATCCATCCCATGATCACATCACCAGTAACTTCCATGAAAGAATATGCCTGGGTAAATGCCTGTAATACCTTGGGAGACATGGCTGTGGTTCCGAGATACATACCGACTTCGGCCAGACGGTTTACGCTTTTTTCAAGTTTGACTGCAAGTTCGGCAAGCCCTTCTATTTCTTTTGCTCCGGCTATGGTCTTGTTGATTTCACCCAGAAGATCCATAACTGGTTTGCCTTCGTTCATACCAAGTTTTCTTCCCATGAGATCCATTGCCTGGATGCCGTTGGTTCCTTCGTATATCTGGGTTATCCGGCAATCTCTCATCAATTGTTCCTGGGGGTATTCCTTGATGTATCCGTAACCACCGAATACCTGCATTCCGACAGAACACACATCAAAGCAACGATCTGTCACATAACCTTTTGCAACTGGAATGAGAAGGTCAATCAGTCCTTTGTATTTTGTTTTCTCTGCTTCATCGTCAGTGGTATGGATCAGGTCTTCGCAGAAAGCTACATAGTAAAGAAGACTTCTCATGCCTTCCACATATGATTTCATCGAAAGGAGCATACGACGAACATCAGGGTGCTGGATAATGGGAACTGAAGGAGCGGTTTTGTCCATCATTTTGAGAAGGTGTCGTCCTTGAACCCGCTCTCTTGCATAGTTTACAGCGTTCATATAAGAACTTGACGCACATCCGAATCCCTGCTGACCAACGAGCAGACGAGCTTCGTTCATCATGAGAAACATGGCTCTCATTCCTTTGTTTTCCTCGCCCAGAAGAGTACCGATACACTCGCCTTTGCCTCCCAGAGCAAGAGAACATGTGCAATTGCCGTGAAGTCCCATTTTTTCTTCGATTCCGGTGCAGACTACATCATTGAACTCTCCAGGGCTGCCGTCCGGGTTTACGCGATATTTAGGAACCAGAAACAATGAAATACCGGAAGTTCCTGAAGGAGCACCTTCTATACGGGCCAGTACAGGATGGATGATGTTTTTAGCCATGTTATGTTCTCCAGCGGATATGAAAATTTTTGCGCCGGTTATGGAGTATGTTCCATCATCATTTTTAACTGCTGTTGTTGCCAGGTTTCCGACATCAGAGCCTGCTTCAGGTTCTGTCAGAAGCATAGTTCCTGTCCATTCGCCAGTGAACATCTTTTTAAGATAAGTCTGTTTCTGTTCGTCGGTTCCAAATGCTTCAACAAGTTTACCTGCTCCGTGGGTAAGTCCCGGATACATCATGAATGCATAGTTTGCACCATTGAAATAATCACTGGCTGCCATAGCAACAGATTTTGGCATTCCCTGACCTCCCCATTCCGGATCTTCGGACATGGCAAGCCATTCACCTTCTTTGAACAGTTCATAAGGCTTATGAAAGCATTCTGGTACGGAAACCTGTCCTTTTTCCAGAATACATCCTTCTTCGTCACCTGGTTTCAGAGTAGGGTATATCTCTTTTACTGAAAGATTACGGGCTTCTGTAACGATCATGTCTACAGTTTTCTTGTTGAAATCCGCAAACCTCTCGTGCTTGCTCAAGTCACCTACGCCAAGTTGTTCATGAAGTACGAAATCAACATCTCTTCGATCTGCAATTACCTGTGCCATTTTTTTCTCTCCTTAAAATTTGTTTTTTTACTTCCTTAACCGGCAGAAAAATGCCTTTTACGGAAGCAACAGCTAAACGGTTTATTTTTATTTTGAGCCTATTCCTCTTATTAAAAGATCCGCCATTGGTTCCGCCATCGTGGCAAGATCATACTTACCGCCTGAGTGAAGCCAGGTATTTATGACTTCATCGACCGAACCCAGAACGAAGCGTTTGACCAGTCCTACATAAAGATCTCTACGCATAGAACCTTCTTCCTGCCCTTGCTCGACAATATCCGATACAATATCAAGATACATCTTGGAGACATCTTTCATTT
>JAUCGE010000080.1 GCA_030377965.1 Desulfobacterales bacterium HSG16
ACGTTTAGAAAGGGAACTTTTTATATGAAAAACAAATCTCTCCCTATATTTTTGGCATTGGCATTGCTCTTTCTTTCCTTTTCAACATCATTGGCACAGATAAACACAGACGGAACCACAGGTACTGCCAAAGATCTAAGTGGACCGCACTATGAGATCAGTCATGATCTGGGAACAAGAGCCGGCACAAACCTTTTCCACAGTTTTACAACTTTTAATATAAAAGCCGAACAGAGTGCAACGTTTACCGGGCCGGATGAAATTGATAATATCATCAGCCGGGTGACAGGAGGCAGCAGTTCTTATATCAACGGTCTGCTCCGCTCGGAAATTGCAGATGCTTCTTTTTACCTGCTCAACCCAAGCGGAATTATGTTCGGGGCAGACGCTCGACTTGATATCGACGGCTCTTTTCATGTCAGTACGGCAGATTACATTCGTTTCGGAGAAAACGAGGTGTTCAGCGCATCCACTCCCGGACAGGGCGGCTTTTTTGCAGCCCCTCCGGCTGCCTTTGGTTTTTTAGGAGATAATCCTGGGTCTATTATACTTAATAACTGTAATCTTGAGGTGGGCAAAAGTGATAGACTGACGGTTACAGGAGGGGATATTGAGATAAAAAACTCAAGGCTGGAAACAAGGAGCGGACAGATTCAGATCAGCAGTGTGGCCTCTGCCGGGGAAATTCGTTTTACAGAAAACGGTATGGACACAGAATCTTTTGAAAAACTTGGGAACATCAGGATTACGGGTCAGGCACAGGCAGGCGGTCAGGCCCAGCCAGGCGGTCAGGCCCAGCCAGATGATCAGACCCAGACAGACGGCCAGGCACAGGAAGAAGGGGGCCTTTCTGGCCTTGACGTAAGTGCGGGAAGAGGGGATGACGGCGGCACTATTTATATCCGGGGAAATCGGTTTGAAATTGATAATGGCATTGTCGCCGCAGACTGTTGGGGGTCAGGTGACGGGGGTGGCATACATATCAAAACCCGTGAAGCGGTCACCATGAATAATAGCCGGGTACAGTCCGATACCTTCGGGTCTGGAGATGCAGGCGATATCCGCGTTGAAACAAAAGCCCTGGAAATGACTGGTGAAAGTGCAATCATTACGGACACTGAAGGCAGCGGCCAGGCAGGAGTAGTTTCAGTCGATGCCGATACCATCGTTATAAAGGAAAGCAGCCATCTTGAGAGTTCCGTGCATGGCAGTGGAGGAGGAGGGCTGGTGGAAATAAAAGCCAAAGTGTCCGTCAACCTGGAAAGCGGGGGCAAGATTAATGCATTTGCAGAAGGCTATGAAGGTGCTGCCGGTAATATCGAGGTTGATACCGGGGATTTGATAATCACCGGAAAAAACAGCAAGATTGCTAATTATACAAACATAGGCCGTGAGCTTGACACAAAAAACATACCTGAAGGCAAGGATAGCGTCGATCTTGATTATGCTTCAGGTACAGGAGGCAATATCACGATCAAGGCCAATAATATAAAAATGTCGGATTTCGCTCAAATCGATTCGAGTAATACCAATTCTTTGGAGATATCTGTATACAGACCTGTCGATA
Source organism: Desulfobacterales bacterium HSG16 (assembly GCA_030377965.1). Classification (GTDB taxonomy): domain Bacteria; phylum Desulfobacterota; class Desulfobacteria; order Desulfobacterales; family HSG16; genus JAUCGE01. Next base: position 1,568 of record JAUCGE010000080.1, read on the forward strand.
TCAAGCTCAAAACCAGCACCCATTCCGCCCAGTCTCTTGTCATTGAGGCAGACACTCTGGACATGGATCATGCAAGTATAAACAGCGACACTAACTCCTTTCTTGATATTATAACTTACATGCCAGAGAGTTTTGATTTTACGGGTGAAATATTCGTTTCATCCGATAAGTACACGGAGTTGAATGTCAGGCAGATCACCCTTTCAAACAGATCCTCCATTGATAAAAATTGTTATATGCATTCTTTTATAGGAAAGGAGATGGAACAAAATATAGAGGCTCCTCAGCTTACGGTAACTCAGGTACTCAATGACCAGAGCGACATGATTATAAATTCCGATTCCATTTCAATGACAGACCAGTCACAGATATCAGCAAACACTGATTCCGTATTTTTCAACGGTATCGAAGACACTCTTGAAGGCACGACATACGAAAGCGAAGCCAAAGGATATATCGGGATTAAAGCCGGATCAATATTCATGGACGGTGGATCTACTCTAAGCTCCAACACCTATGGCATGGCGGACGGAGGAATGATCAATATGGATGTATCCGGCCCTTTTACCATGAAAAATACATCCACTCTCGGAGCTACCAGCGTTACCATAAACTGGGGAAAGCTGATCGACGATTTTGGGGAAAAAGCACTCAAGATGAGTATAACGGCTTCAAAATTGAAAGAATGGGCGGAACAGGATTCAGATTATATAGTTTATACAAGCGGAGGCAATGCCGGAGATATTTTTTTGAGTACTAACTCTTTGGAAATAGATGGAGGAAGTGCTATAAACAGCAGCACGTTCACTTCGGGTGCGGGTGGAAAAATCAAAATAAAAGCGAATGAAAAAATCGTTGTAACCGGTTCGAATAATACAGGTTTCAAATCCGGAATCTACAATAAAGCTATCCTTGACGGAGATGCGGGTCTGACCGTGATCGAAACTCCTGAGTTGATTATTTCACGCGGTCAGATTGATAGCAGCACTAATGGCGGAGGCAGGGGAGGGGCTGTCGAAATTACGGCAGACAGGATTTCGATTTCGGAGGGAGGCTCCATCGCAAGCTCAAGCTTCGCTGAAGGCGATGCCGATAGCATATCGATTACCGCAAAAGAAAAAATCACCATTTCGGGACGATTCGGGGAAGAACAAAGCGGTATTTTCAGTATTGCCGAAAATAATGGCAATGCCGGGTTCATCAAACTGGACTCTCCGGAAATCATCATGACCGACGGAAGTGCTGTCAGCGCGTCTTCAAGTGCCAAGGGTTCTGCCGGTAATATCGAAATCAATTCCGATACAATATATATGGGAGGCATGGGAACGTCCATAAGCAATTTCGCGGTAAGGTATATCGAGTTCAACCTCGAATCCTTTCTAATCGACTATACTGACTCGGGACTCGAAGGATCATTCGATCCTGCCACAGGCGTATACCGGTTTGAATATAATTCCGGGTCAGGCGGGAACATTGTCATTTCGGCAAACGATCTGATCATGAAACGCGGATCGAATATAAACAGCATGACTTATGCGCCGATAAACATTGACCTGGATCGGTTTCCGGAAACGGATATGGCATTCGAAGTCGATATCAACACACATTCCGGTCAATCCATCGACCTGACAGTAGATCGACTGTATATGGAAGGCGGGGCTATAACAAACGGTATATTCAACGAAAGCGAGATTTCAGTATCGAACAATGAAATAACGAATAATTTTTCCTTAAAAGCAAATATTTTCACTCATGGCGAAAAAGAGATAAATATAAAAGCTCGGGAAATAAGCTTGAGTCATGGAGCTGCCATAACCAAGGACAGCTTCATGAATTCTTTCATAGTGAAAAACGAAGACCTCGATTTCAGTTATGTCATGGATAAAATCTCGCTGGACATGGATCAGAAAATGATCGACAACGGAGCATTGTCCATAGATACCAAGATATTGGTCATGACGGAAAATTCCGGCATTTCTGGTAACATCAACTCTGTTATATTCAATGAATTGATGGAGACACAGCCCGACTATGATTTCGAGGATGAATCAAAAGGGTATATGGAGATAAAAGCTGATACCATAAGAATGAACAAGGCATCCACCATCAGTTCCAACGCATATGGCATGGTAAAGGGCGGTAATACAAAAATCATTGCCAATGGCGATTTTGTAATGGATGGAACATCTACCGTCGGCAGTGCCAGCGTGGCTTTGAACTGGGAAAAAATCAGAGAGAATTTGAGTGAGGGGCCAGGCAGGAAAACTCCAAGCATTACAGCATCCATGCTTGACACATGGGCAACGGATGAGGAATCGGAATATATCCTGTATGGACGGGGCGGGAATGCGGGATCTCTCGAAATTACGGCAGAAGATCTGACGATAAAGGGAGGAAGTGCCATAAACTCAAGTACATATACGACCGGAACCGGCGGCAATGTTGAAATAAAGACAAGCGGATCGATTTTAGTGACCGGCTTCGATAATAAGGGCTTTCAAAGCGGTATATACAGCAATGCTTCATTTCAGGGCGATGCCGGTATGGTGAATATTGAATCTCCTGATTTAAAGATCTATGGCGGAATTATCGATGTCTCGACCGCAAATGAGGGGAGCGGCGGAAAGATAGATATAAATGTAGACAGGCTTGGCTTATACAGTGGAGGCAGGATCGAAAGTTCGAGCAAAGGTGCTGGTGACGGTGGTAAAGTCGATGTTACGACCACGGAATCAGTTATGATTTCAGGACAAAAAGATGATAATACGAGCAGCGGTATTTACAGCCGTGCATATGACATGGGGAATGCCGGAGAAATAAATATCACCACTTCAAAGGCTGCTGTTTCAAACGGCGGGAAAATATCCACATCCGCAACCAGCCAGGGATCGGCAGGACATATTTTTATAGCAACAGATGATCTTGAAATCACCGGGAAAGGTGCTTCCATAGAAAACAGGGCTGAAAAAAATCTTTATGTGAAAATTGCTGAAATTATGGAAGATATACCGAATACGGATGATCCGTTCAATATAGATTATGCTTCGGGCAGTGGCGGTAATATCACCATAGAGACGACAAACCTGTCAATATCCGACAGAGCCACAATCAACAGCGAGACGGAGGCTCCAATAGAAATGGTACTCACTGCTGCATCTGAAAAAGAGATGGTCTTCAATACAAAATTCAATGTGAATTCCGAGCAATCTATAATGATTACCGCTGATAAAATTACGATGGATAATGCAGGGATTAACAACAGCGTTACAAACGATAATTTTTTGTTTGTCGCAGGAGAAAGCTATCCTGAGTCAATGACGTTCAATATTGACAACGCGGTAAAGTCGGAAAAATCAACGGTGATAAACGCAAATACGATAGAAATGACAGGAAGAGCATCAATCAGTAAGGATTCTGTGCTGAATTCCTTTATTTTCATACGTGAAGGAGATGAAAACAGGGCATTTGATGGACAAATTCTTTTTAACCTGGATCAGAGAATGGAAGATAATGGATATCTGTCTATCAATGCAAAGTCTTTTTCTATGACAGGCGGAGCGCAGATTTCCGGGAACAGCATTTCCAACTTTTTCAATGATATTGATGAAGTTGAATCGACAATAAACCAGATGGGCAAAAGTTCCGGATATATCGGATTAAATGCCGAAACCCTTGACATGAACAATGCCTCAACTATCTCTTCAAATGCCTACGGAAGTGTCAATGGCGGAGATATCGACATAAATATCGAAGACCGTTTTACTATGAACAACCTTTCCACCATAGGCAGCACAAGTGTCAACCTGGATTTTGAAAGGCTGATTGACAGATATGGGGAAAAAGAGATCAAGTCGAGCTTGACAGCCGCAAGACTGAGCGAATGGTCAGACAGCGATTCTGGCTATATTCTATATGGCAGAGGCGGAAACGCAGGTTTTGTGGAATTGTCGGCGGATATCCTTGATATTGCTGGAGGAAGCGCTATCAACAGCAGCACATTTACTACCGGAAGCGGTGGGGAGATCAATATTCACGCCAGAAAATCTCTCACGCTATCGGGAAAGGATTTCAAAACAGGATTTCAAACCGGGATATACAGCGCATCCCTGTATGACGGCGTTTCCGGTGAGATCAACCTGAAAACTTCTGATCTTCGGCTTGATGATGCAAAAATAGATGTAAGTTCGTTCGGTAATGGCAATGGCGGGGATATTGATATCAGGGCAGACAACGTGAGTCTTTCAAATAACTCTTCCATTGCTGCCAGAAGCTTTGGAACCGGAGATGCCGGGTATATCAAAATATATGAAAACGATTCAGTCACGATAAAAGACAGTGCGATTACAACTGAAGCCGAATTTGCGGAAGGCGGGGAAATTTTTATCTATTCAAACAATATGGTTCGTGCTGACAACGGGCAGATTACGGCTACTGTGGGTGGAGGAGAGGGAAGCGGCGGCAATATCGAAATCGAAAAGCCCCAGTTTATAATCCTCGACAGCAGCAAGATCATTGCAAACGCGGAAGGCGGAGATGGCGGTAATATAAAAATTTCATCGGATCAGTTTCAGGCAAGCTTCGACAGCGAAGTGAAAGCATCTTCAAAACTGGGGATCGACGGTACAGTGGAAATCGACTCTCCTGACGCAGACCTCGGATCAAGCATGCTGGTATTGCCCGAAACATTTCTTGATGCCACAGATTTGCTTCAGGATCGATGTTCCATGCGTTCGCTGGAAGATGTAAGCCGCCTGATTATATCAGGAATAGACAGTTCGTCAAAAGCGGATGATCTGCTTCCGTAATTTTTTAATATTTTCGCAGGGGCAATCCCTTGTGGCTGCCCTTGAAAACGGAACATTTTGTATTTTCAGCAAAGGGCAACCACAAGGGATTGCCCCTACAATGAATGTAACATAATTTATGTGCAGGTACTGTTTGAAAAAAAAATCAAATCCGGTTCATGGCCTCAAAAATGTTCCTGTGCTGGATTCTTATTTCAAGGCCCAGTTGTTCCGCATTTTCCTGAAGTTTTGCAGATAAGCTCTTCTGATCTGTCCGGCTTGGTACATCCACTTCATAAATCATGATGTTTTTATCTGGATCATCGCCGCCTTTGAATACAGCCTGCAAATTGGTTACATTCACATCATATGAAGCTAAAATTCCTGTAATGGTTGCAACCAGTCCTTTCCTGTCAGGTCCGCGCGTGGTAATGACAAAAGATTCGTTTCCATCATGCAGTCCGATGTAATCCGAATTCGGTCCAGAATCTTTCAGAGTTTTGACATGGACATGAAGATTCATTGCAGACATGCCATCTCTTAAATGGTTCTGAAGATCTTCAGGGGTGAGTTCCCTGGGAATTGATGCGATAAAAATTCCGGAAAATTCCGATTGCAATATGGTCTGGCTGACATTTTCCACATTGCAGTCCCATTGAAACAGGATTTTTGTCACAGCAGCGATAATGCCCGGTCTGTCTTTTCCAAGCACGGAAATAATGACCTTTTTCATGGTTTTCTCAGCAGGTTTTTTTTGCTTAATGGCTTTTTAAAAGCTCAAAAAACTTCTTCCTGCTCCTTTCCTTCTTGAATATTATATGATTCTTGTGATAAACTCTGTTTTCGTTTAAAAGGAAAACATTCAGAGCTAAAGGTCAGTATGGACTTTTCGCTGAAATTGATATGAAAACAAAAGGAACATGAAATGTCAAAACAAAACATCGCTGGCCTGCTTAAAGAGAACAAAGCGGTTGTGATCATCATTGCAATCGTTCTGATTCTTGTGGAACTTGAAATTTTTGCTGTAGCGCTTATGAAATCGGGCGAAAAGTCCATGCGTCGTGTGTATAATAAAAACGGGAGCCTGATTTATGAAACAAATGCAAAAACCATAAGTGATTTCAATAAATATTATTTTGAGAAAAATTTCGGGCCTCTGGATCAATATGAGATCCGTGTGGAAAAGGTCAAGGGAGCAGAGTTCAGTTTCAAAGACTGGTTTTTTGCATCTGTTGGCATTCCCATTGGCATGGTTCTGTTGTTTTCTTTTATTGTAAAGGCTTATGTAGCTCTCTTTTACGAGGAATCACGAGGCAGAAGTAACCTGTCGGAACCGGATGAAAACGAATATGAAACCCGGCTGGAAAAGACTATTGCAAGCGTGAGCAGGTTCAATATTTTTGCCATAGGACTTTTGATATTTCTTTGTGTATTTGCCATGTGGGCTGTCCCGGAGGTGATGGCATATCTTGCAAAAGTGGGAGAGGAAACCATTCTTAAATACAAATGGTTTTTTCTGGCCGTGATAGTCAGTGTGTCCGGTTTCATTATCTGGGTTGTATATCTTCGATATCGACTGGCCGAAAAAACCCTTGAAAGTCAGGTGGAAGTCGATAAATACCGTCTTCAGCTCCAGATTGCCCAGAGTACGGATACCCCGCTTCAGCTCGAATATGAAAAAAAGGATAGAAAACGCCGCCCGCGTCCGCGTCCTGTTGATTTGAAAAAAGATGATGATGTTATTGATGCTGAAACCGAAGTTATAAGTAAAAAAAGCAGAGGCCGAGGCAGACGTTCGAAAAAAGCTAAAAGATAAAGGCAGGGGGATTATCCAGTGCCAGAAAATCAGATGCCAGAAAATCAGATGCCAGAAAAAACTCAGGATAAGTCAGAGTCATTGCTTCTTGAAGGAGAACTGTCAAAGTCGAAACCAAAGTTTGGTTACGGAATACAGGTCGAAAAAGTAGAATATGGCATGAAAATCCAGAAGATCGGAAACAAGATATATTCTGCCGACAATCTTGATTCAATTCTGATTGATCTGAGAGAAGAGATAACCGAGTTTTTCAAATCGGAACGGATCACAATCTATATTGTGGATGGTGTCAGAAAGGAACTTGTTTCAAGGGTAAAAACCGGGGAGGAAATCTCGGAAATCCGTATTCCTATATCTAATGAGAGCATTGCCGGATACTCGGTTAAAAAACAGAGACTGCTGAATATTAAAAACGCGTATGATTCTGAAGAACTTAAAAAATTTGACCCGGAACTTAAATTCGATAAATCCTGGGATAAAAAAACCGGTTTCAAAACACGGCAGATTTTATCTATTCCGATTATTTTCGACAAGCACCTGTTAGGGGCTCTTGAATTGTTGAATCGAAACGATAAAAAGCCCTATTCGACTGCGGATGAATGGGCTGCCGGGGAACTTGCCTGGATTATTGCAATCGCTTTGCAGAACCAGAAAAAAATTGTCATCAAAAGCAAGACCACAGAAAGCCACAGGCCATTTAACTATCTTGTGCGAAGGCATCTGTTAAGCGAAAGAGATCTTGATCAGGCTGTTTTCGATGCGCGTCGAAACAATGAGACTATCGAATCATATCTGATCAATGTTTTGAGAATACCGGCTGATGAAGTGCGGGCATCACTGTCTAACTATTACAAGGTTCCATCAGAAAGCTTTTCACCCGGGCTTGCGGTTGCCCCTGATCTGTTGACAAATCTTGATACTGAGAAATTGAAACAGGATTTCTGGGTTCCTTTGAGAAAAGAAGAAGGAATAATTGTCATAGCCACCAATAATCCGTATAACACACGGATTTTTGAAGAAATAGAGGCTCATTTTCAAAAAAATCCTACAAAATTCATAGTGGCCTTGAAACAGGATGTCATAGATTTTATCGATCATCTCATAAAAAGGAAAAGCAGGAAAGAAACTCCCCACACGATTGATGAGATAATAGGGCTTCTGGATCACGAACCGAATGAAAAAGGCCAGCCTGATGAAAAAATGATGGCTGTAGAAATGCTGGTCAATAAACTCATTGTGGACGCAAATGGCAGTGGAGCCACTGATATCCACATTGAACCCTATCCGGGAAAGCAGAACACAATGGTCAGGATAAGGGTGAATGGAACCTGTTCTTTGTATCGGGCTATTCCTTATAACTATCGGAGAGACCTCGTTGATCGGATTAAGTCCATGGCCGGGATGGATGCAAAAAATATCAGACAACCCCAGCACGGAATGATTGATTTCAATGAATTCGGTCAAAAGGATATCAAGCTCAAAGTATCCTGTATTCCAGTTCGAGGGCATGTGGAATCAATATCCATGCATTTTATGATGTCCGACTCCATCCCTACTCTGGATGAACTGCTGATAACTGGTGATAATTACTCAAAACTGATGGCAGCGATTGCCAGATACTCCGGTCTTATCATGGTTACAGGGCCAAAATGTTGCGGAAAAACCACTGCAATCCATTCTCTGTTGAGATATATCAACCGGACGGGGGTGAAGATATGGACAGCCGAAGAACCTGTGGAAATCTCCCAGAGGGGATTGAGCCAGGTGGAAGTCCGGCATGAAAGAGGTCTTGATTATAAAGATGTGCTTCCATCAATTCTCATGGCTGATCCAGATGTTATAATGATAGGGGATTTATCCGGAAAAACAACCTCCGATATCGCTGTGGATGCTGCTTTGAAAGGACATCTGGTGATAGCAGGATACGAGGCTGTCGGTGCTATGGACGCTCTTGTCCGGATGATCGGAGCAAACGTCGATTCTTTCAGCCTGTCCCATTCTCTGTCATGCGTTTTATCACAACAACTGGGCAGACGGCTGTGTAAGATATGCAGAACCAGCCATGTACCGCAAAGAGAAGAATATGATCTGCTCGTAAATTTTTTTGGACGTGAAAGATTTGAAAAAGAAGCGAATATTCCCTGGTCTGAACAGATTTCTTTTAATAGACCTGCAGGTTGTAAGGAATGCGGGGAAACGGGATATGACCGTTTGATGGCTTTTCATGAAATTTTATCTGTCAGCCCTGATTTAAGAAGATTGATCAGTAAAAAAGCCACCATCGAAGAATTGACAGAACTGGCTCTGGCAGAAGGCATGTTGTCTATAAGACAGGACGGTATCTTAAAAATTTTTGAAGGTTATACTGATTTCGTGGAAGTGCAGCGGGTGTGCAGCTATTGAAGATTCTGATCAAAAATAATCTTGTTTTATCCGATATCCCGGAAACTCTTAAACAATCTCTTTTAAAAAGGCTCAAACTCAATAATCCGAAATGGATGGAAAATGAGAAAATGGGCAGGTGGAACCGTGGAGTTGCGGAATACCTGAAATGTTACGAACTGCTTGATGACGGGCAGATGATCATTCCTCGTGGGTTTGTCCGTCAGTTAATAATTGATTGCAGGCGGGAAAATATAGATTATGAGCTTGTCGACAAAAGGCGAAGCCTTGACCCTGTAAATTTTACATTCAAAGGAAGCCTGAAACCGTTTCAGCAGGAAGCGGTGGATAAAATGCTCGCAAAAGAATTCGGAACCCTGAATGCTCCGACCGCTTCTGGTAAGACCGTGATGGCCCTGTACATGATTTCTCAGCGCAGCCAGCCCGCCTTGATCGTAGTTCATACAAGGGATCTGGCTCTCCAGTGGATAGACCGTATCGGTAAATTTCTTGAAATTCCTGAAGAAGAAGTCGGGCTTGTGGGTGATGGTAAAAATCGTATTGGAGAAAAAATCACTGTTTCTCTGGTTCAATCTCTGTACAAAAGAGCGGAAACAATAGCGAAAGATATCGGATATCTGATCGTGGATGAATGCCACCGCGCCCCAAGCCGAACGTTTACCGAGGCAGTAAGTGCTTTTGATGCACGTTACATGCTTGGCCTTTCAGCAACTCCCTGGCGAAGAGACAAGTTATCCCGGCTTATTTTCTGGCATCTCGGAGATGCCCATCATCATATTGAGGAAGCAGGACTCGTGAAAGAAGGGCATATACTGAAAGCCGAGGTTGTGGTCAGAGTCACGGAATTCAAACCTTATTATGACCCTGTCCGGCACTATACAAAAATGCTTTCCGAATTGACCGCAGATGATGAGAGAAACCGTATGATAGTTTCCGATGTGGCCATAGAACGAGAATCAGAAAAAGGAATCTGCCTTATTCTTTCAGACCGGAAAAAACATTGTGAAACATTGAGTACACTTTTAAAATACAGGCACAAGGTCGATTCAGAGGTTATGACAGGAGATCTTGCTACGGCCCGACGCAGAGAAATCATAGAAAAAATTGCCAATGGAGAGTGCATGGTACTTATTGCTACAGGGCAGCTCATCGGGGAAGGATTTGACTGCCCGGATTTATCGACTCTTTTCATTGCCACACCTATCCGGTTTGCAGGCCGCCTCCTTCAATATCTTGGCCGTATATTGAGACCGGACGGTTCTGGTGCGAAACATCCCAGAGTCTATGATTATGTCGATGTAAATGTTGGCCCGCTTGCTGTTGCGGCTCAGGCTCGGCAGCAGGTGTATGGCCGGATATAAAGGCTTATGATACCCGGTTTTTCTTTGCCAGAATCATAAATATCTGGTATCAAACCTTACTTTGAACAGGGTGTGTTCTGTACATAGTGGGTTAAGGCGCTAAACCTGGTAAAATCGATAAAATACTTTTTAAGAGAATGAACGGATTCAGTGAAAAAAATCAGAAAAAAAAAGTTTAGACAGATGAAGATAATGCCCTTTATAATATTCGGGCTGATCGCTGTTATATTCACTGTTTTAGCCACTGCCATATTTTCAGGCGTTTATATAGCCAGGCTGAATAAAGAGGTGAAAGCAAAGTTTGGAGGGAAGCGTTGGGAACTGCCAGGCAGAATCTACGCTCGACCATTAGAGCTTTACTCAGGACTGGATCTTTCAAAAAAGGATCTTATCCGTGAACTTGATTTAATGGAATACGCGAAAGTCGATAATCCAGATGTTGCAGGCAGTTTTTCCGAAAAAGGAAATGTTGTGGAACTTTTCACCCGATCTTTCAAATTCGAAGACGGGGAAAAATCTTCCAGATATCTTGGAATCAAATTCGGCGGAAAAATGATTGAGTCAATCACGGATCTGGAAAACGATACACCTGTGGAACTCATTCGACTTGATCCCTGCCTGATCGGCAGTTTTTACCCCACGCATCATGAAGATCGGCTTTTTCTCAGTTTCGATGATACCCCTGATATACTGATCGATACTCTTCTGGCAGTCGAAGACAGACAATTCTATGACCACTACGGGGTTTCTCCGTCCGGCATTCTGCGGGCATTGTTCCGCAATCTTCAAAAAGGCGGGAAAGTCGAAGGCGGCTCCACTTTGACTCAGCAGTTGGCAAAGAGCTTTTTTCTGACCCATGAAAAAACATACAAACGAAAAATAAACGAGATTCTGATCGCTATCCTCCTTGAGTTTAATTACAAGAAAAAAGAAATCCTTCAGGCATATTTAAACGGTGTTTACCTGGGCCAGGACGGAAGCAGGGCAATTCATGGAGCTGCAATGGGAAGCCTTTTTTATTTCGGGCGGTCTCTTAAATTTCTACAACCATATGAAACTGCCATGATCGTAGGGCTGCTCAAAGGTCCGTCTCAATATGACCCCAGGCGTTTTCCCAAAAAGGCTGTTGCCCGACGGAATCTGGTACTTGATGCTATGGTAAGTCAGGATATTATCCATAAAGATGCAGCTTCCGATTACAAGAAAAAACCGCTTGATATTGTGAAAGGCTCCAAAAGAGGGAAAAACAGGTTTCCCGCTTTTCTCGGTCTTGTACTCAGACAGTTGAAGGAGCAATATCGGAATGAAGATATCAGAACAGAAGGGCTTCGCATTTTTACAACCTTCGATCCCCAGGTTCAAATTGATTGCGAAACAGCTATGGTTGCAAGTGTTGCAAAACTGGAAAAAAAGCACAAACTTCCAAAAGGAGAACTTCAAGCCGGTATCATAGTAACATCAACCAACACCAATGATATTCTTGCAGTGATCGGAGACAGGAATCCCCGGTTTCAAGGTTTCAACCGGGCGGTTGACGCAAAACGGCCTATAGGTTCTCTGGTCAAACCCGCTATATATTTAAGAGCGCTGGAGGATTTTAAACTTTACACTCTGACAAGTTTTATTGATGATTCGAAAATAGTGATAGAGGATGCCGATAAAGACAGGGGCAAATGGATTCCAAAAAATTATGATCGGAAGTATCATGGCAGGATTCCTCTTTACTTTGCCCTCGTTCACTCTTATAACGCATCCACAGTCAGACTCGGAAGGGCATTGGGACTTGACGGCGTATTTGAAACCATAAAAAAACTCGGGATGAAGCGCACTCTCAAACCTTATATGTCGGCTCTGCTTGGTGCCTGTCCAATGGCTCCTCTTGAAGTGGCCCGGATGTACCAGACTCTCGCGTCAGGGGGATTTTTAAGTCGGATCAGCACAATCAGGGGCGTTTATACAAAAGAGGGGGTTCCATTAAAGAGATACCCTCTGACCGTCAAGCAGAATTTTAATCCCGGTTCTGTTTTTTTACTGAACAAAATTCTCCAGGCAGTGGTTGTGGAAGGCACGGCAAGACAATTGAGAAATCTTCTGCCAAAGGATCTTGGAATTGCCGGCAAGACCGGCACGACAAATGACTTGAGAGATAGCTGGTTTGCAGGCTTTACCGGCAACCGTCTTGGCGTAGTATGGATCGGACGGGATGACAATAAACCCTGCGAGCTTACCGGTGCTTCGGGTGCTCTCAGGGTATGGGCAGCCATGATGAAATCGATCAAGATAGAGCCTTTGGAACTGCCTCAGCCCGAAAATGTGATATGGACTGCCATTGATCCTGAAACCGGTTTTAAACTGGAGCAGACCTGTGAAAGCGCTATAGCAATCCCTTTTATCAAAGGATCAGAGCCTGTGGAGATGCTTCCCTGCCCCGAAACTGAAATTCTGGAGACAGAACAGGAACATAGCAACAAAGATAACAAGGATAAAAAATCAAAATCATTGTTTATGGATTGGTTAAAGGAGATATTTTAATGAGGAAAACGTATTTGATTTTCATGCTGGTTTCAATCACCTGGCTGCTGCTCTGTTTTTCCGGCTGCACAAAAACTTTTGTTTATTCCGAACCATCTCAAACAGCCCCCTGGGATTCTGACGGTGCTGAAAATGTTTCAACTTCCAACGAACAAGAGGAAATGATTGAACCCGGTCTTTCCGAACAAGCCGAAGAAAACGTGATAACGGAAAATGGTGTTGAAACAACAGATGGGCAGGAAGATGAAAAGAAAACGCGGCAGATCGGAGCGGATAAGACAAAGAAACATCCCAAACCGACATTGAGAAGCGCTCTGGTTATCACAAAATTGATGCTGCGGGCAGAACAGCAGATGGAACTGGGCAAATATGACGATGCGCTGACAACGGCTGAAAGAGCTATCAGGATAGATACCACAAATGCCAGCCTGTGGAATCTTCTGGCACGAATTTACATGAACAAAGGTGATCCAGTTCAGGCAGAACAAATGGCTAAAAAATCAAACCTTTTTGCAAAAGGCGATAAGCAATTGATAAAGCAGAATAATGAAATCATTACTGAAACAAGCAGTTACGAAGAGGATGTTTATCTGGAAGACTGAAAAATCAGAATCGTATGGGAACTCCAAAGAAATAACGTACTCAATTACGGCAGGGTGGGCTTCCGCCCAGCCCAGCCATCTGGTATTTTATTTATTGGAAAATCCCCAAGTATCTGCCGGGTTTTAAAAAATGGTAAGTAAAACTTGAAATTTTTCCTGTTTTTGCTATGTAATATAAGGTAAAAATTTGAAATAAGGCAACAAAGTGATTTTACACAGCAGGCTTCAGGATGATTTTCATGGCAGAACCAAAATATACATCTTGAAGTCAGTATGAAGTTTAAATCATCTTTGACGTTATATTAATCTCTCTAATTGGGAATTGTATGTCACTTCTTATATTGTTCGCCCTGATCGCCCTTGTGGTCTCGTTTTTTTGCTCTGTCACAGAGGCCGTGCTTCTCAGTGTAACACCTTCTTACGTAGCCTCCATGGAAAAGAAAAATCTTCCTGTGGGTAAAAGAATGCGTGGACTCAAGGAAGACATGAACCGCCCCCTGTCCGCTATCCTGACTCTGAACACTATCGCCAATACTGTAGGCGCTGCTGGTGTGGGAGCGCAGGCCGCTGCTGTTTTCGGCAGTGGATCTGTTGGAATTGTATCAGGTATTCTTACACTTTTGATCCTGATTTTTTCCGAGATCATCCCGAAAAATATCGGTGCTTCATACTGGCGTCAACTTGCGCCGATTGTTGCTGTTTTTTTAAAATGGCTGGTGATAGTTTTATTCCCTTTTGTCCTGGTTTCCAAATGGTTGACCAGCGGTTTCAAAAAATCTTCCCATATGCAGAGCTTTACCAGAGAGGAATTTGCGGCAATGGCCGACCTGAGCGCACAGGAAGGTCAGCTTGAAGCAAAAGAATCGAGAATCTTGAAAAATCTTTTCAGGTTTCGTTCTTCTACGATCAAAAATATCATGACTCCCAGAACGGTTGTCTTTGCCATGCAGGAGAACATGACAATTGAGGAGTTTTTCAGAATTCATCATCAAACTGCATTCTCAAGAATTCCCATATACAACCGGGACAGAGACGACATCACCGGGTTTGTCCTGAAAGATGAAGTTATGCTGGCCCAGGCCAGAAGTAATAACGAGTCCAGACTTCGTGAGTTCAAACGCGATATAATGGTGATTTCAAGCTCCAGTTCATTGTCCCAGTTGTTCGAATTTCTCTTGAACCGCCGTGAACACATCGTTCTGGTAGTAGATGAATATGGCGGCATGGAAGGAATTGTAACCCTGGAAGATGTGGTTGAAACCATGCTCGGTCTCGAAATCGTGGATGAAGCTGATAAAACCGTTGACATGCAGGCACTTGCTCGAACTATGTGGGAAAAGCGGGCAAAAAAAATGGGAATTGAAACCGAATCTGCTCAAAATAATGGAACTTATCCTGGTAAAGAGTCTGATCCTAAAAAGGAAGCTGATGCAAATAAAGAAGATACAAAGGATGCAGGATCATTCGGACAATCCGGGGAGAACACAGATAGCGTGAAGTCCGATAACAGCGAAAAAGCTGAAATTTTGAAAAAAACCGGAAAGGCCGGACAAACCAGTAAAACCAGGCAAACCAGTAAAACCAGTAAAGATAATAAAAACAAAAAAGCGAAAAAGCGATGAAACAGATACTCTATCTTTTTGCCCTGCTCGCTGGTATTTTCTTTGCCTGGGATTATGAAGCCTTATACCCGCTGAAAGTACTGGTCGTTTTTTTCCACGAATCCTCCCATGCCCTCATGACCGTTTTCACAGGCGGCAAAGTTTCCGAACTAGTTGTCACCCGTTTTCAGGGAGGCCATGTGCTTTCATTAGGCGGATCAAGATTTATGGTTCTGACAGCGGGCTACCTCGGATCTCTGGCATGGGGAGCTGTCATCTATCTTGTCGGCGCTAAAACCAGGCTGGACAAGGCTGCAATGTTCATTTTAGGCTCCATTATCATCCTGATCACAGTCCTTTATGTCAGAAATTCATTTGCCCTGGGTTTTAACCTAGTCACAGGCTCTGTCATGATCCTCTCCGGCTGGCTGGCCACTGAAAAAATCAATGATTTCCTTTTGCGCTTAGTGGGTCTTACCAGCATGATCTATGTTCCTCTGGATATTTACAGCGATACAATTTCCCGGTCACATCTGCGTTCGGATGCTAGAATGCTGGCTGAAGAATTCGGGGGAACGACTGTGATGTGGGGTGGGTTGTGGCTTTTTATCAGTGTTGTCGTGATCTTTCTTGTTTTGAAGTGGGGGATGAAAGGGCCGGAATCGGAGTTGAGTGGTGATGGTTCTGATTCGGATGGTGAAAAATGATAAATTTCAAACAGCAGGAATTGATTGATGATTTGATGGATCGGATCAAGGCGAAATATCCGGAGGTGGAACTTATTGAAATTGCAGAAAGTCCGGAAGATCCCGAAAGCTTGTGGGTTAAAGTGACTGCCCCGGATGATGAAGACCGGGAAATTGAAATGAGACAATTCGGAAATGAAAGAGCTTTCGACATCCTGCTGGATTACGGGTATCATATGATGGTCATGCCGATGCAGGGTCGGGAAAAGGCAGCGTAAAAAATTGTGCTGAAACGGATCGGTTTTTGAGATAACCTTTTCTATGTCATTTCATCGGAGCGCTATATCCTACGCAGCTACCAATCCTTCCCATTATTAGGCGCTAATGGCTATATGCGGTAAAATATTATTCTCTCAACAAAAGCCAAGGAAAAATCAATGGAAA
>JAUCGE010000081.1 GCA_030377965.1 Desulfobacterales bacterium HSG16
AATCGAAATCCGGATAATCCGTCTGCAAAGTCTGGCCGGTGGCATCCGAATTCGGGCTGTCCGAATCATTCCAGGCTTCCTCATAAATGGTCAACAGCAGATCAAAGCAATACAATAAAAAATGGCCCAATGAGAATAATGATTATTCTGCTCCCTTACCAATTTGTTCTCCCGGTATGCTCCAAAACGATTTTGGTATACCTGTTGAACCTGAGGATAATCCTGCTGATTATCCCCTTCGAATTACATGGAACGGCATTATAGTCGATGACGAAGGCAATCCAGAAGACATTATTACTCGCATACGAGAGGCAATGATAGTCGTTTGGAAAGACAATTCAACACATGTAGAACAGGACGCATGCGAAATTATCGGTGTCAAATCCCTGCGCGAATATTTCAACAAACCAGCCGGATTTTTCTCGGATCATTTGAAACAATATTCCAAATCACGCCGTAAAGCACCTATATACTGGCAACTCTCCACACCGTCCGCCTCCTATTCCGTTTGGCTCTACTACCACCGTTTCACCAAAGACACCTTCTACAAGGTCTTAAATGATTACGTTATCCCCAAGCTCCAGCATGAAGAACGCAAACTGACCACCCTCCAGCAAGAATACGGCCCAAACGCCACCGCCAAACAACGCAAGGAAATTTCTACACAAGAAACCTTTGTGGAAGAACTCCAAACCTTCAAACAGGAAGTCACCCGCATTGCTCCCCTCTGGAATCCGAACCTGAATGATGGCGTTATCATCAACTTCGCCCCATTATGGCGTCTCGTCCCGCAGCTCAAACCCTGGCAGAAGGAGTGTAAAAAAGTATGGGACAAACTGGTGAAAGGCGACTACGACTGGGCGCATCTATCCATGCACTTATGGCCGGAACGAGTGGTGCCAAAATGTCTGAAAGACAGAAGCCTTGCCATTGCCCACGATCTTGAAGAAAACCTCTGGTATGAAGCGGATAAAGGCAAATGGTATGCAAGAGATGTTTCCGGAAGTGAAATAGATAAATTGATCCGGGAACGAACATCGGCCTCAGTGAAGGCAGCACTTGACGATCTGCTTTCAGCCCCTGTACCTGCCTCCACAAGGAGAAAAAAGAAAAAGAAATGAGGTGGGAACTGATGAATATTAACATTCATATAGTGAGCATGTGACAATGATCGAACATCTTGAACTCAAACACATCGGCCCGGCTTCATCCATGAAGATGGAATTTTCCCCCAGGCTGAATATCCTGACCGGGGACAATGGCCTGGGCAAAACATTTATCATGGATATCGCATGGTTCGTGCTGACGCGGACCTGGCCGAACCTGCCGGTATTGCCCCAACGCGGTAAAGGTATTGAACCGGAGATTAATTTTCTCAAATCAGGGCAGAAAAAACTGAGCAGCCCTTTAAAACTGTCCTATTCCTATAAAACCCAGAAATGGTTATGGGATTCATATGATCTTCCCCCGGATGGACTCGTACTCTATGCCCGTGCAGATGGCGGCGTATCCATATGGGATCAGGCTAAAAATTCAGCCCAAAGAACCGATGTCGATGATGGCCCGGACAAACATTTTTCCACTGAAGCCATTCATTTTGATGCTAAAAATATTTTTGATGGCATCAGCCAAAAAGATAAAGTGAAATGCAACGGTCTGATTCGGGACTGGGTGAACTGGCAGTTCCAGAAAAAGGGCCTGTTCAACACCTTTTCCAAAGTGCTGGAGATTTTATCCCCCAATACGCTGGAGATCATCCGGCCCGGAGAACCCACACGTATTTTTGTGGATGATGCCCGAGAAATTCCAACCGTGAACCTGCCCTATGGCAATGTGCCGGTTACCCACATTTCCGCTGGAATGCGCCGGGTATTATCCCTAGCCTATCTGATGGTCTGGGCCTGGAACGAACATCTGGCCGCCTCCAGCTTAATCAACCAGGAACCAACCGACCGGTTTGTGATCCTTTTTGATGAAGTGGAAGCACACCTGCATCCTCAGTGGCAGCGGTCCTTTATGCCAGCCCTTCTGGAAGTGATAAAAATCCTGGAATCCAGCCTCAAAGTACAAATCATTGCCAGCACCCACGCTCCCCTTGTGCTGGCCTCCCTGGAAACTGAATTCTGCGAGGATAAAGATAAAATTCTCAACTTTGAGTTAACAAAAGATTCTGTGTCCATAAATGAAATCCCCTGGGTTAAACAGGGAGATGTGGTCAATTGGCTGGTATCCGAATCATTCGGACTGCAGCAGGCCCGGTCAAGGGATGCGGAACTGGCAATTGAGGCCGCAGAAGCATTTATGCGTGATGATATTGAAGCATTGCCGGAATCCCTTGACACAAAAGATATTATCCATAAGGAACTTTTAAGGGTGCTCATTGCGGCAGCCGTAGAAAAACAAGGAAGGACAGGCTGAAATCCATGAACCCATTTTTTGAATACATTACCAAACAGTTATCAGACAAATTAAAAAAACACACAGTGGTGGTCTGGTATGATGAAAGCAATCACTTCCGCCCCTATATAAACGCCTTGCCAAAAAATGAGACGGGAACCCCTGTTGAAAAGGTAAAAATCGCAGATCTGGATGTCAATCTCGCCGTTTTCGACGGATCGTTCTTCAAGCTCCGTTCGGATGTGGAGCCGCTGGTAAATATGGATCAGCCGGAACCCATGCTGATATATCTGCCTGAAAACAAAAAAAACCGGCATGGGTCTGTGTTAATGGAACTTGAAAAAGCAGGCATCACCTGGGAACCTCAATTAAAGCGGCTTGCGAGAAATGTACTCAGGGGCAAATATACCGATGGCGTCATTGATGACCTTCTGGCCCCGGAAACAGTGACCTATGAAAATATTGTCCAGTTTCTGGAGCAGAGTACCGGAGACGGCGGGGCATCCATGCTCAAAACCATTTTAAAAAGCAACGATCAAATCACCCTCATCTCCGAATGGCTGGTTAAAAAAAGGCATGACTCTGAAATTGAGAAAAAAGAAGCCGTGGCAGAACTGTTTAAACTGATCGCCAACCGATTCGGGCTGTCTCTTCCTTCTGATACTCCTGTTTCCAGCGCACGGGATAAAACCGGACGCTATTTTCTGGTCAATGAATTCAGGTCAGACTTACAGGGCGATCCACCGGAATCACTTGCCATGATTTGTGCTCCGGAATCAAAAAATCAAATGAAACGAATTCGCAAAGTCTGCCAGATGCTGAGGAAACAGCATGCCGAATCTTATATTGAACTAGCCGATCAGATTGAATCCGATCTGAATTTGAAAAATACCGGTTTTCAAGCCGCCCATCTGGGCATCATTGATACGTTTAGATTTGAGGAGCAGGCATTACTCAAATATTGCAGTGAACTGATTGAAAAACGGGAATACGATGGAGCCATAAAGGTGATAGCAGATCGGGCCAGGAGTTTCTGGCTGGATAATGACCTGCTCCGCAGAGCAAACTGGGAAGGTTGCCGGTTAATGGCTGAACTGGGCCTTAAAATTGAATCCATAAGATCGTCTTTTCCGAAAATCGGCAATAAAACTTCCGACTGGGTCAAGGCTTACACGACCCTTGAAAATCAAGCCTCAAAAAATCAAACCCAAAATGATAGACAGGATACGCAGGGATGGTTTGAGGCGGACTTACTCCACCGCAACCTTGAAGCCTGGTTTGCCAAGATGGATGAGGAACCGGAGGCGGAAAAAGCTCTTGCCCTGATCAGGCGTGAATATGAAGAACTGTTGAAGAAAATGACCTATGAATTTACAACAGCTTTCAAACAGGGAGAATGGGTCATTGGCGACACCATGCTGCAAACCCATATCTATCCGGAAATGGTGGAATCATTGAGCGGTCGAACCGCCTATTTTTATGTGGATGCCATGCGCTATGAGATGGGGGTGGAGCTTTATGGAAAACTCACGGATGTCGAGGATCTGACCATTCGGCCTGCCATATGTGCAATGCCCACCATTACCAGCGTGGGCATGGCTGCGCTGCTTCCCGGAGCATCCTCGAGTTTTTCTGTGGTCAACCACAAAAACAAACTGGCGGCAAGAATCGATGACACGCCCATGCCGGATTATTCGGCCCGCTCGAAATTTTTAAAAGCGAGAGTTCCCAAAGTATACGATGTCCTGCTGGGAAAGTTGCTTCAATCCACGACCGCCAAACTTAAAAAACAGATCGAACACGCACCCTTGGTTGTGGTTCGCTCCCAGGAAATCGATGCCCTGGGTGAAGGGGGCGATGACTGGCTGGCGCGGCAGTTGATGGATTCCGTGATCGGCAATATTGCCCGGGCGATCCGCAAGCTGTCCAAACTTGGCATCGAACATTTTGTTGTCACAGCCGATCATGGATACCAGTTTTCTTTAAAAAAAGAAGAAGACATGCGGATTGACAACCCCGGCGGCAATACATTGGAAATTCACCGCCGCTGCTGGATCGGACAGGGCGGCAAAACACCACCCGGAACAGTGAGGATCACCGGTGCTGAACTTGGGTATGACACAGATCAGGATTTCATCTTTCCCACCGGCCTGGCCGTACTCAAAGCCCACGGGGGTTTGAGTTATCATCATGGCGGCATCAGTCTCCAGGAACTGGTGATACCGGTCATATCCTTGAGGATTCCCGGTGATACAGTGGACGATACGCCAAGCACTAAAATAGACATCAAAGGCTATCCAGAGACTCTGACCAATCGAACCATTGGAATAAATATATCATTGGAACCAGACATGTTCGATAATTCCCCAGCGGAACTTCGAATCATTCTTCTTGATGACGGCCAGCAGGTGGGCCATGTTGGTATGGCCAATAATGCGGATTTTGACCGTACCACCGGATGTATCATGTTAAACCCTGGCAAAACAGCCAATATCGGGATGATGCTCACCCGGGACGATTGTAAAAATGTACGAATCGTCGTGCAGGACCCATCCACTGACGCGGTTCTTGCTCAATCTGAAAAATTACCCGTAAAGCTTGGAATATAATCATGAATAATGGATCAAGCCCTGCAAGGGATGTATTGGATGATAAAGTCAACCGAATTTTTGCCGGAAAAGTTGTCCGAAAGGATCTGGTTCGCAAAGTGAAAGTCGGTGCCAACGTGCCGGTGTTTGTATTGGAATACCTGCTGGGCAAATATTGTGCATCATCGGATGAAATGGCAATTCAGATGGGGTTACAGGTGGTCAATGACACCCTTTCGGAAAACTATATCCGCCCGGATGAATCCACCAAGGCCCAGAGCCTGGTTATAGAAAAGACCAGACATACTTTCATCGATAAAGTAAAAGTGCGTATAGTGAATTCAAGCTATTGGGCTGAATCTAACAATTTCGGGCATAAAAATATTCACGTACCGGATAAATACGTGCGGGAATTTGACAGATTGCTGACCGGCGGCATATGGGCACAGATTGACATGCGGTTTGAATATGATGAAGAAAATAAAGGCAAAAATCCATTCTGGATCGACAAATTGACCCCCATTCAACTGGCGACATTCGACTTAGCGGAATACCGGAAACTACGGGCGGAATTCACCACCGACGAATGGACAGATTTCATGGTTCGCAGCATGGGGTATGAACCGGCAGAGATGGATCGGAGATTGAAACTGCAATTCTTGTTACGGTTGATTCCCCTGTGTGAACGCAATTTCAACCTGATCGAGCTTGGCCCCAGGGGAACCGGTAAAAGCTTTGCCGTACAGGAAATATCTCCCTATGCAGCGCTTCTAACGGGTCCCACCACCGTGGCCAACCTCTTCGGCCACATGAGCGGCCGTCAAAAAGGGATGCTCATGATCTGGGATGTGGTAGGATTTGATGAAGTGGCCGATCTTCAGAAAATGCCCAAGGAAGTTATCACCACTTTAAAAACCTATTGCGAATCCGGCCAGTTTCAGCGGGGACAGGAAGCCATGAGCGGCTACGCCAGTATTGCCATGTTCGGCAACACCCAGCAGCCCATCGATGTCATGGTGCAGACCGGACACTTGTTCGAACCTTTGCCGGACATTATCCGGGATGACATGGCCTTTATAGATCGCCTCCATTTTTACCTGCCCGGCTGGGAAATCCCCAAAATGCGAAACGAACATTTTACCGATCATTACGGGTTTGTTGTAGATTACCTGGCCGAAGCCCTGCGGGAACTGCGAAAACATAATTTTACCGAAGTGATTGATCACCATTTCTCCCTGGGCAGCCATCTCAATGCCCGGGATCGAAAAGCGGTGCGCCGGTCGGTTTCCGGCCTCATGAAAATCCTGCACCCTCATGGCGAGATATCCAAAGAAGACCTGGCCGAAATCCTGGCTCTTGCCATCGAAGGCCGCAGACGGGTAAAAGAGCAGCTAAAAAAGATGGGATCATTTGAATACTATCACACATCTTTCAGTTATACGGTAAATGAAACCGGCGAAGAATGCTTCGTAGGCGTTCCAGAACAAGGTGGCCGTGACCTGATATCCGCAGAACCCCTCCCGCCGGGTACGGTATACACGGCATCGGTCAGCGGAGACGGAACCGTGGGACTTTACCGTATGGAAATCAGCACATCATCCGGCACCGGCAAACTCAAACTTGCCGGCGGAGTCAAGGGTGCCATGAAAGAATCTGTCCAGCGCAGCTTCAGCTACATTCTTTCCAATAAAAGCGCCCTTGGCATTGCCAGGGACGTGGACACATCCGACTTTCATGTGGAAGCCATCGACCTGCTAAACAACCATGTGGAAGCGGAAGTGGGCGTGGCGTTTCTGGTATCATGCTATTCCGTTCTGAGAAAAGCGTCCCCATTGCCCGGATTATTGATATTGGGAGACATGAGTATCCAGGGCAATATAAAACCGGTCCGATCCCTGGTGGAACCATTACAGGTGGCAATGGACAACGGCGCTAAAAAGGCCCTGATTCCCATTGAAAACAAACGCAATTTCTTCGATGTCAGCGCAGATGTGCTGGAACATGTCGATCCTGTATTTTATGGTGACACCCGGGCGGCGGCATTTAAAGCGCTGGGATTGTAAGTACCTGTACATAAGTTTTATGACATTTCATCCGCATGCTTATGCATACGCAGCCCGGAGATGAATCTTGCGGCTGAATTTTTCAAAGCCGGGTAAACCCGGCTGCAATAGCGCCCTTCAGGGTGCTTTGGATAACTCAGCCGGGAGATTTATCTCCCGGCGGTTGCTTTGTGATCATGGTCAATATTTTTAAAAGATGTTAAATATTTTCTGCACAGGTACTTACCTATCCAATAAATTATTGACATTCTCTTACTGGGAAATGGATTATTTAAAATAATCTGGTTCATCGGAAAAAGTTAAAAAATCCAGTTGGGTTTACCAAATTCATACTGGTATAAAAAAGGCAGAACCCACATATCCGGTATTTCCGGACTGGCATAGCATGCTTCCCACTGGAAAATTTCTTCCGGGCATTGATTATTCCGAAACCGCCTACGAACGTATATTTAAAAATTATCTATCGATCCGAGGTTCGTTTCTCGATGATTTTCCTCATTTCCGAAAAATTTCTGGCAGTTTTAATTGCGTCCTTTATCGCTTTTAACCGTTCAACATCCTGAATTTTCTGAATTTTACCCATAATACCCAGGATATCATCTCCGAATCTAATACTCAGACCCAGTTCGATGGCTTCCAGTTTGCCTTCCAGTTTTCCTCTCTTGTAACCGATTCTTTCTCCTGTGGTAACGTATCGCATTTTCTTTTCCTCCTCATACTGGCATACTTCCTCCCAGAAGCTTTTTTCCGCTTCTTCCGGCAGTTTCATCAGCCAGTCGATGAAACGAAAAATATTGATAATATCCTTACGATCATACTCATGTTCATAGAGTTTTCTGATCAGGTAAACCTTCCACCTTCTGCGATCTTTCGTGTTGTGACGGGTTTCCTGCGTCTTCAGGTGCGCCATCACCGCAAAAGCAAACGGATTGTCACTTTTCTCCAACTCTTTCCATCGCTTTTTGTAGTCAGCCAGTTTCACGACCGGAAATTCGATGCTGACTTTACAGCCCCACAGCTCATGGCTGTAACTGACAGGCCGCCATTTCGGTCTTTCATCCGCCAATACTACAAGGCTTGCCACGGGTCTGTCGTAACGATCGAAGATTCGGTAATTATATACGAATATTCGTTTGGAAAATTTGGACTCATACTGGCCCTGCACTTCTACATGCGCCAGTACCCACGCTTTGTCTCCGTTTTTTTTCCATACCTGTACCAGCTTGTCGGCAAACCTTGTTCCCAGTTTGGCATCCCGCACCGCCTTCTGAAATTCCTTGTCGAGAAATGTATAACCTTTTTTCCAGTCTATCCCCTGGGCAACTTCCGGAAAGAAAAATTCTACAAAATCCCTGAAATACGTTTCCAGAATTTCTTTCCACGGACTGTCATATTCATCTGTTTGTTCTTTCATATCTACATTTCCCTTCCGTTTCCAAAATACAGGATGAATTATCCGAGCGATCAAATAAAATATCGATATCATAGCAACACCCGCACATGCTGTCAATTCCCTTTCGAACGAGACGAATTGTTTCTTCAATGCGTATATAAGTGCCTGTGCAAAAAATGGTCTGTGCCTGACCATAATAAATGAATTTTGGATCAAACGATGATTATGTGTCACGGAAAAAAATGATTCCCCAGTTAGCTTGCCTTCTGGGTGATTATTTCTTTCCGTGACCCTATAGCCATATTTTTTTTGAATTCTTATTTTTTAAATTTTTCCGATGAACCACCTTTTTGACAAGAATCTATTCTCCTTCAAGAACATTTTTCCATCAGATTTCCTGCTGTTGAGATTTCTATAAAAGATGCGCCCTGATTGGCACCAAAATGCCCTGCCAGGATAATTATCAGATCATCCGTTTTAAAATGGTTGGCTTCAATCAGACGGCAGATAGCTTTTCGAAGGGGTAAAACCGAGGTTATTTCAGGGAGAAGATAGTCCGCATGAACGCCGAATGATAAAGAGAGTTGCCGCATAACTCGTTTATCATAAACCTGGGCATAAATGGGATTGTCTCCCCGATAGGCTGACAGTGCCAGAATGGATGAACCGGTGACTGAATCGGCAACAATGGCCTTGGTATTCAGTCTTAAGGCTGCTTTGACGGCAGCTTTTGCCAGATAAGCGGTCACCTTGTTTTCAAGGGTGTAGGGGGTGTCAATAAAACTGCTTTGATCCGCTTCAACCTCTTCAGCAATTTTTCCCATGGTCCTGACAGCTATTTCAGGGTATTTACCGCTTGCGGTTTCGCCCGAAAGCATCAAAGCATCGGTATGGTCCAGGCAGGCATTGGCTACATCTGAAACTTCAGCCCGTGTGGGCCTGGGAGAGTTAATCATGGAATGGAGCATCTGGGTGGCAACAATCACTGGCTTTCTTCTTACAACACAGGCCTTGATAATTTTTTTTTGAATCATCGGTATCTGTTCCGTTGGAATTTCCACTGCCAGGTCACCCCTGGCAATCATAATACCATATGCCTGATCCAATATGTCATTTAAATTTTCCACACCCATACTGTCTTCAATTTTTGCAATGATTTTTATGCTGCTCTTTTTTTTATCCAGAATGTTTTGAACCGCTATGACATCCTTCGCGCTCCTGACAAAGGAATGGGCTATAAAATCAACATCATTATCTGCTGCAAATTCTATAAAAGCTTTGTCTTTTTCACTTAAAGCAGGCAGTTTTACATGAACGGATGGTATGTTAATGCTCTTTCTTCCATAGATGACACCGTCATTTTCCACATGACAATATAGATACTCTTCATCCTTTTCCATGACTGCAAGGGCAATTGAGCCGTCATCAATGAGTACGGAACTTCCCTCAGGAACATCATTTACAAAATTTTTGTAAGAGGTATAAATGATGTTGCCGGTTGATTTTTGTGATGGGTCGCCTTTCATTCTGATACAATCTTCATATTCGACTTTAAGAGGCTCGTCCATATCACAAGTCCGTATTTCCGGCCCTTTCGTATCTATGATAATTCCGATATTGCCAGACACCTTTCTGGTGTTTTCGATTACTTCAAGTGCATCATCATGGGTCATGTGAGCCGTATTGAGGCGGACAACGTCGATGCCTGCAATATAAAGTTTTTTGATAAAATCAGGGCTGCAGTTAAGATTCGAAATCGTGGCAACTATTTTTGTCTTCCTTTTTCTGTTCATTCAGAGACTCCTTTTGAAATTTTTTTGCTAAAATTATTCTATTCCTATAACCAGACTCCGGGCATCCCCCCATTTGTTCGCTGTTGGTGGTTCGCTATGCCATGTTATCTGATATGTTGTGCTGCCAGTTACTCAGCGTATCCCGCAAATAAAAAATACCCACCACCACCTGTTGCTTAAAATCAAGATTAAACTCCACATCAGTGCCAGAATTTTCTAAGATTGTCAATAAATTTTCATCTTGTTCAAAGTGTGATAAAATCCATAGGGATAATCAAAAGATCTTGTTCATTTGCATCAAACTTTGAATTTCCTTACCATCTCCATTAACTGTTCCGCCAGTTCGGACAGTTCATCTGCATTCTGATTTACCTGGATACTCCTTTCAGACATTTCGATCGCAGATTGATTCACCGACGCAATTTCTTCAGCAATGTCACCGGCAACAGTTGAACTCTGTGCCACATTCTGGTTGACATCCTCAATACTCACGGATACATTGGAAATATTGCCTGCGATTTCCTTTGTGGTAACGCTTTGTTCTTCCACTGCCGTGGCAATGATGGATACGATTTCATTGACCTTATTGATGACCTCGGAAATCTGCTCAATCTCCGTTAAGGTTTCCTCTGTGGAGTTCCGTATGTCCTCGATCTTGTTCTTGATGTCCTGGGTCGCCTTGGAAGTTTCCCTGGCAAGTTCCTTTATCTCGTTGGCTACGACTGCGAATCCTTTTCCGGCTTCTCCGG
The DNA here is from genome assembly GCA_030377965.1 of Desulfobacterales bacterium HSG16. GTDB lineage: Bacteria > Desulfobacterota > Desulfobacteria > Desulfobacterales > HSG16 > JAUCGE01. The sequence continues at coordinate 10,984 of JAUCGE010000081.1, forward strand.
CACGGGCTGCTTCGATAGTCGCGTTTAGAGCCAGCAGGTTGATCTGCTCCGAGATTTCCGTTATCACTTCCGTTACCTTACCAATTTCATTGCCTGCAGCACCGAGTTTTTTCACCTTGCCCGAAGTGCTTTTGCTTTGGCATACTGCCTCGTTAGTAATTGAACGCGCTTGTTCCGAATTCTGCGCTATTTCATTTACCGTAGTCGCCATCTCCTCGGCAGCAGCAGCCATCATTTTGATATTGTTCGATGCCTGTTCGCTGGCTGTGACCACTGAGTTCATGTTTATGCTCATCTCCTCGGCGGCAGTAGCCAACAGGCTCGATTTTTCCGTCATACTGACCGAACTGTCAGCCATCTGTTCAGATATAGCGGACAGATTGACGGATGAATTTGACATGAGGGATGCACCGTCAGCGATTGTAATGATCATTTTCCGGAGCTTTTCCCCCATAATTCCCATGCTGTTAAGGAACTGTCCGATTTCATCTCCGGTTTCCGCATCAACGACATGCCTCAAGTCTCCTTCCGCAATGCGCTTTGTTACGGATGTTGCCATGGATAATGAATTGAGGACAGACGCGGAAAGGGCGAAACTTGTGAGTATGCTGGCAACGACGGCTATTATCATCAGAATGACAATATTTCTGAAATACATTTTAATTGTTTCGTAAAATTTCAGGCTGCTGTTGAATGATTCGTTATAAGCAGTTTCGATGCTTTTTTCGATAATTGCGAACACGATTTCCTGGATACGGTTGCATTCTCTGATATTTTGGATATACCGAAGCGAAAATGCCTTAATTTTAAGGTTTACCATTTTTGCCTTTGCTGGCATGCGTGCGTATGGTGATCCCTCCAATCGTTTAATGTCATTTTCGGCATTTGCAATCAATGTATCAAGGAAATTCGTCAGGGTTTCACTTACCCCGATATCTCCTTCCAGCCTTTCGATCAGAATTCTGATCTTATAATTTGAAACAGTGTTGAGATTAGCGCTTGCAATCACCAGGCACTCCAATTTCGAAACCTTGTTCCGCTTTTTATCGTCCGCCAGTTTCCCGCTTATCAATCGGATATATTCATTTGATTCAAACATGGATGTGCCAGTCAGTATCTCGATATCCTTTTTGATTTTATTGTTATTTTTTCTGATTTCATTGATATTTTCCACATGCTTCCATATCTTGGGAAAAGCTTCCGACAGCCTGGCAATTTTCATTTCGGGCTTCAGGTTCGTATATTTTTTGTCCAGATCCGAGTAGGTCGTTTTTTGGTTCAGGAAATCTTTTGTTACATATGCAAAATCTCTCATTTTATCCGTCAATATATTCAAATTTTTCTGACTTTCAGAAATATCACTCATCAGAGATCCAAAACCGAAATAGAAGTATATGACGATTGCCAGTAGTACCAGGTATAATGCATTTGGCGCATGGAGCTTCTGTCTCACTGTAAACTTTCGGATTGATTTCATGTCATCCTCGCTGAATTGGAATATTTAGTTATCATACCTTGAATCTTCCCTCCATTATGTTGTCAGTAATTCAGTATCCCGCAAATAAAAAATACACTGCCACCACCTGTTGCTGGAGATCAAGATTTAACTTTATATCAGTGCCAGAATTCTCTCAAATTGTCAATAAGTTTTAATCTTGTTCAAAGTGTGACAAAATCCATAAATGCAATTTCGATATATTCCAGATCCTGCAATTGTATTACACTCTGCATGAGCATTTTCAGTTGCTCATAATCAATAAGGTTTCCTCTGTGGAGTTCTGTATATCCTCGATCTTGTTTTTGATGTCCTGGGTCGCCTTGGAAGTTTCCCTGGCTAGTTCCTTTATCTCGTTGGCTACGACTGCGAATCCTTTTCCGGCTTCTCCGGCACGGGCTGCTTTGATAGTCGCGTTTAGAGCCAGCAGGTTAATCTGTTTCGAGATTTGGAACGATGTTCAAACATGAAATGCCTGACTCTGGTTTTTTCCGGATGGGAGATGAGGGCTGTCGAGGAGTTTGAATTTTGCTGAACGAGAGCTGTCTCTGGAATTGAATATACCTCAACCACTTGATAATTATGCTTTTATAAAGTTGCCATCAATTTTGATGGAAAAATACTTGACATTGATTTTTTTGTGTTTTAAGTTACCATCATGATTGATGGCAACAAAATTGATTGTAAACTCTGCAAGGGAGGAAGGCGTAATGTCCGATCATAAAGATGATACTTTAAAAAAGGCGAAAAAACCGATAATTGTGGGAAATGTTGTAACAGGACGCGATTTTTTCGGGCGTGAAAAGGAAATTGCCAAATTCACAGGGCTTTTAAAATCCGATGCCAATGTCCTGCTGCTTGGACAGCGGCGAATGGGAAAGACCAGCTTGATGCGCGAAACGGCCAACCGGTTCCAGGACAGCGCTGTCTGTCTCTATGTGGATATCGAACATTGTGATTCTGCTCAGGATGTGATGCTGAAGCTTGGCAAGGTAGCACATGAGCATCGAAGTCTTATCGGTGCGGCAAAAGACGGTTTCTTCGACATGCTGAAGAGCATCAGAGGTTCTATTGATGAAATTGGTACCGATGCTTTGGTGAAAATCAAGCTTCGCGAGGGTGCTGCCGAGAATTGGAGTTACATTGGAGATGGGATACTCGAATGGCTTGCCAAAACCAATAAAAAGGTGATCATTTTGATTGATGAATTACCCGTGTTCATCAATCGTGTCATTCGGAATAGTTCGAATGTAATTGTTCCTGAGAAGAAAAAAGACGCTGATATATTTCTATCCTGGCTTCGAGGAGCCAGCATTCAACATGTTGGAAAAATTGCATTTGCCACCGGTGGGTCGATTGGTATCGAACCGATCCTGGAGCAAATTGGTTTGAGCGACAGGCTCAACAATTTCACGGCCTTTCATCTGGAGCCCTGGAGTGCTGAAATCGCCCTGGAATTTCTTGAAGATCGTGCAGAAGAAAACGGGATATGTTTCAAGGAGGGAGCAAAAGAGCATATTCTCGAAAAACTGGGAGTGGCTATTCCCCATTTTGTCCAGAAATTTTTACTGAACATTTCCTGGGACTGTATGGATCGTTCGTCAGATGCTTGCGATGTTGTGGACGTTGACAGAATTTATAAAGATAAAATGCTTGCAGTTCAAGGTTCCATTGAACTTGCAACTTATGTCGAACGCCTGGAAAGAACATTGGGGCGCGAAAAATTTCTTCTGGCCAGAGACTTGCTGACCGAGGCCGCCATAGCAGACCGATTGACCGGAAAGGCTGCGATGATAATCGCTGAGGATCATTATCCGGATCACAATGAACGAACCGAGGTCATACGTTTTCTCATGAAAACTTTCGAGCATGACGGATACCTCCACCAGGATGGTCGAGACTATGTGTTCAAAAACAGCTTGTTGAAAGATTATTGGGAAAAGGAATTTTCTTTCTATTTCATCCCTTCTGACCAACGAAACAAATGATTGAACGGTGACTGGCAATGAAATTGCGAAAATATAATCCAGCCCTTTTGTTGGATTCCCAATTGATCGAACAATTTGTTGCGCGGAAAAATGACCTGGAGATTTTGCTGCAAACGATTCGGAACAATATCGGGAGTTCCTCCAACCAGCATATCATGTTCATCGGACCCCGTGGAATGGGTAAAACAACCCTGGTTTTGCGGGCAATGGCCGAAGTGCGGCGTAAAAAAACTCTGAACGAGGCGTGGTATCCTATCGTAATGGCCGAAGAAAGCTACCTGGTGGGAAGTGCAGCGGAATTCTGGCTGGAGGCCATTCTGCGACTCTCCGAAGATCTGAAAGACCGGGATCTCGAAAAAACTCATGCCAGGCTGCTGGAGGAATTAGATAATAAAATCCTGTATGACAAGGCATTGGATGTGCTTCTCGACTTCGCTGACAAGCAGGGTAAGCGTCTTATAGTCGTGGCCGAGAGTTTCAATATGCTCTTAGGTGAACAGATCAAGGATAGCGAAGGCTGGATTCTGAGAGAAACACTTATTAACGAACCGCGAGTCATGATGGTTGCCACAGCCACGAGCCATTTTGATCAGATTGAAAATATCAAACAGCCCATGTTCGAGTTATTCGCTGTTCGGGAATTATTACCGCTTTCATTGTCCGACTGCCTCAATATATGGGAGCTTGTCACCGAAAAGAAGGACAACGAACGTAGAATCCGGCCCATCGAAATCTTAACGGGCGGTAATCCGCGTCTTCTAATCATCTTGTCGTCATTTGCAGCAAACAGTTCCTTAAAAGAGCTGATCGAAGATATCATAGCGTTGATTGATGATCATACGGATTATCTGAAAAGCAATACCGAAAGCCTGCCACCTCTCGAACGAAAAGCCTTTGTAGCTTTGGCCGACATATGGTCGCCTGCCACGGCCCGCGATATCGCAAAAGTGACCCGGTTAAGCGTAAATCAAGCCAGCACCCAATTGACGAGGTTAGAAAAGCGGGGTGCAGTTGTTGTTCAGCGCAAGGAAGGACGGAAAAAATATTATCAGCTTGCCGAGCGGCTTTACAATATCTATCATCAATTGCGTCGCCGAGGAAGTCAATCAAGTCGTGTACGCACAGCCGTCAAATTTATGATCGACTATTATGAAGAGCGAGAGCTTCAATTCATGGTCAATACCATATCTACCGAAAGCCTCGATCTTGGACCTGATGAGAGGGAAGACCATTTTCTTGCTCTGGAACATATATTGAAATCCTTTAATGAATCTCAAATCCAAAAACGATTGATCGCTTCCATTCATCCTGGTGTTTTTGAATGCTCTGATTTTTCATCAAGTCTTAAAATGCTTCAACAGGAAAGTGTCTTATCTGCTCAAAAAAAATGGAAACAGGCGCTTGAGCCGATCAGAGAGTTCTTGAAAAACGCAGGTTTTGCCCGCCATTTCACCCCTGATGTAATCGATTTCTTTATTGGGGCAGCAGCGGCAGGCCACGCCGAGGAATGTCTGGAGATTCTCAGCGATTCGCCGAGCGCCGAGCATCTCGAACCGCTTGTCGTTGCATTGCAAAAATATCTGGACAAGGCAACCAATGCACCGCTCGAAGTCTATGAAGTAGCCAAGGATATTGTTGTGGAAATCAATGAAGCAAAAGGGAAATGATCATTTTTTTCTCATTGGTGAAGCTATGCGGTTTGTTCTATGAACCTGCCGACAAAATGGCTTCCTGCCAGCAGATTCAAAAAAATGCAGATCCAAAAAACTTACCCATGCAAAGACTGATCAAGTGATTTAAATGCGGTTTCAAGCGTAATTTCAGCAAGAGTTGGATGTGCATGTATCGTGTTTGCAATATCTGTGGTGGCGGCTCCTGTTTTCATGGCAAGGGTGGTCTCTGCTATAAGGTCTGTGACATGAGGGCCTATCATGTGAACACCGAGAATTTTATTCGTTTTCTTATCTGATATTATTTTTGCCTGGCCTGCAATATCGCCTATCACCTGGGCTTTTCCCACTGTGCGGAAGAGTACTGCATCTGCGCGATAATCGTGCCCTGCCTCTTTTGCCTGGGCTTCGCTCAAACCTACTGTGGCTACTTCTGGAGATGTGAATATTGCCGATGGCACTACATCGTAGGCCATTGTTTTATCGCCCCCGGTTGCATTTTCGGCTGCCACTATGCCTTCTGTGGAGGCAACATGTGCGAGCATTATTTTTTCAGGGCCGAGAATATCTCCGATTGCATAGACATTGGCAATATTGGTTTCCATTTTTTCATTTGCTGCAATCCATCCTCTTTCATCAGGTGCAAGGCCGATGTTTTCAAGGCCGATATCGTTTGTGTTCGGTTTTCTACCGATGGAAACCAGCATTTTTTCAGCTTTTACATTTACGGGTTTTTTGTCTTTTTCCTTTATATCTTTCTTGAAAGGAGATGGACCTATTGTGATATCAAGTCCGTCATCGGTTTTTTGGACAGAGTCTACGGTTTTATCGACGATGAATTTTATTTTGCGTTTTTTCATTTCTCTCTGAAGGATTTTAGAGCAGTCTGTATCCACTGAGGGCAGAGGCAGAAGGCGGTCTAAAGCCTCAACGACCGTTACCTTGGACCCGAGTGCGTTTAAAATGAACGCGAATTCGCATCCGATCACACCGCCGCCTACTATAAGGATGGATTTGGGGATTTCTTCAAGGCTTAATGCGTGATCGCTGGAAAGAATTTTTTCGCCATCAAAGGGAAAAACCGGAATTTCGAAAGGGCGGGTTCCAGTGGACAGGATAAGCTTATCCCAATTTACCGTTTCGACATTTCCATCTTCCTGACGGACTTCGATATTGCCAGGGCCTGTTATTTTCCCGTGTCCTTTTATATAGGTGATTTTATGGTGGTCAAACAGGCCGAGAATCCCCTTGGACTGT
>JAUCGE010000011.1 GCA_030377965.1 Desulfobacterales bacterium HSG16
ACGATCATCTCGGACGGCTTGTTGCTATTGATGGATCTCTGATTGATGCAGTTCTTTCCATGATATGGGCTGACTATCGAAAAGGATCGAAAAAGGCTAAAGTCCATGTTGGCTTCAACATCAACCATATTAAATGTTGTGAACTACCCTGGGTCGTGGAAGTGGAAATTTCCTTCTCATCTTATCGAATTCTTCACCATTTATCAGACCTCTGTGGTTGCGACGGCCTGGTAATTTTTGCTACATCCAAGAATAGGAACTCAACAACCACCGGCTAAAGTCGGTGGGTTGAAATTACGGACTGAAAGTCCGGATACGAGTCATAGACCCGTTCTTTTATGAATTCCAACTATTGGAAATTTTCTGGGATTCTTTCCGGACTCAAGGCATATATCTGGCAGCTACGATCTTCGAAACGGGCTGTGCGATAATGACTCAACCAGCAGAGCTATCCAGAATGGCATAGCATCTTTGATTTTTCAGCCATAGATATAGCTGTTATGAGCAGCATGAACGTTTCCGTTTCCGAACAATTTTGCTCTGCTGCCATACAAAAGCTGACTCCGTGACTTCAAAGAGCAGAAAAAATAATATCTGAAAGATAACCGGCTAAAGCCGGTGGTTTTAACCTTAACTGAGACTAATAAAGTTGTTGTAAAGCAAAGAATAATTACAAAAAATTTTTGAATTTTGTGTACCATATTTGTTTTCTTCTTTTCAGATAACGACATCACCAGCGACCACCCACCCAAACTTGCTGCGTCAGCGCCGCCGTGCTTCTTGCCGTCTGGGTTATGCCTTATTCATTATCTCGACGGAGGCTGTGGCTGTGGTGGTTTTGGCCTTGGTGCTGGTTTCGGCTTTGGTTGTGGTGCTCCTCGAGTTCCCATTTGTTTATCCTTGTATTTGGTCTGCGATGGTTTTGTTAAGTGTGTCTTGAATCTTAAATTCAAGCTTTCTTGTCCTTAGTGTGTCAGGACTCAAACGAGACATTTGGTCGCAATATCTACTTCTTAAGGACTTCATTCTTTTCATAATATCTTCGATAACAAACTCAGGCTCAATTGTCATGTCCTGCCTCAATGAGTTGAGCTCAATCCTTAGTGCGACAAATGATTTTTTAGCATCTTCCCAATTTTTTATTCTTTGTTGAACGCCGAGTGCTGAATGCGTAATTGCCAAGAATGCACTTGTAGATGCCAAAAAGGCCCAAACCAATTTCAGCCCTGGCTCATTCCAAAGCGTCCAGCCAGCAATAGCTGAACTTGATGCTGTGATGGCAATTAGCCATTTATTGATATCATCAAGAAGACACCATCTGTACAACAAATGATCTGCGATCATCTCTTCAAAGTAGCAGTCATAGTAAATTTCAAAACTGCTTTCCCATATTTTGTCTCTTTGATCAAATGTCATATTAATTTCTCAGGCATAACGTTAGGAACCCGGCAAGAATAATTTCCCCCGTCTTGATTGCCTTTTGGCCCGTATTCTTCGTTGCGTACAGGTTATATACAATGAGTATACGCCCTTTGACGCGCCTCGAATACGAACCAAAATCCGGCGCAATTCTGGTGGAACTTATTCTTGCCGTATTCCTTAAGCTCAACGGTTTTATGTTGTCAGTTGTGTTATGTTGTCAGTTTACCCAGCGTCGTATCCCGCAAAATAAAGATTTAAAAAATACCCCGCCACTGCTATTCATAGTACCAAGCGAATGAGATTCCAAAATAAATATTGATACCAAAATGCTCCCGAGTTGTCAATAAATTTTCCAAATTTTTAATAATGTGATAAAATCCATACATGCAGTTTCGATAACCAACAAGCATGACAGCGGAAGAATACGTTCTGTGCCAGAGCTGGGAAGATGCAAGAAAGACGATCAGTCATGTAGGTTGGGTTGAGGAACGAAACCCAACATCAACGACCTGTTCATATATTGTTGCGGACTACTTACTTGGTGGGTTTCGTTCTTCAACCCAACTTACGAAACTGCATCAATCTTGGTTTTGCCTTTAGAAATGCAAGATAGAACTATCATACATGCAGAAAACAAAAATATAAAAAAATAACCTTGTGTTGGAGTTAATAATGTATTCATTGTATCTCAATTATTTGTAATGGTTTAAGCGACATAACTAAAAAGTCAGCGAGCAATTGTGGATGGAGCGAAGCGGAAGTCCCTGCCGCCCGTTGCACCGCCGAGTTATTTTTTTCTCTTTACTCATAATGATAGCGAGCCTGAATAATATGGACTGTATCATCGTCAAAACGGTATACAAGCCTGTGTTCTTTGTTTATACGCCTTGACCAGCATTCGGTCAGGTTAAATTTTAATGGCTCGGGTTTTCCTTTTCCTTCTTGAGGATGTTTACAGGTATCAACACAAAGTTCAACGATTCGTTTTAGTTTTTTAGAGTCCTTTTTCCGCCAGTATTCCAAATCATTCAGAGCTACCGGCATCCATAATAGCATTCGCATTCAGAGGAATTCCCTTTCCAGCTTTGAATTCATCCAAGCCTCTCATCAGACGTTTTGCATTTGCAGGAGAGCAAAGAAGATAAGCTGTCTCCGTAAGGCTTTCAAAATCTTCCGCATCTACCATAATAATTGGTTTGCTTCTTTCTCCTTCGATACGAACAGGTTCATGAGCATCCGTTATTTCATTTATCAGAATCTCAAGATTTTGTCTGACATAACTATGAGTTAAAATCTTCATAATAGCTCCGTTTTTACTGTTTTACGCTAACAAAAAATACACAATCATAACATGTTGGAGCTTTTGTACCTATTCCACATGCTGCCGGATTGTCTCAGGCTTTTCTGCAATTGTTTTCATCGGAAAGAAATAGACCATAAATTACTAAAAAAATCAAGAACAGAATTCACAAAGACCGCACAAAGTTGCTACAGACTGATCCTGGTGTAAGTAATCTGCTTGATCGATGGATTCAGCAGGAAGCTCTGACATTTTTTTATTTTATTTCAACATACTATCGATAAACCCATCCAGGCAACGGTTAATATCACAAAACGCTTTTCGATAATATTGAACAGGCAGCATGTAAGGATCATCTATTTCTGTCAAGGAGGAATCTTTTTGAAAGCTGGTAATCAAAAAGGTTTTACCGCTGCAGGAAGGATCGATCTTTATCAAGTTTTTTTTATGTTTCTTCTCCATGACGAGTATCAGGTCGGCATCAATGATCATGGATTTGCTTATAGGGCTGGAAAGAATACCGCTTATGTCAATATCTTCTTCAGCGCACACTTTCACGGCCAGGCCGGTTGGCGGTTCATGATCCCAGCCGTGGGTTCCGGCTGAAAATATTCGAATATGGGAAAGATTGCAATTTTTGAGTTTTTCACGCAAAATCCCTTCACCCATAGGGCTGCGGCAGATATTGCCGGTGCAGACCACCAGAATCGAGTTGATCTGCTTCTTGAAATTTATTGTTGTTTCAGCCATTTGCAAATACCTTTAAAGAATTGTTTTTGTTTTCACACATTTTTTTTGTACAATGATTCGATCACGATTTGTGATGATAAAAAAATATGGCCATGTTTGTCAATAAAGCTTGACCTTATCAGATCCGTTAACTTATATCGAAGTACGGAAGGGTTAAATAATTATCTGTCGATATTATAATTTTTTTCACATTTCAGGCTTTGCAAAAGCTAAAATTTGCAAAATGACAATTGAACCACAGGCTGAAATGCAAAAAAAACATAACCGAAAGAATATAATACAAAATGAAAAAAAATGATAACATTACACTCATCGGAATGCCTGCGGTTGGCAAGAGTACTATCGGAATATTGCTTGCAAAACGAATGACACTCGATTTTTGCGACACCGATATTTTTATTCAGACACATGAGAAAATGGGCCTTCAGCAAATTATACATCGAATCGGGATGAAAGGTTTTTTAAAACTCGAAGAAAAGTATGTGCTTTCGCTCGCCGTCAAATCCCATGTGATAGCGACTGGCGGCAGCGTGGTTTACAGCGAAAGCTCCATGAATCATCTGAAAAAATCGTCTGGATCTGTTGTTCACCTTGATCTTGGGGCTGAGAGCTTAAAAGAGCGGCTTGGCAATATCGATTCAAGGGGTGTGGTCATGACACCCGGACAGGACATTGATATGCTGTATGAAGAACGCCACCCTCTTTATATGCGCTGGGCTGATTTTACACTTGATTGCCGGGGATTGAGTCCAGATCAGATATTGGAAAAGATGACTACGTACCTTTGCAGAAAAGTGTAAAATCGTTAAATCAAGATAAAATATTCATATTGTATGAGGCTTTCCATCAGCATATTTGCATTCTTCGCAAACAGCCTTGCGTAGCTCTCGTTTGAATATCCAGAATCCGTCCTGTATTCTCATTTTCCATTTTGGGCATCCTGCATCTTTCAGGTGTTTCTGCCTGTGTTCTATAGTTTCTTCAGGTGTCGCTGTATAATCCAGGGTGGATACAGCGGAAGCCAGAAAACAAGTTCCGTAAGTGCTTGTCGAACTGTTCGAATGATAGCTGCCACCTCCTACACTCGATTCACAGTCGATGTTCTGTAAATCACCATGAGAACTGGATTGCGAATGCAGCATAATAATAATTTCAGTTTCAGCGCCGAAGGGACATTGTTTGCTTGTCTGTAAGCCCATGATACCTCTCTTTGATTTTCTGATTATACAATAATTGTTGCTTTGTCTGATTTCATATCTTAGGGTCATGGATGAAATTAATGCCATAAGATTGCGCCGAATTTGGATCTGTTTTCAAGGCGCATTGATGGGTGAATACTTATTGTCTGTACCCATCAATGCAACGCAGAAAACAGGTTCAAAGGCAAGCAAGGTTGTGGAAGTTGTTTCATCCACGGCCCTTAGTCAGTCAATCCGGGCTGTAAACCTCTATTTCGAGCTTTTCGCACACACGCTGCATCGCCTTGTCCCAAGTCACCATTACTGGAGATAAAGAAGGCAGTTTCGTTACAATCGCCACATGTAATGCATCCAGAGAGCCAATGCCAATGCGGGACTCCATGCTGTATTGCCGCAAAATTATTTCAGCGGCACGAAATACGCCGACCGGCATTTTAATGACTTGGAAACGGGAATCCGCTTTTTCATGTATATCTTTTTTGAGTCGATCCAGAATTCTTTTTATGGTCCGCTTTTTCAACTCACCTTTTCTATAAGCTTTGGCCAATCTGCTTACAAATTCCAATATTGTCAACTGAGAAACCAGCGCAGGATCAGGGCAAGCAGCGACTAAACGACGCAAAGGCATAGATTCTGCTTCATTCCGATAGTATTTGAACATAGCGTTTGTATCAAAGTAATATTTTTTAGCAGTCACGCACATTCAAGCCTCATCCGACAAATTTGCCAATGCTTTACTTATATCATCAAGAGGCATGCCTTCGGCCAATGCCTTGACTTTATCAAAAATTGGCTTCATATCCTCACTGCCCTTGTCAAACCAGGCATCTGCACCATAATTTACAGCGTCTACAGCATCCTGTTTTTCACCATGACCCGTCAATATCACCAGACTGGCACTCACATCAGCTTCCACAGCCTGTTGGATGACCTTTATTCCATCCAGTTCCGGCATACGCAGGTCCACCAGGGCGACATCATATTCTCCATCAAGCAATTTATTCAGACCGCTTTGACCGTCTTGTGCATTATCCACACGAAAGCCGCGTTTTTTAAAATACCGACCATAAGCATCTATAATACCCGGTTCATCATCTATAATCAGCAAAGAATATTGTTTTTTCAACTGTTAATCCTTAATTTATTGGAAAACTCGTAACAAAACAAGTGCCATCCGAATTTTCATCCAGATACAGACTTCCACCCATCCGAGTGACCGCCTCTTTCGAAAAATATAACCCCAATCCCGTTCCTTCAGGCTTGCTGCTGACAAAAGGAGTGAATAAATTCTCAATTTGCTCGGCAGACAAACCTGCCCCGTTATCTTTCACGCAAAAACCTGACTCTCTTTCGTCAGCCCACGTTTTCAGGTACACACAAGCACCTTGTTTGCCTTCTACTGCGTCCCTGGCGTTTATTATCAGATTCATGAGTACTTCCTGCAATTGGAGAGGATTGGCATTGACAACCGGTTCGGGAAGATGGGTTTGAACATTTAAAACCAGTTTTATTTTATGTTGCCGGAATTGTCCACTGAAGATTTCTGAAACTCTTTCAGCTAATTCATTAAGATACACACTTTCCTGGTGCTGGCGGTTGCCACGGGCGAAATTCCTGAAGTTTTCAACGATATTATAAAGGCGCTGACACTGACCACGAACACTGACAAACAAGGGTTTTAATTCATCTTTCTTGAACAGTCCCTCTTCAATATCGTCCAAAGCTCCACTGACTTCTGCACGGATAATACCAACCGGATTGTTGATATTATGAGCCATCATACTTGCCATCTGCCCCAGATATGCAATTTTTTTAGTTTTTTCGAGAGCAAGGTGACTCTCTTCAATTTCTCTTTTGAGTTTCTCGTTTTCTATTTGCCTGTCAATCAGTGTGATAGCTTCCGACAGTCCTGTACCTTCTTCATGCAGTTCTATGAAATACTTTGGAAGCGCCATAAATATTTTTTCAATGGAGTGTTTATCAAGAAAAACATCTATTTCCTCCACATATGGCATTATTTTCTTCTTCAAGTCAGGATATTCTTCCTTGAACAATCTTTTTATATCTTCACAAATATTGACAATACTCTCTTTAGAACTCTTTAATTGTGGAATATTTTTAAGTTCATTGTCTATTTTCCTTTCAAGATAATTTCTATCTGTTCTCTTGAAGGAGTCTTCCAATTCATTTATTTTAGAAAGAATCGACAAATCTTTCTTCCTGTCTGTCATGTTTTTGTATTCCAAATTTCAGTTAGTTTAACCTGCTTGATCTCAAGGCTTCCCAAATTTTCTTGCAAGATCGCTGTCAATAACATAAATGCAGACTTCCTTTGCTCCCTTCTGGGTATATCTGCATTTATTACAGAGATTATCTATTAAAAAAGTGACATCCTCCCGTATCCTTTTGTCATATGTTTTAAAGGCTTCGCTGTCAAAGTCCTTGATTCCCTGCCTGAAATTCTCATTATCCAGAAACGGATCGAGTACTTTTTCCTTGAGATTCTGGACATATCGTTCATGCAGAGAATTATACAAAGCAGTTTCCTGCATTGGTATTCCCTCCAGCATGATTTCCTGGGTCAGGGTTTTTGTTGTATATTCTTTCTGAGTTTCGAGTCTGAAAGCCTTCTGTTTTGCCTGGTCAGGCAAGGGGCTTAAAAGACGGCTTTCTATGGCTTTGAAAAACTCCTCTGTTATTTCCAGCTTTTCTCCTGTGTAGCTGCATGTCTCTACGGCTCCTGGTTCAAAATTTACAGCAAACAGATAATTTTGAATATCACTTGATATACGCTCTTCGTTATAATTATATAAAGATTCCTTGACCTCCTGCAGGATCGTATAATCATACATTTGAAGCAGGGAATCCAAAAAACCCTTTGGGAGCGACTTATTCAAATCTTTCCTGACCGTTGTAAAATAGTGGATCAGCCGAGACATGTTAATCAATTTATCTTCTTTGGCGTAATTTGCATAAAACTCATTAAAAATTTTGATGGAATCACGACCGGAAAAGCCTGACTCTCCTTCGATTTCGGACTCTTTAACAATAAAACGCCTTCTTTTTGCATTAAATCGTTTCAGGTCTTCTTCCGAAAGCCAGTCAGGTATATGGCCGGTATAGATCTCCATCTTCAGAAGTTGCAGTTTTTCATCACAATAACGGCTGTATTTCTTCGGGTCCTTGATCCAGTCCAGCATGGCATCTGATCTGGGTTTCAGGCGAGATGCTATAATCACCCTTGCAAAATTATGCAAAACTCTGGGTAAAAAACTCTCGTCGATATGTTTTCCGAAAATATTCCGATAAATTTCCACCTCGGTTCGCAGATCGAGAACATAAGGAATGTTGATATACTCTATACGATCTGAAAATGACTGGAAATCCTGGATATTTTTCTTGTCTTCAGGATTCATCAGAGCCATGAACAGAGAATCCACGTTTTCCTCTATCTCAACGACCTTATGCACGCCTTCACTGATTATATTATGAAGTTCGATCAGTCGGTTGACATTATGGGTTTTGATATCCATCAAAGCGTATATGCCATTGTTGGTTTTGGCATAGTTTGAGAAAAGATATTTTACCTGATTGCTGTCTCCTAAAAGGCTGTTGATCCTTTTTTGCAGCATGTTATTGGTTAAAACATTCTGCTTCATCGGCATATCACCCGGATTGAATACGCTGATACCTTCGCCAAGTCTGCGGCTTATATGGTAGGGCCGGGCATAAAGCATTTTGAAAACTTCCATAGGGCTTTTAAGCCGGTTCATGAGAGCATCATATATAGAGCTGCAAATAGTGCATGGCACATCTCTGAAAACCCAGTCAAACTCCTTGTCGGTAAACAACTTCCACTTGAACTCATCATTTTCGAAAAGCTCGTCAAAAAAAGAGCGCCTGTATTTTTTGGGAATCATCAACAGAGGATGGTCATGGCATGGGCATGGCACTTCTATGTAATCTTCGGTAAAATATGGAGAATCAATTTCATCATGAAACTCACAAGAGTCTTCTTCCGAATCAAAAAGATTGCCATCTGGTGTTTCAGGTGCAACATGTTTTTCCTGAACATCGGTTCCGGAATCCAGCATGTGGGATAATTTTTCGATAAGAGGAAGAGCCTCGCTATCTGCAAAGCATCCAAGAATTTTACGATCCAGACGCCATACGTTTTCATAACGTATTCCTGCTTCGGTATTGGCGTACTCCTCGAATTTCATCAAAAGATTATTCAAAAAAGTACTCTTGCCGCATCCGGGAGGGCCATCGAAAATATATATCCGATTTTGCTGCGCTCCGCCCTTGAATGCTTCCACATGGTTCATCAAGCGGTTGGCAAAAAGACGGTCTGCAAAAAAAGGATGATCAGAACCTTCGACAAAAAGCCTTGCACAGTCATAGGATACGAACTGAATCGACTCTGGATCATCGGGATATTCATCAGTTCCTTCTCCCACATAGGTCTTGATCATGTCATAAAAGACCTGAAATATGTTACGAATCATTCTCACAGGATCTTTTATCAGTTCATCCAGAAAGTCATTGAAAGGAATCGGCGTGCGCTGATTCTGATCACCCATGCTTTGTTCGAGATGATGTAATGCCTTGTGAATATTGTCCATGTTTATATCCTGTTAAATTATTTTTCTGGATATTTTCCGGTTATCCATGGTGTAAACGACTCGCTGCCATTTAACCACGGGTTCCATATTTCCAGTATTGGCTCGTGGGGCCGAGATGGAGAGTACTTCGCTGGTCTCAAGACTGACAGGGCCTCCCCACAGGTATTCGATCCCGACCATTGTATTGTGGATATATTCCTTCACTAAAGGCTTATCTTCAAATCTGTGTACCAGGTAGAGTTTTTTATCATCCGTTTTTTCAGTGTCAACCTCTACAAGCGGGGGATGGTATAAGGAATCGATTACCATATTCTTGTAATCTTTGGCACTTTTGCTTTGAACATAATATTCCCATACCATTTTCTGCTCATTCAAGCGCTTACCCACCACGAATAAATTATTGAGATCCGTGAAATCCTGGTCGATAAAAGTATTGATGAACATGAAATCACAAAGATTTTCTCTGGTATCAAAAATGAATTTTTTGCCTCTGCCAGTTTTTTCATCAAAAATCTTTCGTTTGTATGAATCTTTCAAGCTTCTGTATTTAAATGAATATTGCCCTTTGTTTGCCATATCTTCCAGATAATAGAACAGGCGCATACCTAAAGCATAAGGATTGAGTCCTACCCTCGGCATGGCAGTGACACCTGCATTGACCCTGGCAAAATCGACTTCATGCCCCTTGATCCGGTCATCTCTTAAAAACAGGGTTTCATGCCAGTAGCTCGCCCATCCTTCGTTCATTATTTTCGTTCTGATCTGGGGCTGAAAAAACAAAGATGTTTTCCGTATAATCTGCATGACGGATTTCATCCACTTGTTTTCCTCCTTGTTCAAATTCTCGGAATTATCCATTATAAATTGAACGATGTCTGGCTTGTTCTCGGATTTGCTTTCCTGGCTTTTTTTGTAAACAGCCAGAAATTCAGGATACTTCCTGTCTATTTCGGAAAAAAAAGTCTCTTCTCCCATATCCTGATAATTTTTCACACAGTCGTTGTATCGTTCGATCTCTTTGACATAATCGCCGACACTGACTTTTTTTTCCGACTGAAGAAAAACATCGAAATAAAAATCAAGTTTTGATGTCGCAAATGTTTTCTGCGGCCGGTTGAGTTTCGCAAGTTCTTCATGATAACCGACCAGGTTATCGATACTCCGTGTAAATTCTATGATATAATCGACCCAGCGGCCTTTTTCAGATCTCAGCCTTGCTATCATGCGTTTATCTGAAAGCGCATGGCCGGTAAAATCCATATCCCAGGTATTTTTGAAAAAAATATTGTTCTGGAAAAAATCTATGTGGCCTATGACATGGTAAAAAATCATGACATTGAGCCAGTCTGGATTGTTATCATTGTAAAAGGATATGGCAGGTCGGGTATTGATCACGGTTTCATAAGGGTTTGAAGGGTAAAGCTCATATTTGCCTTTTTCTTTGAGTACTTCCACATCGTGTACCCAGTAATCGTACAAAGTCGGAATCATCACTTTGGGAGAAAGCTCTATAAGATCCCGATTCGTGACTATGTACTCAAGAGTTTCATCCTGGAATCTGAGACCTGCTTCCCTGGCCCGATCCTTGCAGCCTTCCATGATTTTCTTTGTATGTTGATCAATCAGTTCCATTTTAGCTCCCTGTGGCTGCGCCGACATGATATTATCTATTATCTTAAAAACAATTGTCCGGCGATCTTTCACATATCTTTATGAAATCAGGGTCTTTATCCCCTCAATCAGACGAGGCTCATCCGCATCTTCTTTAATCACATCCAGACGAATCAGTTCCGGTTTTTCCGTAAGCAGATTCGATCTTTTAAGATAGCGTTCCACTTCCGATACTTTCCCTGCTCCTCCTCGCTGTGCCACGGACACGCCCACTCTGGCGGTGTAATTGAGCATTTTTTTGATTTCAGGGATGGTTTCCTTGCCGTCAGTATCCCAGTCATCTCCGTCTGTGCCGTGGAACACGTAGATATTATAATCTGTGGCCAGGCTTTCCTGTTCCACGATGTCATTGACGAGTTTGAAAGCCGAAGCCACTTTTGTTCCGCCTGCTACTTTGGAATTGTAATATGTGTAAAAATCAGTGACTTCCTTGGCTTCGGTATCATGCAGGATAAAGCGGGTTTCAACCTGTTTGTCATACTGATAAAGAAGCCAGCTGTAAATCATGACATGCTGGGACACAACGAGTTCGGTCGGCTTGCCTGACATTGATCCGGAATAGTCCCGCAGAAAAAAAATCATTGCCTGGGACTCGTAATCTTTTTCTCTTGAAAGTATCCGGTATATTTTGTCCGAAGGCGCTATCAAAAATTTCGTGGTATCAATAGCCCCGACATCCTGGATATTGCCCAGACTGATATTTGTTTCCACAATTCTTTTCAGGGTCGATTTTTTATCCAGAATCTGGCCGAATCCCCGGTGTTTATCCGTCATATCATAGGTGTACCGGGTCAAGGATCTCTTTTTTCCCTTGTCTTTGAGATTAGGCAATTCGAATTTTTCCGTCAGTATCTTCCCAAGGTCATAAGCGCTTGATTCCATCTCATGGGAGCCGCCCTGCCCTTCTCCCGGGCCGGTTCCCTGTCCTTCTGGAGGTCTGACAGGCTCTTCGCCGATCACCTCTCCTTCTTCTCCTTCTCCTGATCCGCTTGAAGAACCTCCGCCTTCTTCGGGAGATTTAATACGGTCATGGAGCAATTTTTCTTCCACTGTGGTGGGGACGACCACAATCTTATCCTTGCCTCCCATGCCAGGTTTGATAAGCTTTCCCACCCTGATTTTCCTGGGAAACCCGTCTTTTTCCCTCAATTTGTCACGCTCAAGCAGATCGTCAATGGAGCGAAGGCAGGTGGTATAAGAAGGTTGGGGGTCAGACATATCCTGAAGCATGGACAAATCGGAGAATCCATAAATCAATTTGGAAAAAGAAGGGAAAAGACTGCTATGAGTATCTTCTTTATCTATTGCGTGGCTTGTTTCCTTAATTTCAAGCTCTTCAAGAATAAGCTCTTCCTGTTCGGCAGAAAGTCCTCTGACCTTTAATTTCTCATAAAGCTTTGTGAGCTTCGGATTGAATTCAGTATCCATATTACCTGCCCCCTTTTCTTTTATTTTTCATCCTCCTGGGTGCAGAAATACTCAATAGTCTTCTGCGCGCATGTTTTGCAATAATTGAGTTTTTTCAGCATTGTATCTGTCATGCGGTCATATAGTTTCTGGTTTTCTTCGTTCGTGCGATTAGCCAAAGCACCGATTAAGGAACCAGCTCCTGCAATATCTGATTTCAGCCGGACATCCGTTACTGCCTTGACCAGTTCGATATTGTCCATAAAATCATAATCAGGATCTATGGATATCTTCTGTCCGTAAATTTTTCTGATTGATGTTCTGAAGGTTTCACGCTGTTCTTCAGTTTTCAAGCCCAGACGTTCTTCCACGCTTTTTATATACCGCTCGTCAACTTTCAGGGCTTTGAGTTCGCCGGTCTGGGGGTCTTTGTATTTCCACATCTTGTCAGGCCCCAGGTTTTCAGCATCAATGCCGATGATCATGTTGACATAGTTCATCACGTCTTTGCGAATAGCAAGGGGTTCGTCCATATAGGCATTAAACATTTCGGTCATGATCCGTTCTCTGTACATGCCCTTGGCCGTCTTGAGATCTTCGAGATATTTGGCCCTGTCGTTGGCCTCTGACACATAATCAAGAACGACTCTTTCCAATGCTTTGAAGATGTCATAAGCGAACATGCATCGGCCTTCGTTGGTTTCCGAGCTTTCGATAAGGAGCTGCACTGCTCTGCCCAGATTCCGCTGTCCAAGCCCCTTCTGCCCGAAACGCTTTACTATATCCGGATTCTGATTCAGAGTATCAATGACCTCGGCAAGAGTTTTTATACTTTTTTCCCCTGCAACTTCCCCGGCGGCAAGCTTCATGGTTTCAACAGGGGTGAGCTTCTCGGATTTCGGCAGTCGGCTCAGAACAACAGATACGGAAGCTGCATAATTGAGGTTCGGGTCCTGATGCAGTATCTCGCCGGTCAAAGTCGATTTTGCTTCGCTTCCTATAGCATAATTGGTGAGTTTGTCCTGGAGCTTATAATTTGTGTTATGGGACACGTAGCATATTCTGCATCTGTCCACTATGGGAGCTTCTTCTTTTTCCGATAGAAAACGGTTGAACTCCGAATTATTGGAAGTCGCTATGATAAGGGAATCTATGGGCCACTTGAAACCGTCTATCTCAATACTGCGGTTTTGAATCACACCCAGGTAAACCTGAACCAGATCTTTTTTATTCTTGTAGATTTCATCACTGAAATGAATGCCGCCCCCGGCTACTCTGGCCAGAGCTCCCCGTCTTAAATCAAAGCGATAGGGGTTGTTCGTGTCTGTTATGTGCAAAAGGCGCTGAATCGATTCTTCTCCCAGAAGGTCTACGGCAGATGAAGTTATCTTGTCTTTTGCAGGATATTTCCCTGTGACGGTTCCAAGGCTCTCAATAAGAGGCACAGGAAAAATTTGAATAAATTCAAGCATCTCATCCAGATTGTCGTTCGTATAATTGCGAATATCGTTCCAGATGTAAGCGCTGCAGGCTCCCAGAGGGCGATAATCATCAAAAAATTTTTCAATCTCTACGTCCGAAAACCCGTATGTTTTGACAAGATACTCTCTGGTTTTGTCTTTATTATCAAAAAGATTCATGGCCAGAATCATGGGATCTTCATAGGTCTGAGATTCAATGGTTGATATTCTGCCGTACCCCTGGGTTTTATCCACATTGACAAACTTGAAGGTGTATTTACGCTGAGGTTCCTTACTAAGATAATCCCTGTATTTTGCACACAGAAAGTCAACAAGGAAAGTCTTACCGTTTCCAGGTTCTCCTACAAGTACATAGGCCATCTCCTTTGATGACCCTCCTTCGGCTGCATCTTTGACATAGGAGACAAAACTGTTGATTTCATCGTACATACCGATCACATGTTTTTTACCCTTCCGGAATATACTGAAATCATAGGTTGTTTTTCCGTTCACCACAACCTTTTCAATGTCTTCTTCCAGAATCATCCGGGCAACGCTCTGGAAAGCGTTTTCAAAACGGCGGCTCCCTTCCTTGACGGCAGTCAGATGGTGGTGGAGTGTCGTGTCTGGCTTTTTATTCATTTTCCCCCCTAATGGCTTGAGTTAAGAGTCGGCCCAAAGCGGAGCTACAAGATGCCTGCCCCTTTTTTTATTGGTCATGCGGATTAAAAATCATTACTATCAGCAGTTGTCCCTCACTTGCCAGCAGGCAGTATACAGGAACAGGGAAAGATATATTCATATTTTTTTGTACTTTCTTAATTTTTGATTTAAGCATTATTCGCCTTTCAATGCAAGGGAAATTTTAGCATTATCAAAAAAATGAACAATATTCACAACAAGAATTACGTCTTTTTAATGAGAGGAAAATAAGCCTTGACATACAGTTCATTTTTTGCCATGATATCGGAATAAATTCCCTGGTTCAACTATTTCTTGCTGATTGATCGGTACATTTGCCCTCTTCGCTCAAGCATGACAGTCGTGTTCTCTTTGTGTGCGTCCAATATACTACTCCACAGACTTTCTGGATATTGACCTGACATAAAAAGGCCCGTCTCTTTGCTCCTATGTAAAATTCCTGCATTATGAGCAAATATTCAGGGTAAATCATTATCGGAAAACAGCTAATGGCCGTGGATGAAATAACTTCCACAACCTTGCTTGCCTTTGAATCCGTTTTCTGCGTTACATTGATGGGTACAGACAATAAAAAAAACAAATTTTCTCTTCTTGTCACGGAATCATTGTGGCGAACTGTTCAGACTTTACATAAGTTTATGAGGAGGTCATAAAAATGGCATCACAGATAAAAAGAGCATTCCCCAGAAAATCTCATAAAACCCCCATCCTTTTCAACGATTTCGCTTCGGATGACTATATGCGTTCAAAAACTTATAATTTCAGCAAAGGAGGTATGTATTTCAGATCAAATGTCATATTAAAACCTGATCTGCATATCCGGATCGTCATGATCAATTATACTCCGGGATCATACGGCCCTGAAGCATATAAAGGATACATGGCAAAAATCAGGTGGTGTCGAGAGTCTTCTGACAGCATAGATGAAGAAAAATTCGGAGTCGGTGTGCAGTTTCTTGAGAAAAGCCATACCGAATTCGGGAAGGAAGCCAGTACCGCAAGTTACATGTGCGACCTGTGTGGAGACATAACCACACTCGAATTTATCCATAGAACAGATGAACTTGATTATCTTTGCGGTGATTGTCATAAACATCTTGAATCATTTCCCGAAGGCAGGATCAAAGAGAGCATAAAACGATTTATGGCAGGCAATGTATTCTGAAGATCGAATCCGTGTGTTGCAAAAAAGGCCAGCATGACAGGATAAGCACAGGGGGGGACGATGAAGCGCGCTGTTATTATTTCCACTGGCAGTTATCTGCCTGAAAACCATGTTCATAATGAAAATCTTGACCAGTTTCCAAAAACATCCAAATTTATCATAAGCCAGAAAACCGGGGTCTTTTCCCGTAGAAGCGCATCTGAAGAGGAATGTACATCCGATCTTGCCATAAAAGCCGGGCGAAGATGTATTGAAAAAGCCGGTATTTCACCGGAAGAAATAGAAGGGATAGTAGTTTCCACATCTTCGCCGGATCGTATGCAGCCGGCCACGGCTACACGAGTTCAACACGGTCTGGGTGCATGTCATGCCTTTGCATTTGACATCAATTCCGTCTGCTCTGGAAGCACATATGGAATAGCCCTGGCAAATTCTTTTATACGGTCAGGCCAGTGTTCCAATATTCTCTTTATAGCGTCCGAAGTCTATTCGAAAATTCTCAATAAAAAAGACTTTGGCACATACCCTTTTTTCGGAGACGGAGCAGGGGCTGTTTTTTTTAAATCAAGCGATTCAAAATCATCGGAGCCAGACCATGCCGATCCAGACCATGCTGATCCAGACCAGTCAAGTTTGAGCCAGCCAGATTCAGGCAGGGGAATTTTGTGTTCCTGCCTGAGAACAGACGGCAGTGGTTCGAATACCATTTGTGTACCAGGGGGCGGCACAATGATGCCCTTTGAAAAAATGAAAAACCCGAATCTCGCATATTTCAAGATGAAAGGAAAAGATGTATTCAAATTCGCTGTGGAAAAAGGTGCTGAAATCATAACACAAATCATAGAAGAGTCTGATATCTCTCTGGATCGGATAAAATGTTTTATCTGTCATCAGGCCAATATCAATATAATCCACACGATTGCAGAAAAACTGGATGTATCTACCGATCTTTTTTTTATCAACCTGTTTCGATACGGAAATACGGCATCAGCCTCGGTTCTTATTGCTCTGGATGAAGCTATCTGTTCCGAATTCGTAAAAAAAAATGATCTTGCAATCACCGTAGCTTTTGGCGGCGGATTGTCATGGGGTGCTAATCTTATACGGATTTAGTCATATACCAGTCAAATTCAAAAAGAATGAAAGGAAAAACAAATGAGCGATACTCTCGAAAAAATCAGGGACGGAATTCAGGAAATTTTTCCAGAAGCAGCAGATATGGAAATCACCAATGATACGACACTCGAAGAAATTCCGGACTGGGATTCCATGTCGGCGGTTAACCTTCAAGGATATATTGAACAGACTTTCCAGGTAATAATTCCCCAGGATCTGCTTGCTGATGAAACTACGATACAAGAAGTTATTTCATATGTCCAAGATCCAGAAAAAATCAAGGAGGCTATGTAAAAGCGCCAATTCTGGGGCAACTGCCGAAAATCGGGCAAATATTAATTTACAGATAAATTCATTCCATAAGAACACTGAATCCATAAGGAAGTTGCAGCTTGATTTCTCCTGACAATTTTACAGACCCTTTTGAAATAGGTTCGATTTTTGCGAAGACCGGCGCATCATGGATTCAGAATCCAGAATCTCTGGCAAGAATGCTTGATCAACTCAGCGGCCGAATCCAGAAGACCCTTTCTGATAATCTCGAACCCTTTTTCTCAAAATCCCTTTCAGCCGATAAAATCCCCGAATATGACGAAGCTGCCCTGCTGGACGCGGTCAAGACGGTTTCGGCATCCGCTCGCAAGCTTCACTTGATATACAATCGGTGGATGAAAGAATTTATTGATAATACTCCAGATCTCAAACCAGACGAGAAAGAACGTTGCGCGTTCTGGATCAGCCAGTTGATATATTCTATGGCTCCGTCCAACTATTTCTGGACAAATCCGGCTGCTGTTAAAAAAAGTATCGATACAAAGGGCAAAAGCCTGGCGCAGGGAATTGAAACCTGGATCGAAGATTTAAAACGGGGAGACGGACTGCTCAAATTAAGCGATGAAAATGCATTTTCAGTGGGTAAAAACATCGCACAGACAAAAGGCGCTGTAGTCTTTAGAAACGAATTGATGGAACTGATCCAGTATGAACCTGTAAAAAAAAAGACATGGGCAGTTCCCGTGGTCTTTATCCAGCCCTGGATCAATAAATTCTATATTTTCGATCTCAGCGAACAGAACAGCTTTGTCAGATATCTTTTAAATCAAGGGTTCAGTGTCTTTATCACCAGTTGGAAAAATCCCGGCCATGATATGCGAAATACCACATTCGAAGATTACATGTTCAAGGGCGCGTTGACGGCTGTTGAGGTTGCAAATCAAATATGCAATACAAAAAAAGTCCATGCAGCAGGCTACTGTGTCGGAGCTTGCGCCCTTGCCGCACTTATGGCATGGCTGAATCGAAAATATGAAGACCAGGATAAAATACCCGTGGCCAGATGGACAACTTTTGCTGGTCTGACAGATTTTTCCAGACAGGGGGATCTCAGCTTTTTCATAAGCGAAAAATCTCTTCCTTTGATAGAGGCATCAATCTCTGTCAACGGATATCTCGATAAAACAAGTATATCTTTAATTTTCAGGCTATTACAGCCAAACAATTTAATCTGGCGCTATTTTGTCAACAACTATTTATATGGTACACCCCCGCCAAAATCAGATTTTCTATTCTGGAACGCAGACAGCACCAGGCTGCCGGAAGCTATGTGCAGATTTTATTTAAAATCGTGCTATGTTAAAAATCAACTGGCAGTTAAAGACAGTCTGACGTTAAATGGTTACCCCATAGATCTCGGCAGCATTAAGCAGCCTCTTTATGCAGTCGGCGCAATGAAGGATCATATCAGCCCCTGGCATGGAACCTTTCTGTCCTGTAATCTTTCGGGCGGCCCGGTCAGATATGTCCTGTCCAATGAAGGTCATATTACTGGATTCGTGAATCCACCCACAAAAAAAGCAAAAGGAAAATACTGGGCAGGAACGGCAGATAACAATTTGACAGGTCAAGATGTCGACAAACCGCCAGATCCAGATAAATGGCTGTCCGAACAGACCTTGCAACGGGGTTCATGGTGGCCGGACTGGGTTTTATGGCTGACTGAAGATAATCAGCCGGATGTAAAACCACCTTCAATCGGATCTGAAAAATATCCTGTTATCGAAAAAGCCCCTGGAAAATACGTCCTGGAATCATAAGTATCTATGGCAGGGCGAGGTTCCGTCCCGCTATCTTTCAGGGTATATTATATTTTGGAGTTTCCTGACAAGTTGCCAGGTATTGAATGAGCTGCTTGACAGCAGAATAAAAACGAATATTATAACATAGTTCGCAATGGAACAAAACACAACAAAAGGATCAGAACATGGAAATTTCAGGCAAAAAAGTCATTATCACAGGCGGCGGCAGAGGTCTTGGGAAACAATTTGCAACAGACCTTCAAAAACAAGGGGCAAAACCTTATGTTATTGATGTAGTTCAGAAAAACCTGGATGATCTAAAGGAAGAAACAGGAATAGAAGGCAGAGTTGTAGATGTCACAAATGAGGCTGAAGTCGAAGGTTTTTTCGATGAGTACGCCAAAAACCACGGATCTTGCGATATTCTGATCAACAATGCAGGCATTACGGCAGACGCTCTTTTTGTTTCCAAAAAAGAAGATAAAATCAAAAAACTCTCCCTTTCCAACTGGGACAAGGTGATGGGAGTCAATCTGACGGGCGTTTTCCTATGCGGCAGGGAAGCAGCAGCGCAGATGGTACAAAACGAGATTGAAGGCTTAATCATCAATATTTCTTCCATCAGCCGCTTTGGCAACATCGGGCAGAGCAATTATTCAGCCACAAAAGCAGGAGTTGCTGCCCTGACTGTTACCTGGGCCAAAGAGCTGGCAAAGTACAAAATCAGATCCGCAGCCATAGCACCGGGTTTTGTAAATACTGAAATGGTGGCAAAAATCAACAAAAAGGTCATTGACAAAATAACTGCCATGATTCCCACTGGAAGGCTGGCTGATATGAGCGAAATTTCAAAAGCTGCTCAATTCATAATCGAATGTGATTATTTCAACGGCAGGATTCTTGAGATTGACGGAGCGTTGAGAATATAGCAGGTAAGTACCTGTGCAAAAATTCCGTGACATTTTTTGTAGGTGGGCAAAAGCGAAGCGTTGCCCACCAGTTACCTAAAGGAATCTTCCTGCCTGAATTTTTCAAAGCCGGAGAAACCCAGCCAACAGCGCCCTTCAAACCACAAAATCATTTAGGGCCGTGGATAAAATAACTTCCACAACCTTGCTTGCCTTTGAATCTGTTTTCTGCGTTGCATTGATGGGTACAGACAATAAGTATTCACCCATCAATGCGCCTTGAAAACAGATCCAAATTCGGCACAATCTTATGGAATTAATTTCATCCACGACCCTTATCCTCTTTTTGAGGATGCTTATATTTTTAAGATGCCCAAAAGACTACAAGTTCTCATATCCGGGAAAAAACAAGATGGGACTTGCAATCATATTCGGAATATGCCAAGCTTTTCCAATTGGACACGATTCCTTCTTTCAGCCATGCCCCCTTCAATTTGGCAGGCGATAAATCACCCTTAATACCAACCATCCGTTACAGCAATGGTCAATAGAGCGGTATCGTATCACCATGATATGAGTTTGGCTGAGATATGCTAAACCCCATATCGATAAATTGAATATAAAGGAAATAAAATGATTATTGATTTTGAAAAACAAAAACACATGATTCGTCATCTGACACGAACTATGAAACGGCCTGAACTTGAAAAATTTTTCCTGTCTTTTGTCGATAAAATGGGCAGGAAAACCTTCAATCAGAAAGTGGCGGATCAAATAGTTCGCGCCACACAACCAGGTGACGTAATACCTGAAGTTTACAGCGAATATCGACAAATCGTAATTGACGGTATACTTTTTTTATTATCAGCCCTCAATTCAAAGCGTCTGGTGCAGATCGCCACGGATCAACTGCTTCTTGCAGAAGATACGCCCATAGAAAAGCGATTGATCATCCTTGCCGGTCAGGTACCAACATTCCACAAACTTGGCCAGATCATAGCAAGAAACAGGAATGTCAATCCTGATTTCAGAAAATGGCTGATCCAGCTTGAAAACGGTGTCAAAGGAAGTGATGTCAATGCTATTCATGACAAAATCGAAAAAGATCTCGGAAAAAACATGGATATTTTTTCCATCCAGATGGACAAAAAAATTCTTTCCGAAGCCAGCGTTGGTGTGGTGATCGCTTTTGACTGGACATCTCCTGAGACAAAAAAAAGAAAACAAGGGGCGTTCAAAATAGTCAAACCGATGGTATTAGAGCATCTCAACGAAGAGCTTGACTGCCTTGATGAAATGGCAAAACATTTTGATTCCACCAGGCATCTTTATACCTTAAAAGATTTTGGATTTATCAAAACTTTTCAAGAAGTCAGGTATGCGCTTGAAAAAGAGCTGGAATTGTGGGGTGAACAGTCAAACCTTTCAAAAGCTTTTCTTTTTTACGGAAACGAAGATTCCATTTTGATTCCAGAGGTTCTGCCATTTTCCACGGATACCATCACAGCCATGGAACTGGTTGATGGCTGCAAAGTTACGGACGCGCCATTAAGCGATACAGGCAAAAATATGTGTGCAAACTTGCTTTTCAAGGCTCTGCTTTGTTATCCTGTCTTTTCACGCAAAAAAGAAACTCTTTTCCACGGTGATCCTCATGCAGGCAATATATATGCTGTCGAGGGAAAGATGGAAAAAGACGTTAAGGTTGCTCTTCTGGACTGGAGCCTTGCCGGAAATCTTTCCCTGTCCTTGAGAATAAACCTGCTCATGCTGCTCACAGGCGTGATTACAGAAAATGAGGACAGAATATGCAAAGCTCTGGGGAAACTGTCAGAAGAAGAAGTACTTGAGGGTTCGATTCTTGCGAAAAAAATCCGTTCAATAGCACAGGATGTCATTCAAAGCCAGGAGTATTCAGAGAACAGGCTTGTGGGAAAAACATTTTTGTTTATTGATAAGTCACTGGTCAAAGGAGTTCCGTTTTCAAGGGATCTGTTATTGTTCAGAAAGGCTGAATTCACTTTTGAAGGAATTCTTTATACCCTTGACCCCGAATTTGATATAAATCAATCACTTTTTACAGTCATGGCAGGACATTGTATCAAAGAATTCCCCAAGCGCATGATAAATCTGGCGTTTCCATTTTTCGATAAACCTGAGCGATATGAAAGCCTCATGTCCAACAAGGATCTTCAAAATCTCGCTCTCTTTTTCTTGTTGAAAACCATTGAAAATGCAGTTGGAAAAGGAATCAACGTTATTGACTGTCTGTCAGAGCAGTCATCTTCTCTCAATTATTTCATGAATCTGCCGTTTGCGGCAACCGAATATGTCGCAGATATTTTCTGGAATCCGATAACAAGACGAATTTCAAGCCACCGTTCTGCCTGATCTGAAAAATCAAGTCTTGAAATAACAGCATCTCAAGAAACTTTCATATAAATACTTGACGCAGGGCGGAACCCCGCCCTGCCGTCAATGAAGCGTTGCCCACCATTCACGGTGGGCATAAACACACATCCCTCAATTTCCTGCATGAGATATTATTGATATGACATGCTCAAGCCAGGCTCTGATACCAGGCTCTGACCAGGCAGGTACACTCATATCAGAGCCGTACCCAGAAGATACTCATCAAATGTTGTCGGTTCTTCCTGATAGATCGCCAGCATATCTTCATATTTATTTCTTTCATCATTTTCTTTCCAGCTATTCCAACTTTCGATATTCTGCCAGGTGCTGATTACGATAAGAGACTGGGGATCATTGTTTTCCATGAGAGTCTCGCCTGAAACATATCCTGGATGTTTCATGGCCATGGAACGCAGATCGCTGAGAAGAGAAAGAACTTCAAGGGTTTTGCCTTTTCTAAAATGTCTTTTAATAATAATTTTTGCGAGCATACTTCCCTCCTTTTCGTTGACTTGGTTAATGCCTGATTGACACACAGACCTATTATAAAAAACAAATCTTCAAACCAATTGACAACTATGCACAAGACAGACTGTTACATAAAAAGGATCAAATCAATTCCTTAAAAAATCGGCTCCATCGAAAGTTTGAAAAAGAATGCCTTGAGAAAATTTGTTGACGAAGATGCGATTTCCCACCAGGATTGCAGGTATCTTTCCAGAGACTCCTGCATCGTTTTTTCAAATTGCCATGCATTTTTTCTCCCTTTCAAGATAGTTTCTGTATATCCGTTTATATATTTTTTTTCAACATAATTGATAAAATATTCAGGATATATTCCGCTGCAGCGTAGTTTTTACACAATCGACTTCATGATGCTTTCGGCCAGGAAAAGGTCTTCACGGTTCGTGATCTTGATGTTAAACCGGCTGCCATCAATGATCTTGATCGGAATTTGCATACGCTCAACAAGAGAAGCGTCATCGGTTCCCAAAAATCCGTCTTTTCGTGCTTTTTCATGCGCTCGCATTATTATATCATATGAAAAAGCCTGTGGTGTCTGGGCAAGATAAATGTTTTTTCTTGGAAGAGTTGATTCGATATTTTTAAAATCGTTCGATTTTTTCAAGGTGTCAAAGGCTGCAATAGCAAGAATGCAGGCCCCTGATAATTTTGCATGGCTGATGCAGGCTGCAATATTGTCGGCGCTGATAAACGGCCTGACTCCGTCATGGATCAAAACGATATCATCTTTTTTTCCCCTGATAGCGCAAAGGCCATTATAAACCGAATCCTGACGCTGCTCTCCTCCACGGACAAGCAAAATTTTTTTCTTTGAATTTTTTTTATTACGATCAGGTTTATTATGGCCAAGTCTATTACGATAAAGGGGTGCAACAATTTTTTCGTCACAATACCTCATATCGGCTTCAGGAACCGATATTATAATTTCATCCACATCTTTGCAGGTATCGAAAGCGCGTATCGTATGGGCTAAAATTGGCTTGCCGCAAACAGGCAGGTACTGCTTGGCTACAGAACTTTCCATCCGTGTACCCAAACCGCCAGCAACAATAACCACAGAAACCTTCATAGAATTTTCAATCTCTTAAATACTTCAATTCTTTTGGCAGAGGAATGCCTCTGCCCATTGCATCCTCACCATAGTTTACATTGGCCAGTACCTTGATATCCTTCAATGCCCTGTCATCACCTTCAAAAACAACTTCAGTAATATCCTCGTTTTTGATTTTCCCCCCAGCCCATTGAATATCAAGAACACTTCCAGCATCAAACCTGCTGGCCCCCGCGCATAACTCAACCTGCCCTCCGTAATGCTGCACGATCTTGGCCACCAGCAGACTCGGACGACAGTGAAACCCGCGCTCTACAGGGATTCCGACCTTGACAGAAGAACGTTCAATATTTTCATTGAGAATTTTTTTTGCAAGATCTCTGCCGGTCGTCAGAAAATGGCAGACATAATAAAGCCCGTAATTTATGGTTCTGTCAAGAAGCTGGTGCGGATCAATCAGCTCGGATAAATTATTTTGTGCATTCTTGTAAATATTCTTGTACCCGGCTTCGTGCAGATGCCGTTCATAGAAGTGAAGAAGCCTTCCTATCAGTTGAAGCAGATGAAAAACTATGGAAAAATAACTCCGAAATTGTTTGAGTCGGCTGCCTTCAGCATTTATGCCGCCATGCATCATATGCGTATCAAAATAGGATTGAAGGTTATGAACCTTCATTTCAAAACGTCTGATTTCGACTTCGTTTATCCTGTCTGGAACTATTGTCAAAATTTCTTCGATATCATATGGCTCATAAAAGGCAAACTGCTCAAAATGCTTTACAATGTTTAAAAATTCACTTGCTATCCTGACGATTTTCTTCTTCTGCTGTTCCTTGGCCACATCATCAATGGCATCTTCAAGTATCTCGCTCGTAGCTATACTGGGAAAATCGGTAAGGGAAAAACTGCCATCTGGAATCGGAATTTCCAGGCATCGAGCTTCTTGCAGAATGACAGGCCCAAGATTCATAAGACATTCTGTTAAAAACTGAAGGGTGAGTTTCCCCTGTCTTTCAAATTCTTCGGTATCCGTAAGACAGTAAAATACCAGACGGTTGGAAATATGTTTCTGGGAATACCCGCCAAGACTCAAATGACGGACAGCAGCTGAAAGCTCTCTGTAAAAAAACCACTTTTTGCTATTTTTAGCTCCATGAAAATCAAGGAAATCTTCCAGCACCTGGGATTCGGCAATCAGCCGGGAGTACAGTCTTTTAGCCAGTACGATGCTAGAATCGCCCAGTCCTGAAATATAACTGCAATAAATCAGATAACTGTGAGAAAACAGTCTGGTTTTTTCAGCAAAAGAAAAATCACATACATTATTTTTTAGTTGCATAATCCACGTAAATAATAAAACACCTTGAATTGGTTATGCGGCCAAAGCAGCCCGTAAGCCGAATTCTGTTCCCGATCCGGATTACTCCGAAACCGGGCAACGATCATTCATCTAAGGATGCCGGTTGCCCGTACATCTCATGCGACCTACCCGGAAGCTCGGGCGGACAGCCCTCGATCACTTCCCTATTTGGTCTTGCACCGGGTGGGGTTTACATAGCTTCTCCGGTCACCCGAAGAACTGGTGCGCTCTTACCGCACCGTTTCACCCTTACCGTTGTCATAAAAAAAATCGACAAAGGCGGTCTGCTCTCTGTTGCACTTTCCTTCACGTTACCGCGACTTCACGTTATGAAGCACCCTGCCCTGCGGTGTTCGGACTTTCCTCTGGACATGAATATCCAGCGATCGTTAAGGCTGCTTTGACCACAATTTTCAGTGTCTGCAATAAGATAGACACTGCACAAGCTAAAAACCTGATACAAAAATGAGGAACGAAGGGTTCCAGATTTTACGCATCAGGTATCCAATACATTATCCTGCTGCAAAACGGACAGAATTTCAAACTGTCAAGCCTCTGCAACTCGTTATACATCTGAGCAGGAATATTCATATGACACCCGGAACATACAGCGTTTTTGACCACTACGATGCCAGTGTTTCCTGTTCCTTTTTTGACTTTATGAAAAATATCAAGAATTTTTTTATCAAGTACTTTGTACTTCTCTTCCTGTTTTTCTATCAATTCAGCCAGAATATTCCTGTCTTCCGCTTCTTTTTGCAACAGAACTTTTTTTTCAGCGGCAATATGCTGCTCAATCTGTTTTAATTCAAGCTTTTTTTCGTTAATCTCATTTTCAGCAGATTCGATTCTGCCAAGATATGAAAGAATCTCATCTTCGATCTTGGAAGCTTTAGTTTTCAGCTCCTCAATACCTTTTAATAAAGCCTGATATTCCTTATTTGTCTTGACTGTAGTCAAGGTTGCCTTGTTTTTCTTGATGAGGACATCATTGTCCGCAAGATCAGCATCGAACGAACGGCAGGCTTTTCTCATTTCGTCCAGATTTTCGACAGATGTTCCAACTTCCTTTTCAAAGGAATTGTACCTGTCATCAAGTTGTTGCAGTCTTTCAGGCATCCTGTCAAGCTCTGACTGAATTTTGAAGTTTTGACCTTCAAGTTCCTGAATCTCGACCAGCGCATCAAGTTGTTCTTTCATAAATTCAAATCCTGATAAAAAGCCGCTGTAGCATCAGACAGATCTGAACGGATCATGTTCACACTTAGAAATTCTTACCTCAACATTGAATCCATTTTGTTTGAGCATTTCCGTAAGTCTTTGCCTGAGAACTGCGACTATCAAGTGTTCAGATGCAAAATGACCGATATCAACAAGCCCTCGGCCAGCAGCCTGTATATCTCTGGCGTTATGATACCCGAGGTCACCACTGATATAAACCATTGCATCGGATGAAAAAAAGCTGTCCAGAAGACCGGCTCCGCTGCCTGAACATACAGCTACCGTCCTGACTTCAAGGCCGGGATCTCCGACAACTCTCATAACAGAAGGAATATTGGACAGTTCAAGACTTGCCTTTATATGACGGGCAAATTTGTCCAGGGGCATGGGAGAATCCGCTTCTCCAATTCGTCCGATCCCCTGTATTGATTTTAAATCTCCGGCACTTGAATGAAGCGGATATACATCCCAGGCCATAGTTTCATAAGGATGACATTTTTCAACCTCGCTGATCACTTTCTTAATTTCCGATTTTTTAACGACAGTCTCAATGCGAACTTCATCAGCCTGACAAATTTTCCTGTCATGGTCTCTGTCATGCTCAATTCGAATAAACGGCTCTGCTCCTTCCAGAGGCTGGAAAGTGCCTTTACCGAGGTTTCTGAACGAACAATCGGCATAAGTACCTATTTTTTGAGAGCAGGTTTTGAAAAGAGCTTCAAGAATTTTGTCTTCATGGCCTTCGGGAGCATAGATAACCAGCTTGAATGTATCCTGCATCAAATCTTTTACAAGAGATCTGACATTTTTCAAACCGATTTGTCGGCAAAGCTCGTCATTCACTCCTCCGAAAACGCTGTCAAGATTTGTGTGAGCGCTGAATATAGCAAGCCGGGACATAGCAGATTTTTCAATAAGCTTCCCTAACGGTGTTGAAAAATCAAGGCATTGGATGGGTTTAAAAATAAGAGGATGATGGGTAATAAGAAGATCAGTGTTGGAGCAGCAGGCTTCATCCACAACTTCGGGCAAAGCATCTAATGCGATCATTACCTTTTTTACCGGATATTCATTACGTCCGATCTGTAACCCGGCATTATCCCATTTTTCAGCCAGACGACCGGGTGCTATTTTCTCCATGATCCCGATAATATCACTGACTATTGCTTTTTTCACGTCAAATTACGTCCCAAATAGAAAAAAGGCGTGGTAAATATAACCACGCCTTTATATAATTAAGGGTTGGATCTGGAAAAGCCTTATCTGGCATTTTATAGCAACCAAGCTTTTTGAAGTGCCAATGCAATTTGCTCTACCATTTCCTATAATGCAAAAAATCCTGTGATGCAAAAAAATGGGCCCACCTGGGTTCGAACCAGGGACCTACCGGTTATGAGCCGGTGGCTCTTCCAACTGAGCTATGGGCCCGCACTTTCTTGCCGAAAACTCTGATTGTTTATATTGAATTTTTTTGTTTGTCAAGCATTAGGTTTCAATAAAACTTTTTAATTTTCGGCTTCGTGTCGGATGTCTTAGTTTTCTCAGTGCTTTAGCTTCAATCTGCCGGATTCTTTCTCTTGTCACGGCAAAATCCTGGCCAACCTCTTCAAGGGTATGGTCGGCTTTCTCACCTATTCCAAAACGCATACGTAACACCTTTTCTTCCCGAGGGGTCAATGTTGCAAGTACCTTCCTGGTCTGTTCTGCCAGGTTGAGACTCACTGCCGCATCCGATGGAAGCATGAATTTTTTGTCTTCTATAAAATCCCCGAGATGGCTGTCTTCTTCTTCACCGATCGGGGTTTCCAAAGAAATGGGTTCTCTGGCTATTTTCAATACTTTCCGCACTTTTTCCAGAGGTATTTCCATCTTGTCAGCAATCTCTTCCGGTGTAGGTTCTCTGCCCAGTTCCTGGACCAGATACCTTGAAGTTCGAATGAGTTTGTTAATAGTTTCAATCATGTGAACCGGAATACGAATGGTTCTGGCCTGATCTGCTATGGCTCGTGTTATGGCCTGGCGTATCCACCATGTAGCATAGGTTGAAAACTTGTAGCCTCGACGATACTCAAATTTGTCCACAGCTTTCATCAGGCCGATATTGCCTTCCTGGATCAGATCAAGAAATTGCAGCCCTCTGTTGGTATATTTTTTTGCTATGCTGACTACCAGCCTGAGATTAGCTTTTATTAACAGCCCCTTTGCCCGCCTCGCCTTTAATCGCCCTTCTTCAACCCCTGAAATAATCCGTTTCAGGTTACGGCTGTTTGCCTTTAGCAGGTTTTCATTATCATCAATGCTTTTTTTAAGACTGCTGACTTCTCTGTACAACTGGATGCATTCCAGATCCGAAAGTCTGCAATTACACTTTGCCCAGATTACAAATCCTTCCTCTGCTTCGGAAATTCGAGAGGAAAATTCCGTAATCGATATATTCAGTTTATCAGCATATTCCTGTAAGCACTTGTTTTTCATCTTGAACCAGCGGATCTGCTCACGTATTCCGGTTTCTATCCTGTCGATCACGCTGCTTTCAAGACGCCAGTCTTTAAGCAATTCGAAAATTTTGTTATTCCTGCGGGAAATATTTCTTCGGATACGCCGATGTTCTTCAGGGTCGATCTGAGATGAAAACAGCTTTTCTCTGTATTCCTTATTTTCTTCATAATATCTGTGAATAGAGCGGATAGTGTTTAAAAAACTCTCAATCTGAAGAGCTTCATCCACATATGTATCTCCTTCATCCACATCTCTTAACACATGCTTGGGACGTAAAGCGCCTTTTTTAATATGATCTCCAAGTCCCAGGATACACTCGACACCTGCTTCGGTATCCAGAAGTGCTCTTAAAACCATCTGCTCGCCATGCTCGATCTTTTTTGCTATTACCACTTCCTCTTCACGGCTCAGAAGAGTAACCAGGCCCATCTCACGCAGATACATCTTTACCGGATCAGTGACTGAGCCATAATCAGTAACCGAACCTTGTGATTTAACTTTCTTTTTTACGACTTTATCCGTCTTTTTTAAAAGCTCACCTTTTTTATCATCAACGATCTCAATTTCCATATTTTCGAACATGATAAGAGTTTCATCAAGCTTGTCAGGTGTCAAAAACTCGTCGGGAAGTACTTTATTGATTTCCCCATATGTAAGATAGCCTTGCTCCCTGCCCTTTGTAATCACGGCTTTCAGTGCTTTCATGACTTTTTCGTCGGGCTTTTTAATATCTTTGTTCTCATTTTCGGCATTCGTTTGTGTCATCAAGTCTTGCCTCCTGCTGGTTCCGGTTTTCTATGCATATCCTTGACTGGCTTGAATCTGTTTTTCTTTTAGCAACTCAAGAAGCAGTTGTTGGTTATTTTCATTTTCTGCGGCCTCGATTCTCTCCTGTAACCTCAAATTTTCATGACGCCTGTGGCTCGATTCAAACTGACTTATCAATCCCATATACCCGTCTTCTTTCCATTGATAGTCCATTATGACCAATTCAGCTACTACCCGCTCTTTTGGGCCATCATCTGAAAAAAGATCCGAAGCCGGAGCATCTGGATGCCCCACAAGGCTCTGACCGATTGCTTTCAAATCAGCATTGATAAACAACGCCAGGATGTTGCGCCGATCTATCTCAGGTATAATATCCGGACGTTGCAGCATCATTGCAATGATGTCTTTTTCCATCCGATGTCTGTCTTCAAAAGGGGATACACCCGCTCCCACTGACAGCGAATTGTTTATCCGACCGGACTGCGGTACAACATCCCTAATCGGTGTCGGTAACTGTGCCGGGATTTGAGGCTGGAAAGTCGATTTCCCATAATCTGGACTCCGCCTTTTTTCAGTCTCTTTTCTGTAAACTACTTCCAAAACGGCTTTTTCATCAACTTTGATACGCTCTGCCAATTCCTTTATATAAAGGCCGCGTTCGATTCGATCCTGAATTGATGAAAGCACATTCTTCATCTCAGATATGATTCTGACCCTGCCCTTTACGGAAAGACCATGATGTGCGACAGCCTGATCCATCATAAAAGATACGATTCCGGGTGCTTTTTCAGCAAGATCAAGAAAAGACTCCGGCCCGAACTTTGATACATAATCATCAGGATCATATCCGGCAGGCAGAGTAGCGAGAATACGGGCATCTGATGCCTGAGCCAGTATATCCGCACTTCTTGAAGCTGCTTTTATTCCGGCGGGATCAGAGTCATAGACAAGCACCAGCCTGTCTGCAAAATTGTTCAGTAAACGGACATGATCAGAGGTCAGAGCAGTGCCTAATGTAGCCACTGCATTTTCTACACCATGCTGACTTAATTTGATCACATCCATATATCCTTCCACCACATGAACGGTTCTGGTCTCTCTGCACTTGCGCTTCGCTATGTCCATACCATATAAAGACTGGCTTTTATGGTATAATAAAGTTTCGGGCGTATTCAGATATTTGGGCAGGGAATCGTCCATAACCCGTCCTCCGAATCCGATCACTCTCATCTGTGCGTCTATGATGGGAAAAATAATCCGGTTTCTGAAGCGGTCATAATATCCGCTTGAGTCTTTTCTGGAAATGATCAATCCTGCTGCTTCGAGCTGTCCGGGATCGACTTTTTTTGATGAAAAATATTTCAGCAGTCGATCCCACTTGTCAGGAGCGTACCCAAGACCAAAGCTTTTTATTGCATTCTGGCTGATTCCCCTTTTCTCAAGATAGGCTGATGCTATCCGACCAACCTGTGAATTATTGAGATTGGCTGCAAAGAAATCCGCTGCCTGCCGATTCAGGGATAAAAGCCTTTCCCTCTGGCTTATACGAGTCTCTTCTTCGTGAGAAAGAGATTTTTCCGGGATGTCTATATTATATTTCCCGGCCAGGAATCGAACAGCCTCTACAAAGGTCATGCCATTATATTCCATCAGAAACCGATAGACATTTCCGCCCATACCGCATCCAAAGCAATAAAAAATCTGTTTCCCGTGGCTTACCGTAAAAGAAGGTGTTTTTTCAGAATGAAAAGGGCATAGTCCAGCAGAGTCCTTACCTGCTTTTTTCAACTGCACATATTGGGAAACCACTTCTCCTATATCCGCAGTATGCAGTATCTGGTTGATTTTTTCTTCAGGAATATGAAATGACAAGGAAAGAAACCCCCGTTTTTCCAAATTATCGAAATAAAGGCAGGATTTGGAACAGTACCACGCGGATTGAACTCCTTTTTTTTAAGTTTTGATCCATTTCACTGGTCAATGAGGAACACGGCAATACATAATTGCCGTATTCCGAAAAAAACAAAAAAATATTTACAACCTTATAGTATAATTTTTCACATTTGTTTTGTCAAGCATAACTCTTATTTTTTCCTCCTGCCGCTATTTTCCCCTGCCGCTACGCTGATGGCTTCTTTCAAGTCCAGAGTCTTACTGTAAAGGGCTTTACCGGTTATAACGCCTGTAACTCCATTGGATTCTAAGGGCAGCAAATTTTTGATATCTTCAATAGTGGATACCCCGCCCGAAGCTATAACCGGTATGGATACGGCTTCAGCCAGTGCATTTGTCTGCTCAAGATTGGGTCCGGTCTGCATGCCGTCTCTGTGAATGTCTGTAAAATTTATTGCAGCAACTCCAGAATCCTCAAATTGTTTTGCCAGTTCCACAGCCCGTGTTCCAGTCGTTTTAGTCCATCCTTCAATTGCGACCATGCCGTCTTTGGCATCAATGCCCACAATAATACGGCCTGGATAAACCTTGCAGGCATTTTTTACAAGCGCAGGATTTTTGATGGCCTCAGTACCAATAATAATTCTGTCAACTCCGAGGTCAATATACATCCTGATCGTATCTTCATCCCTGATACCGCCACCAAGTTGAATGGGAACATCAACTCTTTCAAGTATTTTTTTTATTGATTCGACATTTTTCGGGCTTTTTTGAAAGGCTCCGTCCAGATCAATTACATGGATTATTTCGGCTCCGTCATCAGCCCATTGCTCTGCCATGCTCCCGGGATTATTCGAAAAAATGGTTTCATCTTCCATGCGTCCCTGCAACAGGCGCACACACTTGCCGTTTTTAATGTCAACTGCTGGAATGATAATCATGTTTTTTAATAAAAATATCCATATGTACAGAATTAAAGGTTAAAAAAGTTGAAATAAGAAATTAAACCCAATAAATTCAGAATGTTGAGTTCCATTACATTCAAGCCAGCCTGAGAATGAATTAAGCGGTGAGTAAAACCAGGAAAAATTGTCATCCATTTAATGTCTGCCGGATTTTGTTGAAAAAAAGAAGGTTGGAAGTCAGCATGAAGCCATTTACTGTTTTGGTTGCTGTCTTTTGAACAGTGACAGTCCATATGATTAAATATAAAAGTGGAGATGAGGGGGATCGAACCCCTGACCTCGGCATTGCGAACGCCGCACTCTCCCAACTGAGCTACATCCCCATTCATATCAGCCACGGTTATATAGCAGACAATTTATTGATGGTCAAACAAAAAACTTGTCATATTGAATAAAAAATGATCAATAACCTTAACAATTCGGTTCCCGGATTGAATCAACGGAGGAAATTATGGAAAAATATAAAATAATACTTCAAGACGCATATAAACAATCAACTCTGGACCAGGACAAAATCATTGCGCCTGAAAAAACCGTCAATCATTTTTTTAAAAAACTTGATTCCATAGATTTAGATATTCTTGAAAAAACAGAGAGAATAGACAATGGCAGACTAGATATTCCAGTCTATTTCAGCACCTGCGGCAAGGATGCGCTCAAAGTAACTGGCACACGAAAGCAGATGGGAAAAGGAGGGACACCATCCCAGGCTGAAGCAAGTGCTGTCATGGAACTTTCGGAGAGATTCAGTTTTTTCAGTTTTTTTCAAAACCCGGATAATTTCATTACCGCTCCATTGAAAGCTATTGAAGATAAAACCATGGACTTTTCCATGATAGCAAAATCTGTCCATGACTCATCTGCAGATCTTGATATCAGCAGGCAGATATTCGAGAATATACCTCTGCGATGGACATGGGCTTTCAACCTGACACGTCAGGAAGAAATGCTGATTCCTTTTGACTGGTTTTACGCTATCAATGAGTTCAACGGGCCATCAGCAGGTAATTGTACAGAAGAAGCTCTGTCCCAGGGTATTTGTGAAATTGTGGAAAGACATGTATCTTCACAGGTCAGCCACAACAACCTGAATGTACCTCTGATAGACCCGGAATCTGCTGATGACCCTATGGTCCGCGAAATACTCGGAAAATACAACAATGCGGGGATTAAATTGTATTTATCTGATTTTTCAATGAATATGGGAATCCCTACTGTGGGAGTCCTTGCATGGGACCCATCAACATTTCCGGAAAAGAGTGAAATAGTCTGGACTGCAGGAACCACCCCTGATCCGCAAAAAGCGCTTTCCAGAGCATTAACGGAAACTGCCCAGTTAGCAGGAGATTTCAATACCGGCTCTAATTATATTGCATCGGGCCTTCCCAAACCTGCCTCAATCAAAGATATTTCTTTTATTACAGATCCGGGAAAAAGCGTTCCCATAGCGAACCTGCCGAATATATCCGATAACAACATAAAAATTGAGGTGGAAAAAGCCATAGCTGCGCTGGCAAACAGGAAGATGGATGTAATAGCGGTAAATACAATGCACAATAAACTCCAAATTCCAGCATTTTATACCATCATACCAGGCGCATATTTCAGGGAACGAGCGCAGCAGACAAGTGTTGCGATGTTTTCGGCAAAACTCATCACAGAAAACTTCGAACCAGGAAAAGCGTTTCAAGAACTTGAGCGGATAAATCGAATTCTGCCTGGTAAATACTTTGTCCAGTTTTATATGGGTACAACCAGCCTTTCAATGAATGATCCTGATACAGCCCTGGACCATTTTCAGAAAGCTCTCAAACTCGATCCGGTCAAGGAAGATATTCCAAGCATTTATTCATACATGGGAGTATGCCTGAAAGATACGGGCAGATACGCGCAGGCCATTGAGGTATTAAAAAAAGGAGAGGCCATAGACCAGGATCGCACTGATATATACAATACAATGGGCTTTTGCCATTTCATGCTGAAAGAACATGAAAAAGCCATCGGATGCTTTGAAAATGTTCTGCGTATTGATCCGGGATCTGCTATTGATTATGCAAATATAGCATCAAATTACCGAGATATGGGAGAAAAAGAGAAGGCCATCGAATATTATCACATGGCTCTCGCCATAGATCCTTCCATCGAATTTGCCAAAGACAATCTGGTACGTCTGCTTTCTTAATTTTCACTGGTTCCCAAATTCGGCGCAATCTTATGGAATTTATTTCATCCACGAACTAAGTTTGGGAACCTTATATACTGTCCAGCCTGCCTTTCAATTCTCTGATCTGCTCAATAATTTCTTCAAGCCGCTCCTGCAGACCATTGAGAACATCAGCATCTTTTTCCCGATCATTACGGTCATGACCCACCTGCCTGCCTATGGATAACAAATCGGCTGTATAAGTTTCCAGTCTGCTTACCATAGATTGGTATAATACATCGGCCATCCTGTCTATCAGAGCAAACAGGTACTGGTAAGTCAGATTCTCCCTGTAATCCTTGAAATAAAAACTCAATGATTTTTCAGTTTCCTTTTTCAACCTTATAAGTCCGTGTTCGGCAGATAAAATTTTTGACCTGGCCGCACCCCCGTTTTCTTTTTTCAACAATTTTTTCAAAAAATGTATGACCGAATAATATCCGTAACTCATCAAAGCGTCCGTCTTGACCCTGGCGCTGTAACGCATGGATGATTCTGCCTTGGGCAACCTGATTTTAAAACTCTTTTTTATGGAGTCCATGCCAGGCAGATCGAAGTTTTCGGAATCGGATACCGCAAACTGAATGCCCATCTTTTCCATCTGAAGACGATATTCTGCCAGAGTCTCTCCGGCCATGATATCATAGGGTGATTTAACTTTTTCAAAATAATTGATTATCTTTTTTTCGATTCGTACAATGAATCGAAAAATTTCAGGATTGGTATGTTCCACCATAAAGGTATCCACTGCCTGCTTGAATACCTGATAGACCTGATACATACGAACAGGGACAACAACATCATCTTCCGACTGCCCGCCAACAGCATCATTGTGTACCTGTACATCGGAATATTGCCGAACAAATCTCAGAGCATTCCCGGTAACCCCTCTTTTTTTATCAAAAAAACGATAGATTTCTGATCTCAATTCCTTTTTCAGACTGGCAGCAGATCCATCAAGGGTTGCCCTGATCATGGACAACATATATTCTCCTTTTTGATGATTTTCCCCTATTTTTGCGGTTATCAGATCCATATCATCAGCATTTCTCTTCAATACATCACGACTCATGCATATTCGGTTATAAAGACCAAAACCAAAACGGGAAAGATGCTCAAACTGATTTTTTATAAGCAGAGAATAGCGCTCTATTGTCAGCTTCTTTTGAAACGAGACCATAAACAGCCTGTTTTCCAGATCACAGAACCTGAAAAGATCCTTTTCTTTTTTCCACTGTGTAAACCGTGCCAGATCTTTCTTGTCAAGCTTGTTTTCCATAGAAGAAAACAAGCTGTATAATGAAGAAAAACTGAATATTTCGGGTTCAGGTCGTATAAGAGATATATCTTCCTTTATTCTCTGGAT
This sequence comes from Desulfobacterales bacterium HSG16, assembly GCA_030377965.1. Classification (GTDB taxonomy): domain Bacteria; phylum Desulfobacterota; class Desulfobacteria; order Desulfobacterales; family HSG16; genus JAUCGE01. The sequence continues at coordinate 36,064 of JAUCGE010000011.1, forward strand.
CAAATTCTTCAAATCATCAAGGGAATCATGTTCGTTAAAATCAATATTGATAACAAAAATCACATTGTCATCAATCCCCATCTTTCGAATCATGGACAAAAACCGGATATCGGATTGTCTGATTCCTGTTCTGCTGGAAATCACATAAACAATCAAATGCGTTGATAACAGGTAGTCCTGAACCTTTGCAAGATGCAGAGGATTAGGAGAATCGCTTCCCTGACAATCGGTAATTTCTACATCTTCATCAATATGTTCACAATCTATTTTTAAAAGGATATCATCAAGATACGCAGCAGGTCCATCATCTCCAACAAAATCCCTGTGCTTTGAAAAATCATTTTTTTCAAGCTCATGAACCAGTTTACCCGAAGACAGGATCGGATAAACTGTTTCATATCCTTTAAGACAGGAAGATAAAAGCACACTGTCAGCGCTGCGGGTGTCATGATTAATCAACAGGCTTGCATCCAGAGAGTGAAGCGCTCCTGACAGCTTCTGCCGATGTTCGGAATTTTGAATGTCTATCGGTTCGCTTTCCATATTCCAGAAAGAATCTGGAAACAGGTTCAAAGCATTTTTGATCTCATCATTGATTTGATCCCATGATTTAAAGGAAAGCCGCGCTTTCAATGACTGTCCTTTCCGGATTTTAGTGATAAAACAAGTAACTACGCCAGCTCCTCGTTTGAGAAAATCACCCTTTAAGAGCGAATTTACAAATGTACTCTTGCCTGATTTGACAGAACCAATCACTGCCACACGGACATTTTCTTCGCCCATTTTCTCCATGATGCGGCAGCAGTCGTTTTCCAGTTTGTCCATAGACGGATCATCTATTCCCGGAATTGACCGGAACATAGGTATGACAGAAGACAAATCCTCGGCAATTTTCATCAATCTTTTTTTCAAAGATCTGTAATTATCTGGTTGTAAATTCGACATAATCCAACACCTTTAAAGAAAACATTTTTTCATATAAACAGGGAAACATGGAAATTTTCCGCTGTTTTGTAAAGTTAATATAATATGAACGAACACTGGCTTACCAACTCGAAAACAGACCTGTTACACTGGATTCGTTTTGGTGTCAAAACCATTTGTTTCATATTTCTTGAATTCTTATGTATATCCTGTCTTGTGAAAAGCGTTAATTTATGATATGGTTATGTATCATTGTCATTTGGCGGGGGGCATCTTAGGCTGTCTCTCGTTATCGGAGCTAAATTGTCAATAACTTATTGATGAGGTGAAAGACAAATTTATGTCAGAAAAACATCCTGAGTGTCCGTTATATAACCCTTTGAACTGCAAAGAATATTACAACCCAAAACTCTGCGCTTTTGTGAGGAAAGATAAAATCTGCCTGAAAAAAAAGAAGCCAAAACCAAAACCAAAAGAAGACTGACCAAAAAAATTGGCCAAAAAATTGATCAAAAAAAATTGACCAAAAAAATTGACCAAAAAAAATTGACCAAAAAAAATTGATCGGTTAATTCAAGGAAAACAGGTCAACATCCCCTGAGCTGAAGACTCAGGGGTTCCTGCCGTTTTTTTTATGAATCTGTCATTATGATTTTAAAAAAATCAGGCATGACCAGCGGTATCGGATAATAATGCAGGATCAATTCCGATTATCCTGACAGCTTCCTCCCACCTCGATTCCACTGAAGTATCGAATAGGATTTCCTTCTTTAAAGGGCATGTCAACCAGACATTCTGCTTGATCTCCGCTTCTAGCTGCAAAGGTCCCCATCCCGCGCACCCCAAAGAGATTATCAAAGAATCAGGTCCTCTGCCTTCAGCAATAGCCTCAAGAATATCCAGAGTATTGCTCAAAGCCAGCGAGCCGGATATCTCAAGGCATCCGTCCCATCCAAAAGGCGGTCCGTGCAGCACAAACACCTCGTCAATATGGACAGGTCCGCCAAGATGAATCGGGAGCCTTCCAGATTCTGGCGTGTATCTGATTTTGAGTTCTTCAAAAATATCCCTGCATAGCAGGTCGGGGTGAGTGCGGTTGATACCAATACCCACAGTTCCTTCAGCCGTGTGTTCACAAATACATGTGACGGTTCTTGAAAAATTTGGATCAGCAAGTCCTGGCATGGCAATTAAAAGCTGCTTTTTTAAAGAATTCTCTATGAAATAATCCATCTTTCCCTCATCCTATTATTCAATAAACCCAAATTATCCACAGGGTAATTGCATCAAAAGCTTTTGTCAAGAACCCCCTTGCCTTACATCATCATAAAAAAATATCATCAACCCAGATGCAGAAATTTTTCAATAAATAAAATTTCCATGTTTCTGGCAAAAAACTTCTATGCCAGACAACTCATCAAAAATTACATTAAGGGTCACAGCTATAATTTTCCTGGGATTTTTCTATTTCTCTAAGTGTTTGCATTCATGAGACAGATATGTTATATTCGTGGCTTTAGTTTTATTGTCAATCTGTAAGTTATCAGGTGAATCAAACATGAAAAGAAAACATTTATCATTGATATCTGCCGGCCTTGTGCTTTTCTTCCTGCCCGGAGCCTGTTCAATAATCGATGAAAAAAAAGGCAGGGGAGATTCGAGCATTGAAAAGCGAATGGATGATCACTCCAAAAAAATCGAAACCCTTTCGCTGCGTCTGGCCAGAATCATTGAAAAACTCGAAAAACAGGAAAAACGACTCAACGCCCTTAAACAAATCAGAGGAAGAAAACAACAAGGTAAGGCAAAAAAAAAATACATATCTGATACTGTCGAAAAACAATACAAAAATGCTTTGAATTCATATTATCAAAACCAGCTCCCCCAGGCAATTTTGAAGTTTCAATCAATTAAAAACCATTTTCCAAAACATGAACTTTCTATCAAATCAGAATTGTGGATTCGGTTTATCAAAAAAAAAATGGCGGGAAAAAAAAAGGATCTGAGTGAAAAAAAAGAATACAGATTTTCTCCAGATCAAGCATATAATACGGCTGTCGAGGCATACAATGAGAAACGATATAATGAAGCGATGTTGCTTTTTCACCGTTTTCTACGGGACTGGCCAGACCATCCCCATGCAAAACAGGTGGCTGACTGGGCGCAGGATATAAAAAGAAGCCTGAAAAAAAGAAAAGCTAAAAAACAACGGCCAAAACGACGGATCTCATCAATCCGGCGCTATGAAAAAAAGGTAACGAAGAAAAAAAAACAAAGAGTAGTAAAACAAATAGTAGTAAAACCAGATAAAAATAAGCGGGTCAGTAAATCTGCCGATCAAATATCTGGCCAGACATCCAAGGCAAAAAAGCTGTATAGCAAAGGGATGAACGCTTTCAACAACAGACGATATCAAAAAGCAAGAGCATTTTTTAATACCCTTGTTAAAAAATATCCTCGCCACTATCTGGCAGACAATGCTCTGTACTGGGCAGGAGAGTGCCTTTATTCTCAGAACAATTTTTATGAAGCAGTGGTAACATTCAAGGAAGTTATAAAAAGATATCCTGCTGGCAATAAGTTACCAGACGCTCTCTTAAAAGCCTCTTTTGCCTATCTGGCTCTGGATGATCCTGAAAATGCCCGTCTGTTTCTGGATGAAGTTATACGTAAATATCCGAATACAGCAGCGTCAGACAAAGCAAAAAATAAGCTTCGATCCATCAATAAAAGAAAAGAAAAGCTGCAAGACAAGCAGCCCAAAAAAGGAGGGGCGTTACAAGTTAATTTCACTCCATAAACAGTATCTGTGCATAAATTTCATAACATTTTTCCAAAGTCATTTTTTTGATAATCAGGGTATCACCCCGATTCGTGTATTCATGTACGCTAAGAATTTTATATTTCGATAAGCATTCGATTTAATACATATTCTCCATAAAGGATGACATTGTCCCATGTGATGGGACTGCTATAGACTTTCCTTCACTATCGAGAATTTTTTTCGGGCGCAATAAAATCTCCGATCACAATCCTTTTATTTTCAGCCGTCCAAATCCTCTTTTCTTTTCACAATTACCAGCGTCATATCATCTTCTCTTCTGTTGTCACACCAGTCCAGAACATCTGCCATGATATTTTCTTTCATGGCCTCGGCTTCCTGGTGGGCATATCTTTTTATCATTTCTGCAAGTCTGTTGATATCAAGCATTTCGCCGTCCGGGTTTTCCGACTCGGTCAGGCCGTCGGTGTATAGAACCATGACATCTCCCTTGCCCAGTTCAAAATACGAATTTTTTGTAATTTTGGATATATCTTTTTTAAAATTCAGATAAACCCCCTTTGTCCGGATCAGTTCGTATTGATCCTCCTCTTGGCGGTAAACAATGATTCTCAGATGCGCCCCGGCATGTTCGAATCTTCCATATCCCAAGTATTTCAGGGCGTTGAATGTCATAAAATGGTTTTCTTTCAGCCTTTCATTAACATTTGTAAACAGTACTTCATTGATTTTAACGACAACATCCCGTGCATCGCAGTCAAGATTGGCGGTTATGGTTGCATGAACTGTCTGGGCCATCATCATGATAAGACCGGGCGTAACTCCGTGGCCGGACACATCTCCAATGGCAAGCCAGAGATTACCGGATCTGTCAAGGCTTATATCATAAAAATCCCCGCCCACCTTATCTGCTGTCACCATGGTCGCGGCAGTTTCAAAATCCTGGTGAATATTCCTTGTAAACGTCGGCAGGAGCGAAGTCTGGATACGCCTCGCTAGATCCATCTCCTGTGCCAGCAGCTTTGCTTCGGTCTCGGCCTTCATACGGCTCAAGTGGAGGCGTCTGAGTTTTCCCCGCCCTCTGAGAATGATGAAAAAACCCGCACAGAGAACAATGCCCGTTACCAGTGCAGAGACCGGCAGCCACAGATTGATTTTCCGAAAATAGAGTGATTTTGAGAGCGTGAGGCGAAGTCGCTGCTGCTTTGATATCCAGATATTGTGTCTTGCAGCCAATATTGAAAACGGGGAATTCGATTCCGATGTTTCCGGCAAAAACCGAAACAATTCCGACGATAGGCTGCCTGATTCTGTGGAAAACATATCAAGTTCAAGGGAGAGATACGGAGGCATCTTTTCTTTGTCAAACATCCTTTCGGGATATATGGTCAACGAGATCAGGCCGTTTGCCTTCTGTTTTCGGGCTTCCGAGATGCCGGGCATCTGCTTGCCCTCGTAAGTGGCAATAAAAAGCTCGTACCCTCGCGATGTTCCCTCTTTCCGCCCGGTCGGGACAGAAGATATGGGGATGCCCGCTGCAGCGGCTTTCCGGGTACTTTCATGAAAATCAGGGTCGGAAAGAATATCATATCCGATAAGAGAAGCGCTTATCGGGGAAAAAGGCTCTTTGTAGATTACGGGAAAATAGTGTTCACGTTCTGCGGCAGGCTTCCGTTTTTGTTTTTGATCATGCTCGGTAATCTGAAATGTGATAAATCCCCAGTCCTGCTGTTCTTCTTCAAACTCCTGACGTTCCTGGCGATAAACCCGCATGCAATACATGGCAGATATGATGAACGGATAGCGGGAGAATATCTCCTTGGAAAAGATACGGAACTGATCCGCATCCACATGCCCGGTTGAGTGAAACAGGGCCTGCATGCTCTGGGCCACCGCATTCGCCAGTTTTACACTCTCAGTCACCGACTCCTGTATACGGCCGGCTTCATATTCAAAGACTTCATGCTCGTGATTCATGACATAATGCCATGAGAGAGCCATCAGTATCGCTGTCACAGTTCCGCCGATTCCGATAGTTATCATAAGCTCTTTCAGTGTGCGTGAGAACATATTCCAAATCTCCTCGGGTCAATCCGTCGTTTTCGCCTGTTGAAGAATGCTTGTCGGAAGACTGATTCCGGCTGTTTTTAAAAGCGTTTTATTCACATACGTATCCCGTTTGCGATTTGCAATCACAGGGATATCTCCGGGTCGGTTTCCCTCCAATATATTCAGGGCAACCTCTGCAGCGTATTCCCCCTGTTCTTCGGGAACGGTCGTCATCCCCAACATCGCATAAGGCATCATCCATCTGTTGAGTGTCAGGGTTAGTTTCCGGGAATGCTTCAGCACGATGTCTCCGGCCCTGTTCTTATCCCAGTCATTCACTCCGGAATTATTCAACAGCATAATAAAATCAGCATCCTGAGCTTCAATGAATTTTTTTTTAAAATCATCCATTGTGTTGACCTTTTGAGCGGAGAGTGTAATTCCGGCGGTATCGAAGATCTTTTTAAGTCGCTGCGCTGATTTGATCGGGGTAAGGCGATCCGGTATAAGGCATGCACCCGTTTTTGCTCCCGGCATGATCTGTGTGAGGGCTTTGATCATGGGTCTGATGGGCGAGATCTCGATCATTCCGGTCACATTGGAATAAGGGTAGCCATATTCTTCTGCCGTCCAGTTGACACCGCAGAATACAAAGGGGAGCTTTGCATCCTTGAAATAAGGGGCCACAAGATACTTGGATGCATTGTCATCGGACGCAATCACGATATCCGGTTTCCAGGATTCGATCAGTGCTTTGGCTTCAAGAGCCTTCTGTCGGCAGAATTCAGGTGAAGGGTTCCGTTTGGTGTCCATGTCGAACTGCCTGATTTCACATTTGCCTTCCAATACAGAACGGAGTCCTTTTTCGATGCCGTCCTGCCATGCATACCCTTTGTGATAGGATGTTACGAAAAGACATTTTCCTAGCTTGTCCTCCCGGGCATCAGCCCGCATACTTATAGTGAGAAATACCACGACCAGGATAAAAATATTTTTGTATCGCATCAATACCTCCTGTACGTCTGAGAGCGTGTTTGAAAAATCCCTTTTTTGCCCGTTTTCCGCTTCAGATTCAAATTTCAATCATAAAAATACTCTATGTATTCCTGCGGTTGAAATTTTCACCTTCCTTGAACTCAATCAAAAATCGAAATTTTCAAAAACCCTCTGAATGGCCTGAAATTCTGCCTCTGCTCGGCTTACTTCACCCTTTCAGCCTTGTGAAGAAGGTCGCGGGGTATTTTGATCCCGACCTTTTCCAGCAGAGGCTTGTTTATATAGATATTCCATTTACGATTTGCAATGATCGGAAAATCATCGGGATTTGCTCCTTCCAGAATTTTCAGTGCAACTTCTGCCGCATATTCGCCTTGTTCTTCGATCACCTGGGTAATTGAAACCATCGAAAAATCAGCCATCCACTTCAATTGACTGACAACAAGTTTTTCAGAATTATCCAAGATGAATTTTTTTGCCTCTGCATCGTCCCAGCCTTTGATGCCCGAATAATTCTGGAAAATAATAAAATCGGAAGCCAGGGCATCTGTATAAGCCTTTTTAAATTCATCAAAAGACCTTACAGGGCGGTCAGTAACTTCTATATTGAATTTTCTGTAAGCCCGTTTATATCGCTGATAGCACTTTTTTTCCGATAAACGGTCTCCTCTTATGCACACGCCTGTTTTAACATCCGGTATGATTCGTTTGATCTGTTTTATGAGTTGTTTTGTCGGGAAGGTTTCAATCATTCCGGTGGCATTGGAATAGGGATAAGCGTATTCCTTTGCGGTCCAGTCTACTCCGCTGAACACAAAAGGAATTTTCGCATCTTTAAAATAGGGTTTTACAAGGTATTTTGAAGCATTATCCTCAATCGCTATGACAACATCCGGGTTCCATGATTCGATCAGGGCTTTGGCTTCAAGAGCTTTTTTTCTGCAAAATTCAGGGGCCGGATTTCGTTTTGTGTCCATGTCGAACTGCCTGATTTCACATTTGCCTTTCAGCACAGCGCGCGCACCTTCGACTTTCAGACGCTGTCCGGGAAATTCCATGTGATAAGAGGCCACAATAAGGCATTTTTTTAGTTTTCCCTCTTCAGCATTCGCCTGAAAAGAGAACCCGATGCATATTACACAGATAAGTCCGGTGATTACAATATTGTTGTGTTTAACCGATGTGAAAAAATTCATCATACCTTTCATTCTTTTCCTCCTTGGCTTGAGTTTTTCCGTGCGTGGGAACATGCTGAATATAAAAAACTTATGGTATTGAACAAAAAATTGATTCACAAAATTAGTAAATTTTTTGTTGTGATGCACAAGGAAAATTTCGGATATAAGAGCTTGTTTAAGCAGCTATAATCAAGTTTTCAGATATTTTAATGTGAAAATATGATAATTGAATGATAGATATAAAAACCGGACAGAATTGTCAATCAAATATTTGAAAATAGCTTAACATATTGAAATCAAAGAAAAATATAGCAGAACAGTTCTGGGTAATTATCGGGCAAAAGTGTCCTGCAAGTGTCCGTCAAAAAATCTCGCAAAATTTATGCACAGGCACCCAATCACATATATAATATATACTGTCAGAACTTAAGGCTGCTGTTTTCTGTTTCAAATCAGTGAGAGCAAGTTTCATTTGGCTCTGCCCTTAACTTATACGTACCACAATCGGGGTGATACCCTTAATTCGCAGTTTCCCAAAGACAGAAGACCTCCGAGGTTTTGAAAACCTCGGAGGTCTTTGTGCAGAAATTCCGTGACATTCTTCGTCGGGTGGGCAAAGCGAAGCGTTGCCACCCAAAAAAATGGCAGGGCGGAACCCCCGCCCTGCAATATCGAGTATTTTATTTATTGGGAAAGCCCTTAGTTATTCATAGCCAGAACCTGATCCGCTGCACGCATCACAACCCTGAACCCAAGATCGGAGGTATGCCCTGCAATCCAATGGCTGCCCCGGTTTGAGCTGCGAGAATACCTGGAATCATACAGGAAGCTGCCTCCTCTGATCACACGGGCTGATCCATTACCCTTATATGTGTTGACTATATATTCTACAGGATTGTCAACTTCGTGTTTTGCATAGGCTGCTTCACGATAAATATCCCTGCACCATTCCCAGACATTTCCGCTCATGTCATAGATACCGAGACCATTCGGAGATTTTGTGCCTACTACATGGGGCATTGAATCAGGTTGCTGTCCAGGCAGAACACACCAGGCAACAGATTCGATATCATCGCCTCCGGCATATTTTTCCTTCAAACCGCCGCTTCTGGCAATATATTCCCATTCTGCCTCCGTGGGCAGGTTAAAATCATTTCCTGTCTTATTGGAAAGCCAGCTAACAAAGGCTTTAGCACCATACCAGGACACATTGGTCACAGGATGATTTAAGTATTTAGCTTCTACAGTATAGCCGTCAACTCCTGAAAGAATCAGACCTTCGGGGTCGTTGTCACGGGTTTGAAACCAGGCTTCACCTTCAAGGCCAGGATCATTGACTTCATTCAAAAATATCAAAAACTGCTTATATGTCACTTCATAAATACCGACCCAGAGACCATCAACACACACTTTGTGAACTGGCTTCTCATCGGCATCACAAGTATCTGTCCACGAACCGCATCCCATAGGGTAACACCCACCGGGAATCCATGAAAAATTCATCTGCGTGACAGTATCTATTTTCATTGCGCCTGCTGGCGGCTGATCAAAAACAGCTTCTTTGATTACAGTCTCTGACTGGGCCAGATTAATTTTTGTTTTTGCTTTCTTATCAACTTTTAGGCTTTGAGACACAGATACAGGTTTTGACACAGGCAATTCAGCACTTTCTACTTTTCCCAAATAAACCGCCCCTTCCAGAGATGTCGATTCCCATGGAATCTGCCTTCCTCCAGTACGCTCCCTGACGGCCTTTCTGACCTGGCTGAAAACATCGACAAGTCTTGATCCGGGTATTTCAATATGTTTGATAAGTTCCTCTGTGTAGAGGCTGTGATTTCTGCTGCCATCACCAGCTTTTTTGCCCGGCCCGGTGGAATACGCTATTAAAGTTCCAGAAGGTGCAGCCATATGGGTTAACCCTTTTGAGGATGTCCGAAACTTTGATGAAAAAGGATTTCCCCGGCAGGCATCAAGAATGACGATATTGGTTCGATTTTCCGAATTACCCATCTCTGCAAGAACCAGTTCCGCATCAATGGCCTTGTATTTCACCTCTTTTTCATGGCGGATATCAGAATCAACAGGTATCAGATAATTTTTACCATCAATCTGTACTCCATGACCAGCATAATAAAATAAACAGAGTTCACTGTTTTTCATTTTCCCGCCAAAGTCAACAATAGCTTCATTCATCTCCTGCCAATTGAGGTTTTTACGAACACTCACTGTAAAACCCAATCCTTCGAGAACATCTCCCATACCATTTGCATCGTTGACTGGATTGAGTAATGGCGAAGAACGATAATCTTCATTTCCAATCAGCAGAGCAACCCTGCCCTGCTGTCCTGCAAAGGCGGGACAGATTAAAAAAGCCGCTAACAAAATTAAGATAACACAACTTTTGACAATGCACATGGTGTTCTCCATCCTTCCTGATTTTCGGGAGTCATACATCATAAAATTATCTGTTTTTTTGATAATTGCTTATTACAGAATATATTTAAGATAAAGCAATATCAGGCCAAAATCCCCACTCATATCATATTCCCTTAAATAAAATGCATGTCAGAGATTTTGAATCAGAGCAGCAGAGAATGCGGCGGTAAAAAGCACTTTTTTTTTACGTTAACATTAACTTTCTAAAGCGATTTCCTTTGATTGTCAAAGGAAAAATACAAAAAATGTCATATGATGTGCAAAAATTACTTATCTATTTCCCTGATATTAAACATTTTATCAACAAAGCCCGTCCACATTATATATAAGGTAGGAAATTAATTATCCTCAAGTAGGATATTCCTCTGCTTGATTACACGCCCTACAGAATTGATTTCAAAGTCAGATTGATGAAATAATAATTTATAAATAAATGAGTTATAAACAAAGCCTGGTATCTCTCTATTCAAATTTTGTCCGTCAGAGCAGTTGTCAGGTTGAATCGAAATTTTAGTAAAAAAGGAGATTATCATGATAAAAAAAGTGGTTTGCATTGATATTATTATCATTATAGGTTTTATATCAATCTTTGCCTCACAGGGGGCTTGCCTGGACAGAGCGGATGCTATACGGGCCAGCCAGATCATACGTATGGGGAAAACCCTGAGAAAATTCTGCCCTCCCTGTGGAGATACGATGTGGCGTCATATAAGTGTCAAGCGGGTATCTGTGAAACAGGCCGGATCAGGATATTCTGTTTATGTAAACGGAAGAAGGATCAATATAAAATATTATTATACAAAGATAAACGGCAATTGGGTTAATATTGCCATGCTGCTGGGAATTGATGTACCCGAATCACTTGAATTTCTGCCTGCCCAGGCAAGGATTCCATGAGTTTAAGGCACATTGGTGACATGGGGATTACTGCGCTATAAAGCGCTGCTCCCCATGTTTCTGACAAGAATCTAAAAACCCGTTATAGATCTGATGGCAATGACAGGCTTTCTCATTATCTGAATTCCAAGGCAGGTAGATTTGCCGAATATTTTCGCAGATCCTCTCTGCCCCGGTCTGATTTTCATATTCTGCTCATTCCATTTAGCTTCGGCCATTACGGACGGTATCTGGTTTTCAAACAGACGGATATCAAAGCCAATTCGGACAATAGTTGCCGAATATGTGGTAAAAGGATCACTATCGAGCCTGATCTTGACCTGCGCCCCTTTTTTGACAAACCCTACGTCTGAAGCCGGAATCATGATTTGCAGTTTTGTCCGCAAGGGATCGGCCACGCTCAAAACTGCCTGTCCGGTCTGAAGTGCCGCGCCAATTAGTCTGTCAGGATCATCTAAAACGATCACACCGGACTTTGCTGTTTTAACTTTTGACCGAGCCAGTTGTTCCTCAAAATACCCTACATTACTTTCCGCCCGCTCGACTTCGAGTTTTTGCACCGGCAACTCCGCTCTTGCCTGAGAATCCCTGTGGGCAGCTCCTTCAAGGCGATCCAGCTTGGCTTTTGCAACCAATACGTTCTGTCTGGCTTCCTCAAGACGTTTGTCAAGAACTCTGGGGTCATATTGAAACAATACATCGTCTTCCTTCACTTCCGATCCTGGCCGAACCAGAAGATTTTTCAATATACCATCCATAGGAGCAAAAATATAATGGGGCCTGTCTGCATCTATACGAACCGGAGCGGTAACACTCGATGTTATCGGCATGGCCATCAGGACAAGCAGGACAAAGGCTGCGCCCAGTTTAACAAACCAACGTTTCAAAGAAGGTTTATGACGTTTTTCCAGCAGCCCGTGTCCGAAAAAAAGAGCGGAACGTTTCAACAATTCTACATCATCCGGCTGCCATTTCAAACCCTGCCATCTTTCCAGCCAGAGAGCGTACACCGGAGCTTTTTTATTTTCCTTATCCAGCCATAAAGGAAGCCACAATATTTGAGTGCCTCCCATTGCCTGCCTTATTTTTTCAATAGGAGAATCATCTTCTCCATCGTTTTTTTCTATCACGACTGCATCAAGCCTGTCTTTATACCGTTTTCGAGCTGTGATGACAGCATCGGCGAATGCACTGTCCTGGGCAGCAGCACCACCGCCTGTCACAGTATGAACAGCATCTTTTTCATGCAGGTTTACAATAACCACGCGATCTGCGCGAACCAGTTCCGATACTCGATTGACTATGATGGCAGCCGATTCTCTGGATGATGAACCTGCCAGTACATCGGAACAAAGATGAATGAATCTGACCAGAACCATCTCTCTTGACATGTCCGGTTTTATTCTCATCTGCCGATTGACTCCGTTCGCTTTAGCCGTTGCCTGCCCGGCAATACCGGATACAGTCGAAGAATCGGATGGCGGCTGGTTCAATGATGTATCATTCCCGGTCAAAACGGACTTCTCCTTTCATACCGGCCATAAGCTTTGTTTTTCCTTTTTCAACTTTCCAGACCACCTGGGCGGTATTACTGAGTTCATCCACTATCGGAACTACTGCAAGCACTGTTCCTTCAACCGATATATCCAGGTCTGTTATATAAAAGGTATGTTTATCTCCTTTTTTCATAGTCACAGCCATCTGTGATGGAATGTTTCCGACCGCTTTTAATTTTGACGGATCTATGACTTCCACTACCGGCTGCCCAGCTGTTACCCACTCGTGAGGCTGGGCCATTCTGCGAACCAGCACACAGCTAAAGGGAGCATAAATTCCAGATTTGGATATCTGAAGTTTCAATATCGATATGTCCGTTCGGCTCACATCCCTTTCCATACGGGCTTTAGCAAGGTCTTCATTTGTCGCAAGCCCGCTTTGAATCAGTCTTTCCAGATCTTCTACTTGAACTTTTAAATGTTTTGCGGAAAGATTCGCTCGTTTTTTTCTCAGTTGAAGCTCACGGGTGTCAATCCGGGCAATGGCCTTTCCTTTTTTGACATAGGCTCCTACTTCATATTTGATACTGGTCAGAACACCAGCAAGTTGTGCTGACAGCACGGCTTTTCGCGTGGATTCGAATATTACCGGAAAAGATTGTTGTGCAAAAACAAAAGTACCTGAAAACAGGATAAATCCAAGGGTACAAAAAATCATGAGAGTCCGAAATATCGGATTGATACTGATACGCATTTAAAAAACTCCTTTTTGGGTCAGATGTTTCCAGATACGATCCATGCCAATCATAATAAGGGATCGGGCATGGGTTTTTACAATAATACCCGAAGGCATGCCATAGGGTAGTTGAAGAAGAAAATCTTTTGGTTTTTCAATGTCGAACATGTACATAAAATGAGCATCTCTGGGCCTGTTGCCCATTGTGTCAGGGACAGACAGAATCTGGCCTCCGGCAACATCAAGCAAGCTTTCATTAGGAAGGTAATAAACCGGGAAAAAACTTTTTTCTTTGAATTCGGCTTTCAATTTTGGAAGATCTGGATCGAGAAACCGCACCTTTGCAACCTCTATATCAGATTCGGTTATTTTCCCGGCAAGATTTTCATGAACAAAAGCTCTTGCTTCAAAATCCAGAGGATTTGAAATGGTAAAAAGCCAGGTTCCTTTTGTAATAAAAGCGCCTTTGTAAAGATCCTGATTGACATCCATGATCCTGCCTTTTTCCGGAGCGCGAATCTCAAGCTGGGCAATAGCCTGATCTGTTTTTTCCAGCGCTGCTGACAGCCGCTCTTCTTCCGCCATCAACCACTTGCGGTAGGCACCTTCCTTTCCACCGCTTCTTACACCCTTAATAGAAGCCTTTATCTGAGCAAGATCAAATCTGAGCTTTCGGGCTTCGAATTCCAGCCAGTCGCTCGAAATTCGCGTAATCAGTTCGCCGGCTTTCACATCCCTGCCATTTTCAGGCAATAAAGTATCAATTCGGCCTTTGTCCGGCGCATGGACAGGTATGGTATCTTTATTGAGTACAAGACACGGCAGTTTCTGAAAATGAGGGAGCGGAATGAAAAACATTCCGAAAAAAACTATTAGGCCGACAAGTGTCACACCTGTTTTAAACCAGGAGCCAATAAGTCTCCGGTTTTTTAAAACCATATTTATTTCTTTGACAGTCGGCTTGACAACAAAAAGCCACAGCACCATCAAAAGCATGAAAATCCCCAATTCGGGGATAAAAAGATAATATACGGACATTGCAATGGAAAATCCGATCAGAAGCCTGTATAACATGGCAAGAACTCCATATACTACCATCCCCCTGCGATGAGGATGAATTTCAGGTGCGGGACTTTTCCATCCAAAGCACATTTTTCGCAATGTGTAACGCAGCATGGAAAAAGAACGGGTCTTTAAATTATCAATCCCCCAATAGTCCATGAGCAGATAATATCCGTCAAATCGCATGAATGGATTGAGGTTGACAAAAACTGTGGATACAAGTGAAGTCCCTGATAAAAAAAACATGAGGCTGCGTAATATTCCGTCCGGTATAAGATACCACAGCATCAAAGAAATTCCGGCAACAACTCCTTCAAACAACACCCCTGCCCCGCTGATCCACATTCGCGTCCGTCGATTTGGGATCTTCCATGCATCGGTAGTGTCAGTATATAAAAGGGGCCAGAATACAATAAAAAAAATACCCATTGTCCTGACATGAAGCCCCAATGCTTTTGCTGCATAGGCATGAGCAAATTCATGGCCGATCTTGAGCATTGCCAGGCAGAGCATGAAAACAGCAGAACCCTGCGGTGTAAAAAGATAGTTGACGGTTGCAAAATAAAGCTCGATTTTCTGAAAAACGAGCAGCAGCCCCAAAACCGCACATAATGAATAAAAAACTCTTAAAGGAAAAGCCCAGAGCCAGGAAACAAAGGGAAGTGTTCTGGTTAAAAATCTGTCAGGCTTCATAACCGGCACACGAAAAAAAATCGATCCCTGCACCAGTTTTCCGAAAAAAGAAGGATTCCCTGCTACAGATGCTGCCAATTCTTTTTTTATTGCCTCATCTTTTGGCAGAACAGCCAGAAATTCGTTTTGAAGCATTTGGATAAATGCTGCCATTTCTTCCACAGAAGGACGCAGAGCTGTACCTTTATACAATCGGATAGCAGCTTCATCTGGATCTTTTTCCATGGTCAGGCACAATAAAAGCTCACCTTCTGTGTATCCAAGCCGAAAATTGTTTCCGCGTACCGGATCTTCCAGAACCCATGAACGCTGTCCGTCAGGATCGAAAGGCCCCGGATGGAGTTTTAAATCCGGCCTGAGACCGAGCCAGGGAATCTGCAGAAGATCTTTTACCTGCTTTTTCTGTGTGTCAGGGGTTTGTGTCATAGGGGAGAGCTTGCGTGTCGATAATTCTGAAAATAAAAGTCTTTTAAAAAACCTAAAGGGGCGGATTCATTGAAAACCGCCCCCTTTGATATTATACGATTATCTGTTACTAAGTACCTGTGCAAAAATTCCGTAATATTTTTTCGTAGGGTGGGCAAAAACGAAGTGTTGCCCACCAAATTCTTCGACTATGAAGCTGAAGAACGGTTATCCCATCCTGTAGCTTTCAGAAGTTCGCCAGGTCCCATGCCATTAAAACTCTCATTGCCAGAACCAGCAAACAATGATTCAAAAGAACCCTGCCCTCCCAGATTATGGGCCAGGTCTCCAAGCTCAATTCCAAAGCCCGGATCACCAGCCTGTCTCAGGAAAAGCCTTGAGTACAGGTCAAATTCTTCTTCCAGCCTGGGGGGTGCCCATCCAAGATCTCCCCACTTGACAGCGCTGAATCTGGACAAGGGATCAATCCCCGGTGCGAACCGACATCCAAGGTGTTCTCTAAGTGCTTCTTCAAGGCTGCATCCGTTCCAGAGAGGAGCATCACCGGCCTCTTCAGGCCCGCCAAGACTTCTTGTCCCTTCCATCATTCCCCCAGTGTCGCTGCCAGAACCGGGAAAGGTTTGATCCGTGCCGAGATTATCATCGAATGGTTTGGCAGTCGGATTGTTCGAATCGGGATATACACCATCTGGACGCGGCGGCGGAGGTTCTACCGGCTGATTCGGGTTGGATTCGCCCACATCCATAGTTTTGATGATTGTACCAGGCTGGATGCCGCCCGGGTCCCTATCAGGATCATAATTAGGATCACTCGGATCGACAAAGCTACAATCTCGACTTCCAGTACCCTTAGAATTATTGTCATAGACATTGAAGGTTATGGTTTTTGTGACTCGCTGTTGATTCAGATCTCCGGTGTTTTCGTATTGAACAGATCTTATGGCAGCCTGATATTCGGCTTTGGTCGCTATTCCGGTAAGAGTCAGAACACCGTCTTTAAACTCTCCTGTTATATTGGCAGTATTCTCAAAATGAAGAGTTTCCTCACCTGCTACATAATCACCAATTGCAACCGTTGCGCTGGTCATATGAGTGTCATCCACATCCGCCAGTGTCAATGTGTCATCCACTACAACTTTTCCATCCCCATCAGTATATTCGAGATTGGAAGTCTGGCCTGTGGTAAGAGTAGGAGCATCGTTTACAGCATCAACAGTGACAGTCATGGTATCCGTGCCTTCCAAGCCGTCGGTGTCTGTAACCGTAAGTGTAACCGTTCGAACACTTTCAGTCGGAGTTTCACCGCCCTGGTTTAAATATTTAATCGTGCGTATGGCAGCCTGGTATTCGGCAACAGTAGCATCACCAGTGAGGGTCATGGTTCCGCTGGCTGCATCCCATGCACCGGTAATATTGGCAGTATTTTCGAAACTCAAGACATCTTCACCGTTTACATAATTATTGGTGATCTGCATCATGGCATCAGCCATTACACCGCTGTCTTCATCTTTCAAAATGAATTGATCAGCCATAATCTTTTCAGGGTCGTTTTCACCGTAACACAGATCGCCAACCCCCACACTTGGATCTATATTCGGGTGCAGATCAGGATCGGGTGCTTCAAACAGATTCACTGTGCGCGTCCCAGAAGCGCTCAAGGGGCCGATAACGCTAGTATTACACGGGCTTTCCCCATTCCCTTGCCCATCAGAATTATTATCGGTTATCGTAAACTGAATGGTTCTGGTTTTCCCGCTTGGCTGATCTGCCGAATTGGCATATGTAACACTTTGCAATGCTGCCTGATATTCGGCTTTGCTGGCAACTCCGGTCAAAACCAGAGTTCCTGTCTGTGCGTTCCAGGATTGAATTTTAATATTGGCGGTCTCGGTAAATTTGAGTACATCTTCACCTGACTCATGACCGACTGTAATTTTTATTTGTGCGCCGGACATGAAATCATCATCCACATCATCGATAGTAAGCCCGTCGTTTACAATGACTTCTTTTGTATCGCTCTTAAAATCGACTGTCCCCTCACTTTCAAGCTCAGGCCCATCATTGATGGCATCGACAAAAACAGGTCGAGTGCCAGCATTCTCTGAATTGAGATCAGGGATTCCATTCTGAGTATCGGTAACAGCGAAAGTAACTTGCCTGATGCCCTGGGTCGGATTGTCATTCAACTTATCGCTATCGGTCGGATCGACATTTTTATACGTTATGCTTTGAAGAGCCGTCTGATACTCTTGTATTGTCGCCCCCCCTGTAAGTGTAAGGGTTCCGTTGTCAAAATTGGACGAAATCTTCCCATTCGCTGTATTATTGAGCGTCAATACGTCTTGCCCTGGCTGATAGTTATCAGTGATCTTGACAGTCGCTCCATAGAGCGTTTCCGAGTCGATATCGGTAATTTTTATACCAGAATCCACTGTTCTGGCAGCATCGTTTTCAACATAGCATGCGCTGCCGGAAGAGGGTTCCACCTTCGGAGGATCATTCACAGGGTCGACTATAATCGTAAATACAAGTTCCTGACTCGTATCATCACCACCGTTTGCCGTCCCACCGTTATCTTGAAGTGTCACTCGAACAGTTGCTTTTCCATATGCATTTTCAGCCAGTTTAAATTTCAACGTACCGGTTTCATTGTTCTCGGCTGTATTGGCAATGACTATATCTGGCATTTGTTCGAAAAGTGTTGTATTGCCACTCACCTCGTTGACTGTAGTCGTTACCTGAAAATCTATATAAGACTGATTTTCCTCATTATAAGGTGGTTTTACAGACGGCCCTTCATCAAAATTGTTCGTCCATGCATTTATTTGATACGTTCTCCCGTTTTGATTCCCTTCACCATCTTCGTTCACATGCAGGATTTTATCAGCATCGTTGATATTAAAACTCGGCTCGTCATTTACGGGTGTCACGTCAACCCTGACAGTTCCAATAGCTGATTCAGTCCCATCTGAAACTCTGAATCTAAAAGTATCATATGCACCGTTCAAATCATCATGATTGTAACTGGGATTCGGCGTATATGTGAAAGTTCCGTTAGAATTCAATACGACATTGCCGATAGAAGCGTTTGATTCCAACTGAAACGTAAGATTCTGGATTGGTGTGTCAGGATCAGTCACATAAGGAGACAGTGTTCCAGAAACTGGTTGATCCTCGTTGGTATGTTGATCAGGAATAATTCCTACTACCGGACCTTCCGGGACATCCTCGATTCTGATGGTTATTTCACCGGTGTTCCAGTTGTCGTCCTCATGAAGGTCTCCACCAGAATCTCTTACCTCAACCTGAAGCTTGTACTCAGCTTTGGTTTCATAATCAAGTGGCCCTTGTCTAAGTTTGACCCTTCCAGCATTGTCAATTTCGAAAATTCCCTGTCCGTCACCACCAATGATAGTATAGGTGAACGGAGTATCATGTTCATCAGTGGCTGGTGTTTCATAGGCATTGACCTGACCAGTCTGGCCACCTTGTTGATTGACAGTTACAAATGTCCCATTGACGGCATCTTCTTTTATATAGAAGGTATCGTCATCAACTTCCGGTGGGTCATTTATTGGATCTATTGTTAAGGTACTTGTGCCTGAAATGCCATTCAAAGTATACCCAAAATTAACCGTACCTGATTCATGATGATCAGGTTGATAATCAATAGTCCACTTATGATAATCGCTAATGACTTTACCTTCTATTACTATGGGACGGTCAGTTGTAAATCCCTCATAATAAACCTTATAATTATTTATAGGGTATGACAGGGGAGCAGTTAGCTGAAAATCACCTGCCGAATGGGAATTCTGACTGACATCTCCCCATAGATAAATGCCAACCAAACCCGGTCTATCCTCGTCTACGCTGGTTCCTGTAACACTGTGAGACAATAGCAGATCATGATCATATGCTGCCAGAGATTCCGCAGAAACAGGCGGTGCTATACCATCTTCGGCATTTTTTGACTTCGCTTCCAACTCCCAGTCCCCGCCCGCACCACTGGCATCGTCGGATGCGTACACATCAACGCCAGTAGCTTCGGAAAGACTGTCCAACAGGCTCTGCCCCGAACCATCAGCCACGTTACACCCGAAAAGATAAATCTTTCCGGAATCGGACATGGCTTCATCAAGAGCGTTCCAGACATCTGAATTATTTTGAAAATTGGATGCGGAAACAATCTCGTTGCCAAAAAAGAAAAAACCTTGACCGCCATGAGACAATATAGTTACAGAATTTATCGGCTTCCCAGTGCTTTCTGAAACTTCTGTCACCCTTGCAATGACATCTTCCACTGATTCTTCGGCAGCATCATAAATTATTACCTGAGCGTCAGGATCGACACTGTCTGCAAGCGTCTGGTAATCAGGAGCCTGATTTGAGATCAGGACTACATCTGTACCTTTTTCATCCGTATTCGAATCGGCCAGCAACATGGCTGCATCACTGATATGGGAAGTATCCGAATTTTCCGAGCCTTCATCCTGATCCGGCAGACTTGAAGTCTCATGTGTAATGTCATTATCCGAATCAGCAGAATGATCAAGTGCATCTGAAAACCCTGCACCGTCCAGAACTATCCTGTTTTCCAGTTTCATCAGGTTTAACATGGAATTACCTGTTCCTTCCTTCGTACTCATTCTTACTAATTTGTAAAAATGACGAGAAATTTTTTGCTTCATCATTATCACAGCCTGGCTTGACAGATTAATCAGTCAGGCCAGACTGTCTATGTCACAAGCTGACACCGTAGAGCCTACGGCTGTAAATTTCTTAAATTAGCTGTGCATTCTGAATTCAAGGCGGTTTATTTCAAACAACGCCCTGAATTCATCGCTTTTTTTACCAGTGTGTACTGCTTGGGGGGATGATCCAGCTTTCCATTCCTTTTGCTTTCAACTGCCTGTCCAGCCCCTTTGCCTGTTTTTGAGTCAGTCCCAGAACTCTGACCCGATTGAACAGCCTTCCTTTGCCTCGGAAAGTTGAAATCCTTGCATCCCTGCTGTCCATGAATCTCATATCAAGATCTTTGATTTTCTCGATTCTTTTATCCGGCCCGCCTGCGGCCACAAAAGATCCAAGCTGGACTTTCCACAGGTATTTATCCGCAGCATTTCCTGAAAATCCTCTGGCCGAACCCTTTTTATACAAAGAGTTAGATCCAGCGACATCAGGCTGGGGAAGAGATCTGCTTGATCCCCATGAGTCAAGATCTTCCCCATCAGCATCCGAGGAATCAAGCCTGAATTCGGGCTTGAGATTGATATCTTCATCAATTTCGGCTCTTTTCGGTTCATAGGATTCTGCGTCAATCTCGAAAAACTTACTCTTATCAACGCTGCAAACCGGGCATTGTTCTGGAGGAGTTGCGCCGGTGTGGATATAATTACAACTCGAACACTGCCACCTGCGCTTTGACTGTGCATTGTCTGATACATAATCCCTTTTGCCGGAGGGCAGGACACCCTGATCGCAGTCAAGAGGTGATACACCAAGCGATACACAAAGCCGTTTATGAGCTACGAGAAGATCAACAACAGCCTCATCCCGCCTGAGCTTGGCTGCCATCTTTTCCAGATGCCGCTGAGTAACCGCCATTGCAGGCAGTTTGTTTGCATTATATTTTGTCTTTGCCATATTAAGAAGTTTGTCAGACAGTCCAAAGGTCTCTTCCAGCAGACGGAACCTGTCAACTTTTATAGCATAATCAAGCAAAGCTATATGAACCTGAGTGATAACACCTATGGTCATCATCAGGCGTTGATGATGGGCAACATCAATTGCTTTTTTACGGCCTTTATATTCCACATATTTGGACGGCAGTTCCAGAAGTTCCCATCCAATGCCAGCTCCTACGCTGTTCCAGGTATTGGAAAGCAGAAGCCTGTTATCGTCATAATGAGTGGCTGCAAAAAAGCTCAATCCAGGAAACATGGAGAGTACAGCAGATTTTGCATCTTCCCTTTGAATAAGTAACTGAAGATCACTCTCGAACAATTCGGGCCGATGTAAAAGCGCGTATTCTTCAAGGGAGTCGATATCAAGATCCTGTGTATGAGGCAGAGCCTTTACAATAGGAAGTATGGGCGGCCGTTCGAGAGTATATTGAACATTCTGGTTCATACCCATCAATCGACTCAATTCAAGCCGTGACGAAGAAAGATTGGCTTTGAGCTGCTGAAAGGTCAGTTCCAGTTCCTTGAGCCTGAGTTCAGCATCGGCTGCAACCATCATATCAAGAGACCTGTTCTTTACAGATTCATCAATTCTGGTCTTTATATCTTTTAATTTGGTTTCCACATGCTTGACATAGTCGATAGCGTCTTCCACAGCCGCTGCCTGCCAGTAAGCACTGGTAATATCAAGGGCAAGCTGCTGCTCTTCCCTGACCATCCGCTGTTCAAGAATCTCTTCCTTGAGTTCGTACTGACCTGAACGCACGGAAGCCAGTACTGTATCCAGGACACTCCAGGTCAGGGTCAGATCTGCATTCAAGCTGTCTTTTAATTCGGAAACCGTGGTATCCGGAAGATCTCTGTCGTCCTGCCAGTCATAGACATCGCTTCTTCTGAGCTTATCCCTGTAGCTTATCCCCGCTCCTGCTTTGAGGGAAGGCAGCATTCTCAGCTTCTCGGCCAGGGTGTTTTTATCTGCAATCTCACGGTTCAGCCTGTCTATACGCAGCTTCAGGTTATATTTCAAACCGATCTTGATTACCTGGGTTAGGGAGAGAGGATCTTCAAAATTGATCTCTGTTCCCGGTTTCAGTATTTCCACATCATCTTGTGCATTGGTCACTCTGTCCTGTTCCATTTCCTGTTTTGAAGGAACATGCACACAACTGCACAGCAGCCCTATCATACAGGCAAGGACAAGCGCATTCAATACAGCGGGTCTCAAAAAAATTTCTTTAATTTTGTTGCTTTTCTCAACCATAGGGACACTCCGTGTTTCGCACTGGCGTTTTGTTATTAATGAGGATGCAAACCGGCCATTTTTCCTTTACTTATTTTCTTGACTTGATATTCAAAAAACCCATTTTTGTCAAGAGATTTAACACATAAAGGGCGGCAAAACCAGCCTGCAATCTGCTGCTGTCATTATTTTATCTGCCAATCTTTCGAAAGAATTAATCTTTTTCCCTGTTATATTAAGATATTATTTATCCTTAAAATAATTATTCCGCCCATTTTCATGAAATCGACAAAAAAAATTCAATACATATAAATCAGGTTATGCTCAAAAAATTTTACCATTATACAGCTTCAAGAAAATTCTTTTAAAACAGACTATCTCATTTACAAACAGAAACTATCAATAGGGCGGAAAGCGTATTCGCGGGTAGAAATCCCCTACCCCACCGCTTAATATACACCCCACGAACCGGAAAGATAATAGTTATACAGCACAGGATGAAATTCGGTATTAATCTGGATATCCAATGAATTTTTTCCATCAAAAACCCCTTTGCCAAAATGGAGCATGGAAATCATGGCATCCTGATTTATATACCTTGTCTCGATATTTTCAAATTGTGCAGCCATCAAAATTTCTTTCATTCGGTCAGTGTCGATATCTTCGGATCTTGCACCCATAACCCATCCCCATTCTCCCATAGTCGGAATCGGATTATGAAACGGCAGAGTCGAAAAGCCTGCTTTTTTCACGGTAGCAAGAATACATAAAAAAGCTTTTTTTGAAAAAAACGGGCTGGTTGCCTGGGTTACCATAATCCCTCCGCGTGCTAAACGCCGATGAATCAATCGATAAAAATTGAGAGAATATACATGCATCAGGTCAATTGTATCAGGATCAGGCAGGTCGATGATAATAACTCCATACATGTTCTGATCATTTTCGATAAAAGCCCTTGCGTCTTTATTAACAAGAGAAATCCGTGAATCAACCATAGATCCTTTATTTATGTCCTGCAATATGGGAGATGTCATTGCAAGGTTCGTCATTTCAGGGTCAAGATCCACCAGGGTGACTTTCTTTACATTACCATGTTTCAAGACCTCTCTTGCGCCAAGCCCATCCCCTCCTCCCATGATAAGGACATTCGAAGGATCGTGGCTCAAAAAAACAGCAGGATGCACAAGAGGCTCGTGATATTTCTCCTCATCCACCGTGGAAAACTGTTCCTGCCCGTTTATGTAAAGCCAGTAGTCATTTTTCCAGCGAGTCATCACAATTTTCTGGTATGGAGTCTGTGCTGAATAGACAATCTTGTCCACATATTTGAGCTGTTCTCCGTAAGTTATAATCGGCCTGGCAAAAAGGCCGGTTGCTATCAGCACAAACATTGAAACCACAAAACCTGGCACAAGAATTTTTTTTATCTGTACAAGATGAAAAAAACGCCACAGAATTAAGGATGCCACGAAAAAATTGACAGCCCCTAAAATAACCGGAGTGTAAGTCAGGCCCAGGACAGGAAGCGCAAAAAACGCAAAAATAAGCCCTCCAGCCAGCGCTCCATAATAATCTTTTTCCATTACAGCAGAAATATTGACTCTCAATTCCTCGTAAGCTTCATTAAGACGTGTGACCAGGGGAATTTCAAGACCAATTAAAAAACCTATAGAAAAAGCCAGAGCATATATGAGAAGATCGTCATAATCCGTGAAAGCCGCAAGACTGTAGGCAGTAATGGCAGAAAGCGCACAAACAACGGAAAGGATGAACTCTACTATTATAAAGGCATCCAGAAGAGAGTGGCGGATATATCGGCTGACGCGGCTTCCAAGTCCCATTGCAAAAAGCATGAGAGACATGACTATCGTCCATTGGAAGATAGCATTGCCTATAAGATAGCTGGCAAGGGTGGACAAGACGAATTCTGCCACAATTCCTGCACATCCGGTGGCAAAAAGAGCTATCTTTAAAATGAAGCCGAAATTGCGGGAATCAGACACACCAGTAAATTGCAAAGGATGCCGCAATATAAGAGAAAGCTTCGATATAGGCAGCACCCGTGTTTGGAGTTTCCTGATTTGCGATTTCATCGGCCAGGCTGACTTTGGGCAATAATATCTTGTCAGTCAGAAATCGGATCAGTGGAAGAAGAACAAGCCCTGCCAGTACTACAAGAAGGTATCCGACAATATCTTCTTTCCATGATACAAAATCGCTTTGAGCGGCAGGCCCGACCACAAGTCCTGTTGCAATCAGAACACCGGCAAAACTGACACCAGCAGCAACATTATCTTTTTCGATCTGATCATGGACATCATAGGGAGTGAGCCGGCTGTAAACGATGGCTGCCACAATCAAGACGATCTGGCCGATGCCCCAGAAAGCCATAGCAGTAAAAATATTCCCGCCTTCCCCGGAAACAGAGCCATAAATAAGCAGACCTGTGGCAATGCTCATGCCAAATGAAACAGCACCTGTTCCCTGATTTTGATCCCTGATCAATTCATCACTTATCTTAAAGCTGTGCAAGATCACCTTATCACATAAAAACCAGGAAATATTAAGCAGGATTATACTCAAAAAGCCATAAATAAAAAGATCAATGATATCTTCATAGATTCCATTAGACGGTCCGACCAA
The DNA here is from genome assembly GCA_030377965.1 of Desulfobacterales bacterium HSG16. Taxonomy (GTDB): domain Bacteria; phylum Desulfobacterota; class Desulfobacteria; order Desulfobacterales; family HSG16; genus JAUCGE01. The sequence goes on from JAUCGE010000011.1 coordinate 61,309, forward strand.
AGCTCCGCCTATAGCCAGGACCAGCCCGAAATAATAGCCTGTAAGAGCCAGAGCGACAGCAGGATTATCTTTTTCGACCAGTTCGTGTGTAAGGTCATATTCCCGATGCAGCAGGGAATGAACCAGTTTTCCGATAACAAACAGCAGATAAAAACTGGCTATAAGAACGATGCCTGTCAATAATTTGTCCAACATCACTTTCCCTTTCCCCCGGATCGGCTTCGCATACTTGTCCGTTTGCGGCCGATTCTCTTGCTGACCTTGTCACTGAAAGAGGATTTTTTCGAGGCCGATGTTACCTGGCTCCTGCGAAAAAAGTCAGGTCGGGTTTTTTTAACGATACTTCCACTGGAGCCATATTTGTTATTAAGACCAAAGTAGGGTTTTTTGCGGGAATGGTAACCCCGGTATTTCTTATAGCTGCCACGACTGATTGAAGGGCCATACCAGCCACCGAAGCAATCTCTCATGAGAGAGTATTTTCCATAAAATTCCCAGAATGATCCACCCCGTCCATCGCTGACCCAGCGGCCATAGGTCGGATTTCCCAGATATTGATAACCGGGCGGAGCCGCAGTAGCTATATCTTTTCCATCTACTCTGCCAGCCAGAACCATGCCCAGAAAATTTTCGTTCTGACGATAAAAATCTTTGGACACCTCCATCCAGCCGGTCACATTGGAATCGTTTTCCTGCACCACACGATATTTATGAAAATAATCTTTGAAAAAATTACCCTTCTGTTTCATATCCTCCAAAAGGATGGAATAAGAAGGAACATTGGAAAGATTTTTTTTGATATCGAAGATGGGTTCAGTCGACAAACGACCACAACCTGCCGTCATAAAAGCCAGGACAGCAGCA